>JBGTAZ010000416.1:0-7452 GCA_041749615.1 Leptolyngbyaceae cyanobacterium | reverse complement strand
GCTGAATGCAAGTATGATTTTTGACTGTAGTCAGGGTAGGTCTTGTGCCTACCCTGACGTAAGTGGAGGGCAACCACAAGGGATTGCCCCTACAAATTTCCTCCCCAGATTCAGCAATGCCCCTCATCTTCCTTCAGTGCTTGTTTGCCAGTTACAATGGTCAGAAGTTATTTTTCACACCTAAACCTTTAGCGGGTAGGGCGTTCGTGGTACAGGATCGATCAAATCCAACAGAGGGCGGTGGCGGTTCATCCAGAAATGGGGGGGCAACCACTCACTATGCCCTGCTAAAGATTCATCCATCGGCATCTGTAAAGCAAATTCGGCAGGCTTATCGCGAGTAAAGTAAGCTGTATCAGCCTGATCCGACTACGTTGCCAAGCGCGATCGCCACGGCTAAGTTTCAACAGTTGAATGAAGCCTACGCCACGCTGACGAGTGAAGAACGCCGCACCGTTTACAATCGTAAAATTGGTTATTCTTCCATCCCGGTTGTGCGTCCTTTGCCCAGTCTGCACCAGTCATCGGCTCACAATCAATCGATGTCGTCCTCTGCCTACATCGATGCCACCGATCGCCCCCTGTCGCCCGGTGAACTGTTCGCTCTGTTCATCTTAGGGTTGACGTTTGTAGGGTGCCTTTGTCTGGCGATCGCGATCGGGCTAACCCGTGGGGAAACGCTCATTCAACCGATTACGACTCAACCGATTACGACCCAACCGATTACGACCCAACCGATCCCGGCTGCTGAGCCAGTGATCACTCAACCGTCCATTCCCATCAAAGGGGTGATTGATTATGCCTCGCCCCAAAAAGCCTTAACCTTTACTAACCCAGATCAGTGAGAAATAGTTCTTCCATGTCACTTCCCTCCGCAGATACGCCGCTTTATAACCATCCTCTGCCTGATATTGAGCAGTGGTTAAAAACCCAAGAGTGCCAGCAAGACCGCGAGGATTTGCACTGTTGGCATATTGAGCGGACAGGCTGGAAGGCAGAACTATGGCTGGATGTCGATCAGCTTAGTGTGCGCTATTTTGAATTTGGAGACGGCGATCGCGCGGTGCAGCGATCGTTTAAGTATTCCCTCAGCCGCCACGATCTTGAAGCCGCGATTTTTGCCGGACCCTAGAATCCGCGTGAAGACTGGCTGGGCGACGGGGTTCCTAAGAATTCCTCTGTACCGACTGGATGTAACGAAATATTTTGATGTTCGCCGAATCGAGATCGCTGGCATACACTGGCGGGGCTAAGATGCAGCATTTGTAAATTTTTGTAAAAAATATCGACTCTCGTACCGCATCTAGTATGCTGAGCCTTCAAAGGCGGTATTTTCAATGGTGCAGAGCGCTAGATGTAGTTTTTGAGTCGTTAATCCAGCGGAGCAGTCCCTAAAGGTAGATATGCAAGAGTGGAAGTTTCTCGTACAAAAAGATGGCGATCGCGCTTGGCTGCCGCTGGACTCTCCCGATGTTGAAATTTTAGAAGGGCGATATCGCATCGTTGCGCGATTTGCCCAAGCAGATACGGAGGTGAATATTCGCATTTGCCATTTGGCGATCGCTGAAGAGCCGCCCAAGCGTCGGTTTCAAAAGCGTTCTAGCCGAACCAATGCGGGTGGGCTGATGGTTGTGGTTCCCTACACCTACCTTAGCCCTGGCATTTGGGAATTTTCTTGTTTTTCTCCCGACCCCATATCCGATTTGATGGGCGATACGCTGCATCACTCGGTTCGTTTGCAGGTGTTTGCGCCCGTTCTTGACCCGGATGAGGATTGGGATGGCGATGATTCAGATCATTTAACCAGCCAACAGATTGAATCCGCTTCAACCCCAGAACCGCAATTAAATCACGGGGTTGAAACCAGCGAAATTCAACAGTATGCAATTGAGAACAGTGCGATCGCGAACAATGCGTTATCCGCTGCGGACTCCCCCACGACCCCAGAAATCGTAGCCTTAAATGTAGAAATCGCTCAAGCATTGGGGCTGTCGATGGATCGATTGGTGGCAATGACCGAGCAACTCTCGCATCAACTGATTGAGGAGGTGTTTCAAGAGTTTGGCGCTGCTTCAGGTTCAAATCAGGCTGAGCGAATGATGGCTCTCAGTGGATCTGTCAGTAAATCTGTGCCTGCCGTGGCTGAGAGTGGTCAGAATTTAGATCCACATCAGCCAATCACATTGGTGGATGTGGATGCTAGAGCCGTGCAGATTATTCTGGAGCGGGAAGCCTTCCAATCAAGTATCGGACAAAGTATGGCGGTAATCGGTCGTTTGGTGTTGCAAGACGGGTGGCAAGCGCCAGCGATTCTGCAAAGCGAATCTCTCGCGAAAATTGCGCCCTTCGCAGACGACACAGACGGCGCAGACGGCATGAGAGAACCGCTTCTAAGTGACGAACAATCTCATGGCGATGGGGCGATTTTAGAGGGGGCGATCGCAGCCTCAACCCGATGGATTGCCCAAAACCTGCGGGTGGCTCTCCGCGATCCTCAAACATCAGAAGTCATTTTCAGCGATCGCCTGCCCCTCACCGCTGAATGCCTGCCTCACGCTTTTAATTTCACGGTGCATCTCCCTCTCAACTCAACAACCCATCTTTTGATTGGCGAAGTGGAACTGTGGGGAGCCGACTCAGAACAGGCTGAACCCATTGCCCTGCAAGCCGCCACAATTACCGTTACCGTAAACCCCGATGAACTGATGGCAGAATTTCAGCGGGTGAGAACAGCGTTAGATCAAGAGCCAGACGGCAGTGATTTATCTGATTTAGCGATTGAATTTAGCGATCGCTTGCACCGCTCCAAAGCCAAGCCCGTTCTGGATCTCTCCTTTCTAGATCTAACTGCAACAAATTGGGTCGCGAACCAAGACCCTGATTCGATTCGAGACAGCAGCCCAACTATCCCGGCAAAACCCAAGGGATCAGGACTGCCCCCCCAACTCAGCGACCCTCAAGCCGACCCCACTGGGATAAAAGCCCCGCTTGATCTGCCTGCCTTTATTGTCACCACTCGAACAACCGCTAGCGCTACGGTGGTTCAGGAGGCGATCGCCCAAGAAGCGATCGTCGAGGAATTGGATGAGCAAGGGCGGAGTTCGGAGTTCGGAGTATCTCCTACCCTGCGGGAAGCAGCCGCTATGAAGACGCTACACGAACGGAGTGCGGAGGATGAAGCAGCAGCGACAGGTGCAGAGGCAATCCGTGAAACCCTCTCTGCGGGAATTTCGGTGAGTGAACTGACTGAAAAACAGCACGATGGCGATCTGGATTCTGAGGTACTGGCTCTGATCGCCCAAGTGTCTGCCGATGCCGCCCAATCCGCAGAGATCCCGACTGTTGCCGAGCGACCGTCTCCCATCAAATCTGCGTTTCAAGCATTGCGATTACAAGATCGCTTCTTTGATCGGCTCTCGGTGTTGGCAGCCGATGAAGAACTGTTAGTTGCCTTAAAGGAAAGTGTGCCATCATCAGACCGTATTTCGGCAGATAGTGCTGCCGAAACGCATTCCGTGGCAACTGAAGAGCAAGTGACGTACGCCCCAATAGAAGATTGGGTGACTCATGAAGTCGTTGTGGATGATGATCCACTGTGGCAAGAGTGGATGCGGCGATCGCTCTCCCGTGCCAAGCGGGGCGAAGCGTTGGAATTGCCCATTGCTAACCCATTGGTAATGCCGGAAGATGATGCGATTCCGGTTCCAATCATTGAGATTTTGACCGATGAAATCGTGGCGGGCAGACCGATGAATCTGCGCTTGAAACTGCCCAATCTATTGCCCAAGATCTACATCAAGCTCTGGGTGAATGATCGTCAAACGCGATCGCTGTTAGATGGTCCTCGCTGGATGGTGGATTTCTTCCCCAACGGACATGATCAACTAGAAGCCACGACTCAACTGACGGTGCCCTTTGGTACACTGGCAATTCGCCTAGAAGCGATCGCGGTAGAAGTGCAAACTCAACGCGAAAGCCAAAAGATCAGCCTCGATTGCGAAGTGATTCCCCCCGACTTTCCAGAACTCCCGATTGAAGACTTCAATTTCTAAGCTGCCAGTTCTATGCCAGTTCTAAGCTGGCAGAATTGTCCTATGCTAAATGCTCTCAAACCCGCTACTATAGCGTTAGAGTGACGGGAACCAGTACCGATGTCCCAAGGCTTAAAAACCGAAGCTGATCTCTCAGCCGATCAACTTGGTCTCTCACCAGATATTGACGATTTGGTGATTGAGGATGATACCCCGGTGGATAATTTAATTTCTGAGAAACAGCAGCGCTTACTCACTGGGTCGCTGTACAGCAATGATGGCGTGTTGGGTAATCGCGTTTTTTTAGCCGCTGCGAATGTGGGAGTGTTTTATGCCATCAAACAGCCGCCGCTGGTGCCTGATGTTTTCGTCAGCCTAGATGTGGAAGTGGCGCAAGATTGGACACAAAAGAAAAACCGCACTTATTTCGTTTGGGAATTTGGCAAACCGCCCGATATTGTGATTGAAATTGTTTCCAACCGGGAAGGCAACGAACTGGGTCGCAAACTGCGAGAGTATGCCCGCATGGGAGTGGGGTACTATGCCGTGTTTGATCCCTTGCATCAACTGGGCAGCATTGACTTATATCTGTTTGAAAATCGGGCAAATCGCTATCAAGCCTTGACTGACTCCTGGTTTGAAGAACTAGGTCTGGGGCTAACGCTGTGGGACGGAGTTTTTGAGGGCAAGCGAGATCGCTGGCTACGCTGGCATGATAAAACGGGAGCGGTGATTCCTACAGGTGCAGAACGGGCAAACCAAGAACGCCAACGCGCGGATACAGAATCGCAACGCGCAGATACAGAATCGCAACGCGCAGAGGCAGAATCTCAACGCGCAGATACGGAATGCCAACGCGCAGAGGCAGCAGAAGCGAAAGCCATTCAATTGGCAGACCAACTGCGATCGCTGGGTATTGATCCTAATTTATAGAGGATACTCATTGGCGCGGAAACCGACCTTATCCTACGATCGCGGCACCCTAATTTTGCATCCGCCACCCCAGGGAAAGGAATGGCTGGACTATGCCACTTGGGATGATCGCATCGAGCGCTTTCGGGTTCCGGCAAGCCAATATCGCAGCCTAGTCTTAGGGCTACGCGCGGCAGAAATTGATTTGATCGACAATGCCAAAGGCTTTCAAGAAGTGGAACTGGTGCCCAGCCTCGAAATGGAGCCTTATCCCCATCAGCAGGAAGCGCTAGAAGCCTGGAAGCAAGCAGGTCGCATGGGAGTGGTCGTGCTGCCCACTGCCGCCGGAAAAACCTACCTAGCGCAATTGGCAATGCAGGCAACTCAGCGCAGCACGTTGATCTTGGTGCCAACATTGGATTTAATGCACCAGTGGTATGCTCACCTCGTTGCAGCCTTTCCCGATGCCAACATTGGACTACTGGGCGGTGGATCGCGCGATCGCACTCCCATTTTGGTTTCCACCTACGACAGCGCCGCGATTAACGCTGAAACATTGGGCAATCAATATGCGCTGTTGGTGTTTGATGAGTGCCATCATTTGCCTAGCGACTTTAACCGCGTTATTGCTGAATATGCGATCGCGCCCTATCGCCTGGGCTTAACCGCCACCCCAGAGCGCACCGACGGCAAACACGCCGATTTGCAAACCCTAATTGGGGCAGAACTCTATCGCCGGACTGCCGAAGAACTTTCGGGCACCGCACTGGCGAAACACAAAGCAGTTCAGATTAAAGTGCATCTATCGCCCCAAGAGCGGGAACGCTACGATCGCCTGATGCAAACCCGCAACGCCTTTTTGCAATCAGCCAATATTTACTTGAGCAGCACCCAAGGCTGGCAGCGTTTTGTTCAAGCAAGCGCCTGCTCGAAACCCGGACGAAAAGCAATGTTGGCACACCGGGAGGCAAAAGCGATCGCCTTTGGCACCGACGGCAAACTGCGGGTGTTAGCCGATCTTCTTGCCAGTCACTATCCCGAACGTACCCTGATTTTCACCGACGACAACGCCACGGTTTATCGGATTTCCCAAGAATTTCTGATTCCCGCCATTACCCACCAAACCGGCGTTAAAGAGCGCCATGAGATTTTGACTCGGTTTAAACAAGGCGACTATCGCTGCTTAGTTGCCTCACGGGTGCTGAATGAAGGAGTCGATGTGCCCGATGCCAGTATTGCGATCGTTTTATCCGGCACCGGCTCCACCCGCGAACATATCCAGCGGCTAGGACGGGTGCTGAGGAAGGGAAACAATCCGAATAAACTGGCAATGTTGTATGAAGTGGTGGCAGAAAACACCAGCGAGGAAAACGTGTCTCGTCGCCGCCACGGACAACCCGCCGCCCAATCTACTAGAACGGAGGTTCACCCTCAAGCAGGTCAGCGCCAGTTAGAACTCGTGCCTACCCCCTATACTGTGCCGATCTCGGCTACGCTACGGGCAGCAGAAGCAGAGGGTGAGTGGCAGGATCTAGCAGATGGCGATCGACAGTCTGCAACGGAACCCAAATCGATCGCAAAGAAACCCAAAAAATAGTCAGATAAGCATCCAAATTATGGCAGCAAAAAAACTGGGGACAGGGGCGGGAAAGAACAGGAGAACGGGCGCAAATCCGACCTAAGCACTGGTGTGAAACAGGATGACATCCCCTTCCTTGACCACATACTCTTTCCCTTCACTGCGTACCAATCCTTTTTCCTTCGCGGCTGGCTTGGAACCGGCAGCGACTAGATCCTCGTAGGCAACGGTTTCAGCCCGAATGAAGCAGCGTTCAAAATCAGTGTGGATCACGCCAGCCGCTTGAGGCGCAACCATGCCCGCATTAATCGTCCAGGCGCGGGTTTCCTTGGGTCCCACAGTGAAGTAGGTGCGAAGACCCAGCAGATCGTAGGTGGCGCGAATCAGAGATTTCAGTCCGCCTTCCTGCACGCCGAGAGCGTCGAGGAAATCGGCGCGTTCGTCTTCCGGCAGTTCCACCAGTTCCGATTCCACCTGAGCAGACACGATGACGACTTGAGCGTTTTCTTGGGCTGCCAGTGCTTTCACCTGTTCGACCCAAGCATTGCCTGTTGCCAGATCCTCTTCCGAGACGTTGGCAGCATAGATCACGGGCTTTTGGGTCAGCAATCCTAGCGCTTTGACGGCGATCGCTTCTTCTTCGGTGAGGTTTACTTGGCGGGCGGGTTTGCCGTCGTTTAGCGCAGGCATCAGTTTTTCCAGGGCATCCACTTCAATCTGGAGTTCTTTATTGCCACGGGCTTGTTTTTTGGCGCGATCGAGTCTTTTTTCAATCTGCCCCAGATCCGCCAATGCGAGTTCTAGGTTGATGATTTCGATGTCGCGGATCGGATCGATGGAACCGGAAACATGGATGATATCATCGTTTTCAAAGCAGCGCACCACATGGGCGATCGCGTCTACTTCGCGAATATTTGCCAAAAACTGATT
>JBGTAZ010000415.1:0-7618 GCA_041749615.1 Leptolyngbyaceae cyanobacterium | reverse complement strand
ATCGTGACAGACAATTGGGATTTCTAAATAATGAAACGAGATCATCCTCCCTAAAATCTTGCCCATTTCACCCATTGACCTTCAGGAATGTGACCCATGAACGAGCAATCCGCCGAATTATTTGAAAAAATTCGCCAGCAGTTTGATAGCGCCCCCTATCCCAGCATTCCCCTTGAGCAAAATCCTAAAGATTCTCATGACCTGCTGTATATCCACAATTTGGTCACATCCTATTACCTCCGCAATCAAATCATAATCTCTACCGAGGGTAAAGTGATCTTGGATGCGGGCTGTGGAACGGGCTTTAAATCCTTAGTGTTGGCAGAAGCAAACCCCGGAGCCAAAATTGTTGGCATTGATCTCTCCAAAGAAGCGCTTGACCTGGCAAAACAACGGCTCCAATTCTATGGCTTTGAAAACACAGAGTTTATTGTCGCTCCGATTGAAGCCTTGCCCACTCTCGGTATGGAATTTGATTACATTAACTGTGATGAAGTTCTCTATTTGTTGCCAGATATCGCCAAAGGCTTGCAGATCATGAAAGCGGCGTTGAAACCAGACGGCATCATCCGAGGAAACCTCCACAGTGCCACTCAGCGGGTTGACTATTTTCGGGCGCAGCAGGTCTTTAAAATCATGGGGCTGATGGACTCTAACCCCGAAGACATGGAGATTGAGATTGCCAGAGAAACCTTTGGCGCACTAGAAGATTGGGTCAATCTAAAAATCAAGGTTTGGCAAGATCCCGCCCGACGAAAAACCGTGGAGTCAAAGGAATGGGTATTGATGAACTATCTGTTTCAAGGCGACAAGGGGTATACCATCGCTGACCTCTTTGCGGCATTAAGATCTGCCGATCTGGAATTTATCAGCATGGTGAACTGGCGAGATTGGGAAATTCTAGACTTATTTAAAGATGCGGATGACTTACCTCTTTTTTGGGCAATGAGCCTGCCAGAAGTCCATACGGAGCAACGATTACAGTTATTTGAACTGCTCCATCCCATTAGCCGCCTGCTAGATTTTTGGTGTGGACATCCTGATCAGTCGAATTCATTTATGCCTGTGGCTGACTGGTCAGAAGACGATTGGCAAACAGCAACGGTTTACCTGCATCCCCAACTAAAAAACTCGAAACTTCGCGAGGACTTGGTGCAAAGCATTGAGAACCATCAACCGTTTACCCTAGGCGGATATTTGCCGGGACAAATCAAAACTGTTGTGACGATAGAAAGTAGCGTTGCTGCGACGTTGCTGCCGTTATGGGATCAGCCTCAATCGGTTGCGGCAATGATAGAAAGATCGCGTCAGATTCAACCGCTCAACCCAGTGACGCTGGAACCTCGCACTCCAGAAGCCATCTTAAATGACTTGATATCACTGCTGACTCGACTAGAAATCTTTCTCTATGTCCTTATAGAAAAGCTTTAAAGATCCAAGATAGAACATCTCAAAAGCTGAAGCGCCTCAACTGGATAGATACCCGAAATGATTTTCAGAAATACCACCCATGAACGAGCAACCAGCAGAATTACTTGAAAAAATTCGCCAACAATTTGATAGCACTCCTTACCTCAACGTTCCTGTTGATCTCAGCCCTAAAAATAACTCTAAGTTGCTGTATGCCCAAAATCTAATCACTCCCTACTATTTGCGAAACCAAGCTTTTCCTAAACCTGAAGGCATTGTGATTCTTGATGCTGGCTGCGGCGCAGGGTTTAAATCATTAATCTTGGCAGAAGCAAACCCCGGCGCAAAAATTGTTGGAATTGATCTGTCTCATGAGTCTATTGATTTGGCAAAGAAGCGGTTGCAGCTTCATGGTTTTAGAGATGCAGAATTTATTGTTGCTTCCATAGAAGACTTACCGATCCTGGGTTTTACGTTTGATTACATTAATTGCGATGAAGTATTGTATCTGTTGCCAGATGCAGTCAAAGGATTGCAGGCAATGAAAGCGGTGCTTAAGCCCACAGGAATTATCCGGGCAAACTTGCACAGTTCTGCGAAACGAGCCGATTATTTTCGATCGCAGCAGATATTCAAACTCATGGGTTTGATGAACACGAATCCTGGTGATTTAGAAATTGAACTTGCTAGAGAAACATTTGAATCATTGAAGAATGGAGTTGACCTAAAAATAAAAACTTGGCAAGCGGCGGCTCAGCGGGGTGATGTAGAAGAAAAAGACTGGATCTTGGTGAACTATCTCCTTCAAGGAGATAAGGGCTATACCATCGCTGATTTGTTTGCCGCCTTGCAAATTGCTGATCTGGAATTTGTCAGCATGGTGAATTGGTGTGATTGGGAGATTTTGGATCTTTTCAAAGACAGAGATAATCTGCCCCTATTTTGGGCGACGAGCTTACCTAAAACCTCTATTGAACAACGGCTGCAATTATTTGAGCTTTTGCATCCCACCAGTCGCTTGCTAGATTTTTGGTGTGGGCATCCAGGGCAGGCGCATGGCTATGAGCCTGTTGCAGCCTGGACAACAGAAGACTGGCAAGCGGTCAAAGTGCATTTACATCCGCAGCTAAACACATCGCATCTACGAGAGGAATTGGTTCACAGCATTGAGCATCATCAGCCTTTTAGCTTGAGTGGATATTTGCCAGGGCTAACAAAAACTGCTCTGACCTTGGAAGGTGCAGTTGCTGCAACACTGCTGCCATTGTGGGATGAGCCTCAGACCGTTACAGCACTGATAGAACGGTCGCGCCAAATTCAACCGCTCAACCCAGTCACTTTAGAACCGCGCACTCAAACGGCAATCTTAAATGATGTAATGGCGCTGCTAACCAGGCTAGAAGTCTTTCTCTACGTCCTTTTAGAACTCAGCTAAACCATAAGATGCTAAAAAAACAAAGAAAATCTTGTGCGGTTGATATAAAAGTGCAAAAGCGTGGGTAACTTACGTTTATGGAGTTAGACACCGACCCCGCGCCCTTAAAGGAGAAATTTCATCATGAATACCCAGTTTAAAGCGAAGTTCCTCAACCACTTGACTCAACGCAAAAATAGCGAAAAGGGCTTCACCCTGATCGAACTGTTGGTTGTGATCATCATTATTGGTATCTTGTCTGCCATCGCCTTACCCGCCTTCTTGAACCAAGCAAACAAGGCAAAGCAATCGGAAGCGAAGCAGTATGTGGGTACAATGATGCGGACTCAGCAAGCCTTCTATCTGGAAAAAGCCGCCTTTGCAACTGACCTTGATACATTGGGCAGACCCATTGTCAGTGCAACTGACAACTATAAGTATGAGATCACAGCCGCAGATGTGGTTGGTGCTGGGACACCCGCTGAAACGGTCAACGTGCATGGTGAATCTCTCAAGCCTGCGCTTAAATCCTATGTGGGTGGGGTGGCGCTGCTCAAAGTACAAACTACTAGTGAAGCAACAACTGGAGCGATGTTGTGTGAAGCCAAAGAACCCAAACCGGGTCGGATGACCGCGATTGGGCAAGGAGTTATTGCCGCTGGCGATGTGACTGCTGCTTGCAACTCAGTTACTGGTGTGCCAGTTGGCAAATAGACTAAGCTGAACCGTGTAGGTTGAGCATTCAGTTTTTAAGGAAGTGGGTAGAGGGTTCTACTCACTTCTTTGCTTTTGTAGATGGACGGTCATCGACAAATCTTTTTTGTTAGGTTGGGTTATCGCTTACTTCTGCGTAGCAGTACAGCGTGAAACTCAACAATAGTCTGGGTTTTGTTGGGTTACGCGATCGATAACCCAACCTACGCAAAAATCGGGGTTTCGAGAGTTGTGTCAGTCAGCCAGGTCTAGCCCATAAACTCACTGCCAATGCATCTAAAAAATGCATCTAAAAATGGTGCAGACACTAGCAGCAATTTTATGGAGTATGAGGAGATGAATTTGCAGGCACAAGCTTATAAATTCCTAATTAATAAAGATTATCATCAGGCGATTGAGTGGTGTGAACAGGCGATAGAAGCACAGCCCGATGTGAAATCTCACTATTGGTGGATGGGTTTGGCGCTATTGTTGCAAGGGCAAGAAGCCGAAGCCCAACTTACCTGGCTGATGGCGATGGCGGAGGGCGAACCAGAGCAAGTGGATTGCTGGACGGTGGAACTGGTGCAGGTGCTAGAGGCTGAGGCAATCCGCCAGAGCGAAGTCGGGGAAGACAGCATCGCCTGGGCAATTCGGCAACATATCCGGGAATTATGCCCTAACGATCTGAATAATTTGCTCCACACCCTGCTGCTTTCGATTCACCTCAAAACATTTGACCCGGAGGATTTAGCCACCTCTGGGCTGCTGGAAGGGTTGGAGGCTCTCCAGGCAAGCGTAGGTGAAGCCCTGTTGCTCCAGGCATTAGCAGCGGTGCTCAATTTGCCAGTTCACCCGTTGATGGTGGAGTTTGCAGAAGCGGCGCTGCCTCATTGCCCCACCACTGATCGGTTTGTGGACGTGGTGCTGATCGGCTCTCTCAAGGTTGCCCATTTCAGCAAGCAGCCCCGGTTGGCGGCTCATTTGGCAGAGTTTTGTTTAAGGGCAGAGCCAGATAATTTGGAGGTGTTGTTTGAACTAGCGCCTTTTTATCAAAAATCGCAACAATACGATCAGGGCATTGCAGTGGCAAAACGGGCGGTTGAACTATCAGACAGTTTGCCCAATCAAGTTTTTGCCAGTTATTTGTTGCTGCGGGGGCTGATGACTGCGGGGGGATATTGGCAGGAAGCAATTGTTGTTTTGAAGCAACACGAATCGCTGATCTTAGCGGTGATTCAAGAGCGACCTGTTCCTTTAGATTTGGTGAGTAATTCGCGGTTCTATGCCACCATTTACTTTTTTGCCTATTTTCGAGATCAGCCCAAACAAAATCGCTGGCTCCAAGAGCAGCTATTTGAAATTTGCACGGCAAATATGCAGTTGCACAATCAGGCAGCGTTTGAGCGCTATCAACAGCACAATTTGGCGACGCGATCGCAGCCCAACCAGCAACGGCTCAAGATTGGCTACATTTGCCACTGTTTTCATGAGCATTCGGTGGGCTGGCTGGCGCGCTGGCTAATTCGACACCACGATCGCGATCGGTTTGAAGTGCATCTGTTCTTCTTGAACTACCAAGAAATGAATGATTCGGTGCAGCACGAATACCTGCAACTGGCAGATTATGCTCACACGTTAGGCGCGAACCGGATTGAGATTGCCGATTGCATTGCCAACAACAATATCGACATCCTGATCGATTTAGACAGCATTACCCTCGATGTCACCTGTGGGGTGATGAGCCTGAAACCTGCGCCTATTCAGGTGACTTGGTTAGGCTGGGATGCGTCTGGTATTTCTACAATTGATTACTTTATTGCCGATCCCTATGTGCTGCCAGAGACGGCACAAGAGTATTACACCGAAAAAATTTGGCGCTTGCCTGAAACTTATATCGCGGTAGATGGGTTTGAGGTCGGAGTGCCCACCTTGCGGCGAGATCAGTTGGGCATTCCAGCCGATGCAGTAGTTTACCTGAGCGCCCAACGGGGCTACAAGCGACACCGCGACACCGCAGAACTGCAAATGAAAATTTTGCAAGCCGTGCCCAACAGCTATTTCTTAATTAAAGGATTAGCCGATCAAGATGCCGTGAAAGCGTTTTTCACCCAATTAGCCGAAGCAGCCGGAGTAGAGTGCGATCGCCTGATCTTTTTACCGGATGTGCCCTCGGAAACCATTCACCGCGCAAATTTAGCGATCGCGGATGTCGTGCTAGATACTTTCCCCTACAACGGTGCCACAACCACCCTGGAAACCCTGTGGATGGGCATTCCGCTCGTCACCCGCGTCGGTGAACAGTTTGCCGCCCGGAACAGCTACACTATGCTGAAAAATGTGGGCATCGAGGAAGGGATTGCCTGGACGGATGAAGAATACGTCGAGTGGGGCATCCGCCTAGGAACCGATGCTGCTTTACGCCAACAAATTCATTGGAAATTGTTGCGATCGCGCCAAACCTCACCCCTGTGGAATGCGAAACAATTTACCCGCGAAATGGAACGCGCCTACGAGCAAATGTGGAAAATCCTCGAAGAGCGTTGACTGTAAGCAATAATGAGTGGAATCTTTTCTGTAGTGCGTCACTATGACTAAGCTACTCGAACGGGCGATCTCTCCACTGAACACGTTATCTGCGGACGAACAGGATGCGATCGCGGCTCGTCTCCTGGCTAAGTTAGAAGATGAGCAGGGATGGAACGCCCAGTTTAAGCCTACAACGGATTGATCAGTGGGATCGAATCGCTGAGAGCGTAAGGCACAAAATCGCTGCTGGTGATATTACTCTTGAATCAGTGCTTGGACAGAAATTCGTGGCACGATGGGGGTAATCGATTCCAGCCAAGTTACATTCCAGCTAAATGAACCCCTATCTTGCCAGTACCAAGGAACCCATGAAGCAGTTCAAAATCGTTATCGAGAAACACCCAGATGGATACGTTGCTTATCCGATTGGTGTTGTGGGCGCGATTGTTGGACAGGGAGACACCTATGATGAGGCTTTATCAGATGTGAAATCTGCGATCGCCTGTTACATTGAGGTCTTTGGCAAAGAAATGTTAGAGGATATTCCCTCCGTCGAGGTGTTCATTGCTGAGGCAGGAGTCGCAGTCTGATGCCAAAGTTTCCATCGATTCACCCAAAAAGCATATCGTCCAAGCTTTTGAGTTATTGGGTTTCGAGATTGTTCGCGAACGAGAGCATATCGTCATGAAACGTAAGAATGACGATGGGACGGAGACACCACTCGTCATGCCGAATCACTCAAGTATTAAAAGTGGCACGTTGCGGGCAATTTGTACTCAAGTTGGTGTTTCTAGGGAAGAGTTTCTCAATGCGTATAACCAAAGCTAGGTCGCTGACAGCAGGCTAACAACCCCAATCCACACCAATTTTCCCCAGATGTAGGTGGCGATCGCGATAGATTGCGAGCAGCTAAGAAGTTAATTACGACAGATGATCAGTGGGATCAAATAAAAACTGGCTAAGTCAAAAGATGCTGAATCTTGGACACTATCGGCAATAATTCTAAGCTTGCTTGCGTTAACTCAGGAATTTGACGAAGGCTTTCAACTAAGCTATTCGCAACATTATAGCGAGAGTCATGAGAGCCATATTCCAAAGTTAAAAATCCCAGTAGCTCCAGAGCATAGTCTGTCAAGCCCAAAATATCGGCAATGCACGCTAATTTAAGCACTATGGCTGGTTGTTTGAAAGCGCTAGAACAATTCTCATGCAAAGGATCGCGCAAATAAAAGGCATCTCCCCATAAAATTTGTCCCGGACGAGATGGGGAACAAATCCGCGATCGCGACCATCGAGCTATATCTAGATCAAAAAGTGTAAAACCGTGCTTTCTAGCAAAAGCATCTACATCCGAAAATAATGGCTGATTCACGTACAAATGGGAAAATTCCACTTCCACCTGGATAGCCAAAATACCTTGATCTAGTAGACTTGTTGCTCCTTCCAAAACCTGAAGATCTGCCCCTTGAACATCAATCTGTAAAAAATCAATCGAATTCAGATTTTTCGTCTGAAAAACAGAGTCTAAGGTTGTAGTTTCTAGGTCAATTGTGAAATCCAAACCTGATAGCT
>JBGTAZ010000414.1:0-11297 GCA_041749615.1 Leptolyngbyaceae cyanobacterium | reverse complement strand
CCGCCGCCCATGCCCATACCGCCTTGAGTAGCAAACACGCGATCGCCCTCAGCAAACTTGAAGGTGTTGTATTCAGACGTGGCAAGCACTCCCTCTGATGGAGTGTCATTAAACATATCGTGGAACCAGCTTTTACCTTCTCCTGGTTTTTTGCCTTGAACCATGTCGATCGCGTCCAAGGTGTTTTTACCTAAACCCTTTTGAGGGGATAGATTCCATAGCCCTTGAGCTACGCTGGTGCCAACTCCAGCAACAGTTGAACCAACCCCCGTAACAGCGGCTTTGGTCTTATCATCAGCCTTAATTCCCGTCGCTTGTTCCAGTACGTTCGCCGCTCCTTCCGTCACCGCACCCACCACGGGCGCAGCCGCTTGAGCATTGCCGCCTAGCATTGCCATCGCCTTCTCGCTGATTGGCTTGACAACACCAACGAGGAGGTTCAAGCCCTCCAACAACTTTACGGTTGTCTCTTTTATTGCGGTCAAAAGAGGAACGAAGGTCTTCATAAGATCCATCATCTCTTTGTGTTGAGCCGCCGCAGTATCCCGCGCTTTCTGCCCTTCAGTCTTTTGTGATTCAGCAATCAAATCGCCAACACTCTTCCCCTCACTGGTTTTAGAGTCCGGCGTAAGCGTCCCTGTACTGGCGTAAGTTTGCATCATTTGCAAAGACTGCTGACGCTCGATCGCGGTTGGATCGCGCCCATACTGCCCCTTAAGCTGCACATTCAACATATCTTGCAATGCTGCTGATTGTTGAGTGTTGGGGTTTTTATCGGTAAATAGTTTAGAGATCAAATTAGGATCTTGTTGGGCTGCCGCCTGCATTTCTTGCATACTGCCAAAACCCATTGTGCCCATCCCGGTACCCATCACATTGTTAAGGACAGACTGTTGACGGGCGATCGCGTTCTTCGTCACTTGTTCCGGAGTGATAAACCCCTCAGTGGTATGGGCACGGTCTACCCCCGCCATTTGCATTGCCGCCGAATCGTAGCTATACGCCTTGCTAGAACCCGTAGACAGAAACCCTTGCATCATCTGTTGAGCCAGCATCGGGTTATCTTTCAGCAGTTCTGAGGTGTCTGACTTTGACCCCATCATCCCAGTCATTAACTTTTGAATGCCAGCCATCGCGCCATCGTTGGCATCTGCCATCGCGCCTTTATTCACCAGCCCCATTCGGGCAGAACCCAGCATTTCAGAGTAGTCGGATAGGTTCGACTTCATCCCAGCCGCGATCGCGCCTTCCATCGTTTTCGCCATCAGGCTTTCAGCGCTACCTGTTCCTCCCCCTTGCTTATAGGTGCTGTACTGATTCACCAGTTGATCGGTGTTTTGCCCAGTGGCACGGGTCAGATCTTGCAGCGATTTAACAAGCTCTTGGCTTTCGGAACCCGTGTTATCAATCACCTTGGACTGCCGAAGCTTATCGAACAATTCAGCCGTTTCTTGCGTGGAGTAACCCGCGCTAGGGTTGATATTGCCAACTTTTAGATTTGATTCTTGACTAAAATCGCCAAACCGCGCCGCTATGTCAGCGGTTTGCATATCGTAGTCGATGTTTTCTTGCGCTTTGCCGACAAAGTTGCCAATCCCAGACCCGATCGCTTGCCCTGCCATCATGCCCATAGGACCAAACAGAGATCCAATGCCAGCCCCCGCTGCACCCGCAATGTTTCCCCCGGCTAAATTTTGTCCCACAGCCCCCGCCGCTTGATACATATTCGATTGGCGCATCATCTGCATGATGCCCGATCCCCCCTCTCTACGGGATTCTTGGGACTCGCTAACGTTACTCTGAACTGATTTTGAAACCTCTTTGAGCGCAACAATCAGCTTTTGATATTCCTGTGCCGATTCAGGATCAGCCGTAGCCGCACCCTTCATAATTTGGGATTGCAGCCCACCAGACCCACTAGAACCCCTCAGTGCTGCCATTGCCACATCTGGAGACGTAGCCGACATAGCCTTGATTCGTTCGAGTTCTTGGTAGGCAGACGCGATCGGGCTGGCGCTACCGACTTCTGGAACCGTTGGAGGAGGTAGCGGCGGAGGAGCCGAACCAGAGCCACCCGCTTGTGGCAAGTTCCCCATGCGTTGCACCCCTTGGCGCATGGTTTCTTCGGCGGATTGCAACCCCTGCTTAAGAGGCTCAATGTCGAGTGATACGCCAATATTTACCTGCGGTTGCGAGTCAGGCATATGTTTTTAGCTGTATTTTAAGGGGATTGATTTTCACTTGTTGACAACCTCACAACCCTTTGACCGTAGGGTTTTTGAGAGTATAATGATTTAAATACCCCTTCGATGCTGGAAACATCAAGGGGCGTGATTAACCTTTATTTGAGAAGTCAAGGTCAATGACTAAGAGGATAACAAAAAACCCCTGTTTTGGTGGAGTTTATCGCATCACTTGTGTTGAATCTGGGAAAAGCTACATCGGCTCCACCAAGCGTCCTTTCAGGATTCGGTGGAAAAGCCATCGGTACGAACTTAATAGAAAATTACACTGTAACAGCCACCTACAGAGATCTTGGAACAAATACGGTGAATCATCTTTTGAGTTTTACCCGTTAGAACCCGTCCAGTTTGTTGAGGATTTAATTGATCGTGAGCAGGCTTGGATTGACATTTATCAGGCACACGATCGCGCCTATGGGTTCAACATTGAATCATGTGCTGATAGACATTGCCTGTCAGAAGAAACCAAAGCAAAAATAAGTGCAGCCAATACCGGGAAGAAACGAACACCCGAACAGGTTGCGAGATGCGTAAGCAGAAAGCATACGGCAGAAACTAAGGCGAAATTGAGCGTCATTAATGCTGGTAAGACGCTAACAGAAGAAACCAAAGCGAAAATAAGTGCAACTAATACAAAGAAGCAGCATACGCCAGAAGCTATAGCAAGAATGGTTGATGCTAGAGCGCGAAGAAGTTTGGCGCAAACGGGAAAAAGACGGAGTCCTGAAACAATCGCAAAAATGAGACTTGCTGCTACTGGAAAGCCTCTCACCTATGAATCGAGGGTAAAAATGGTCGCTTCGCAAAACATGAATAAGCCTTTTTACTACAGAGCCACAGCACCAGACGGCGCGATTCATGTCGTGCCGAATCTAAGAGAATTTTGCAGAAAGGAGGGATTGGATCATGCGTCTATGTCAAGATGTGCCAACAAGCATCAAAAACAGTACAAAGGCTGGACTTGCCACAAGCTGTTAAAACCTGCGGATCAGCCATCTACATCCACCCCCAGCGATCGCTGATATTCAGCATAGGAATCATCCGTTGTCGTCTCTTCGTAGGGCTTACCGTTGTCCCGCTCATAGTCTGCTGCACGGATCATGCGATACTCCATGATTACGTCTGCCGTGGTCATGGCTAACCAGTCGGGAGAAGTGGGGAGGAGGTTTCGCCTGTTTCGGACGTAGAAGGCGACTCGCTCATACTGGGATTCCCAGACTTTTTTTTACGAACCTCTTCAGCCCTAACACCCATCCATGCTGCATACTCTTCAGCAAATGCAATGAAGAACCGTAGATCCTCGTCGTCGGTTGAATTAAGGACGCGATCGCTTAGCCCCGGTGGACTCACAATCACCGTTCGCGCCAGTGCTATCAAGTTGGCATTAAACACCGTGTTCTGCGATGGAGTGAAGTCGTCTCCCAAGATCTTGTCCACAAGAGAAGGGATCGTAATCATAGAGTCCCGATTGGTTCGAGGTCTGACCACCACTACCCCGAACTTTTCGTAGCCCTTGATGGCGATCGAGATTGTTTCAATATCAAGCTCTTTGGGTGGCAGTTCTTTACTGCGATGGAAACCGTACTCCTCGGCGATCGCTTCAAATGCTTGATACATTTCTTGAGGGGAGAAGCGATCGTTGGGATCAAGTAACCGCTCTTTAATTGATACCATTTTCCATCCTTAAAGTTTATCTGAAGAAACTTGAAACCCCTTCATTAGGTTCTTAAGCAAAGCCTCCAGTGCCCCCTGGAAGACCGCTAAACAGCGTTCCTTGCTGTCCCTGTTCTTGCGCCTCGGCTAGCTCATCAATGTACTTGAAATTTATCGATTCCATGACTAATGCCTCGTTCACGTTAAATGACTGTTCAAAGCTCTCAATCACGCACCCGATTAATGTCACGATCAGTTTTCCTGACCCTGCCAAGCTTGCAGTCGAAGACGAAGGGGCGTACAACTGCGGCGACTGATAATCCGGGTTTCCACGATCCAAGACCGAGATGTCAAATTCTGGAAAATTACTCAATGAAGCCGCCTTACTTTGAGAATCCAAAGCCGCTCCAGCAGCCGAGCCGAGCCGTTTTATAAGATCGCCATACTTGAGGGTCAAAGACTGTAAGCTTCCAGAATATGTTTTTATTCCTGGACAAAATTCCACGACGCGATCCGAACCCATCTCGTTCACAGGTCTTGGTGCCGCCTGCCCAGATCTCCGCAAACCCTGCGCTCTCCCAATTGGAATGTTGTTGATTTTTAATACAATTTCAAGGCTGCTGAGTGCTTGAGATTCAGGGCTGTTGTCTAACCGGCTATATGTCGTTCTAAAAGCCATGGTGGGGTTCTCCTAAAATTAATAACAAAAAAGCCCGATCGCGTGAGAGATCGGGCAGAAAATAGGGTTAGCGACGGGCTAATCGCCTTGATCCTCTAGGTCAAAACAAAGCACGACATAGAGGAGAGCCATCGGAATCAGCAGCAGTGCAAAAGTTGGCATTTACGTCACTGGGATTGGGGCAAGCAGTTGAGTATTGAGAATGAACTCTAATGCAGGCACAGGGTAGATTTTATACGCCGCATCTAGAGCGTTGGGAGAATCCCTATTCAGCGTGACCTGAGTGAATGCCGGATCAAATCCGTAGATGACTTTTTCACGCGATCGCCGTAGCAATTCACTATTGATCGCCAGTCGAACAGCGTCCAGCGTTTCGGGGAAGATTCCTGTGCCAATGAACAAGGATTCTTCCATCTCACGGATCACGGCTGCAATGTAGTCGGATTGGCTGATGATGCTAATCGACTCAAAGGCATTGGATTTAAGGGCTGAGTTGGTTGTGACGCGCCAAGTAGTAATGCCGCGAGTCACCCGATAGCCGCGACTCAGGCGAGTGATAGAGGGATCTCGCTCAATTGTTAAGACACCCGAACTAATCATATTGTCTAGTTCAACCGAACCGGGCTGATAGGTTCGTTCCAGGCTGATCAGGTTCTTCAGGTAGGTGTGAGTGATTGGATCAGAAATGCCGTTCCCTTCTGCTACTAGCGCCCCTGCTACCAATGCAGCGGTGTATGTGGATGGATATTGCCTTGGAGATCCAGTGATGCCATCTGAGCTAGTGAAACCGGGAGAAACAAACACAACCCGCTCAGATTGAAACAGTTCTGCACGAGTTTGAATCGCGGTAGAAGTCCAGCCCAACCCATGCCCCAAAATAGCGCGTCGTTCTCTACGTTTAGGAGTAGACGACATCAACGCACAGTGATCGGCAAAGGCGATTTGTACGCCGATATTGTCAGTGCCCGCAGGCACCAGCCAATACACCGGAATGTATTTGATAGCTTCCAATCCATCCAACCAGCGCTGATAGGTGGGAGCCGAATCGAACCCATTAGTTAGGAGTAGATTGCCGCTAGTCACCCCGGCTGAGGTTCTAGGCGGATTCGGTTCAACGCCCCCTTGTAATCGAGTTCCACCCGCCGAAACCAGTAAAGTGGTTTGAACATTGACCAAAATCGACACCGGGAAGCCGTTAGGCACAATCCCGGTTTTCTTGGCAACCAAAGTTAGGGTTGCGGTGTAGGTGCCGCTGTTATAAGCAGCAGAAGCAACCATCGGGAAAGTCGTATCTTGGTTAATCAATCGCGCCACTTCTACTGCGGTCGTTTCAACCGTATCGCCTTGCAGCGTGGCATAGTAAACCGTTTTATCTCCTCCAACTACTGTGAGATACTGCCCTCCAGTGGTCAGAATGCCATTGGCAGGGAGTTGAGTTTCCAGCGCTTGAGTAGGAGGTTGTAGCCGCCCAAAGCTAAATGATGTCCAGTAGACCAAAGAAGCGGAGAGCGAACCCGGTGCTATCTTGCGATCGCCCGATAATTTCCGAACAACCCGAACCTTATCAATCGATAGCCCATCCCATTCGTGATGAAGGATCTGATAGGTTCCTGCATAAACCCCGCCCGTTATTTCAAAGATGGCACCGGGTAGGGCTTGTTTGTTGAGATGCCCCCACGTTTCCGACCCTTGCAGCGTGATTCGGGCTGAATCGCTGGAGTATGCCGCCGCCGTGACAGAAGCACTGGAAGCGACTTGAGTGTAGCCGTCAACGGTACGCACTGATGCGCGAATGCCGTTGAAGTCGCTAGGGGTTGAAGCTGTAATCGCACTCGCACCCCCCAATTGCAGCACCACACGGGCACCCGAAACGGAACCGGATGCTGCCAACAAACCGCCTGCCACTTTTCGGACTTTCACTCCAGCAGTAGCGCCCGTAAGATCGATCGCCACACCACCGACGGTCAAAGCAACACTAAAATCATCAACCGATTTACCAATGACAAAGTAATTACGGTTTGCAGTAATCTCAGGGTTTAAGGTCGTTCCAGTTAGCTGCACCACATCGCCATTAGCTAGGGTATTACCTGCTGCCGTGAACACATTGCTAGTAGCGTTGACCGTGCCCACTGCCCACTCTTCAATCGTTGTGACAGGCTGAGCAAGGGTAAAGGTCGTGGAAGTCAGCGCTTCTCGAATAATGTAAGAGATCGCCGGATCAATTTCAGGAGGCAGCGTAGCCCCAGTCAGTTTCACATAGTTTCCACCCGCTAATGTCGAAGCCGCACCCGTGGTAAAGACTTCAGTGGAGGCATTAACTGAGTCGATCGCCCAGCTTGCCGCACCGTTATACGTCACCAACATTGAGTCAGTGGTATTCACCAGCATGGATGATGGGTACTGATAGCAATAAGCTTGAGTGGATCTCGCTACCCCTTGCCCATCGGTTAACGTGGCTCTGCCATCGACTTGAGAAGTGGCAATTTGTAAGGTTTGGGATGCAGAGGTTCCACCCGACGCGATCGCAATTTGAACCGGCGACTCATTATTGATCCGTTCGATCAGCGTGCTAAACGAAGGTTCATTATCGATTTTCTGTAGATAGGGAGTGCCATCAAGGTTGGTGCCCTGAATCACCGCTAACGTTCCCTGAACAGAGGCAGGGTAGAAACTGATCGAGAAAGTATTGCCGTAGCCACCATAATCCTTGAAGTTGCCCGACAGACCCGCGCCACCGTTTGCCGCCGCCAGCGACCCATAGGCTTGTGCTGCATTATCGATTCGCATGGCGATCACTGCCGCCGCACCACCATTCACGCCACCCATAAAGGCGAACCGCACCGCATCCGATAGCGGGGTTCCCGCGCCAAACAATTGCTCTGCTTGGATTGGATCATTGAATAGGTAAGGTTTCATCGGTTCCCCACCTAATGCCGCACCCATAATGCACGGCAAACCCCATGCAAACGGTGGAGAAAAGTTTAGATTACTCGCATCAACAAGGGAATATGCCCCAGGAGAAAGAAGTATACTAGCAGGGTTCCCAAACCTTACGCCTGTAGCCATTTTGAATACCTCAACAATAATAAGCGGAGCAATAAAGTTGCACGAATCCATTGCCGAAAACGAGATGCGGCAGAATGGGGTTTATGCGGTTATCAACGAACGGAATGGAAAGCTTTACATAGGCAGCACTGGTCGCGGATTCAAGACCAGGCTAAAGGAGCACCAACGCTCACTAAGATGCGGCGACCATTGTTCTCTCCGTCTTCAAAGAGATTGGGATCGCCAAGAAGGAGAAGATTTTTTGTTCAAGATCCTTGAAACGGTTCCGAGCAAAGAACTTGTGAATGTTGGATATCTTCTTGGCGTAGAGCAGATGTGGATAGATGCGACCGTCTGCTTGCACCGCAAGCTTGGGTATAACTCTTACCCAATCGCTGGTAGCCCGTTCGGTTATGGCAGAAAAAGATATATTGCCACAAACCCAAAAGGGCAGCAGTTCAGCGTTCTTTATCTTTCTGCGTTTTGCGAGAAGCATGATCTTAGCGAATACCACATGAGGGATTGTGCCAGAGGAGTGTCTAGATTTCACAAAGGTTGGAGATGTGAATTTGTGGATGGCAGTACGCCGGAATGGATCGACAAAACTGAAGAATGCAAAAAAGACTACATCGTGACATCGCCAAATGGTGAGGTTTATCAAGTTAAAGGGTTGAATCACTTTTGCAAAGAGCATGGATTAAGACAATCAGGTATGTCTAAGGTTGCCAGAGGTAAGCTCAGTTCCTATAAAGGCTGGAAAGTCATCTTTGCAGACGGAAGCACACCCAAATATTTCAATCAGGTTGCACTTAGACGGAAACAGTATATTGTTACAACCCCAAATGGCGAGGAGTACTTGGTAGAACACTTGAAGGAATTCTGCGATCGCCACGGGATTGGGAGGAACGGGCAACTTGGCTTGCAAAAAGTCGCTACAGGGAAAACTCCGTCCTATAAAAACTGGAAATGTCGCCTTGCGGATGGAAGCTTGACTAAGCTTGAATCCAACGAACGTCCTGTTAAATATATTGCGACTCATCCTAATGGTATTCGCTTTCCAGTGCGAAATCGAAATATGGATCAGTTTTGCAGAGAAAACGGATTGATTCACGCAAGCATGGCTAATGTTGCTAAAGGGCTGAATACACATCACAAAGACTGGGGATGTGTATTCGCTGATGGATCTTCTCCTGCGTGCAAAAAAGAGCCGCGAAACAAGCAATGGATTTTGACAGATCCTAATGGTATTGAGCATCTCGTAGTCAATTTGCATAAATTCGCTAGAGAGCAAGGTTTAGATCCTAAAAAATTGTCGAGAGTGGCTCACGGTCAGGCACTCCAACACAAGAGATGGAAATGCTGTCGTGCAGATTAATGAGCAGGCGAGTTTAGAACCCGTTGCCAAAGGGAATCCCATTCTTCCTTGCTATGGGTTTCATCTGGAAGCAGGTGGCTTGCCATGCGTTGATGTTCCCAAGTCAAATAATTTTGAATATAGTCTTGTCGGTTCATGATGTTGGTTCCGGTAGGTTGCCTTGCTGGAGTCGGAGTGGTCCCACACCAGGAATCCAGAGCGCGTATTGAGTAATCGGTTGCCCCGGTAGCGGCTCACCCGCAGTTCCGGCGTAAATCGTGACCACTTCGAGCGGTTTCGGTTTGATGCTCACACACTTAGCCTCGTTGATTTTGGCGTTTGATCTTGGTTGGCTAACAAGCACTGTTGCCAGTTAACGATCGCCTTCAGTTGATCCACGTCATGCAACACCATCAAATCGTATTGAGCCGTGAAGGTAAGCTGAGCAATGTAAAACTCAAAACCGGGTTGACCTTGACCGCCCTGATACTCCACCAAGTCATCTAAAGCATTTGTGCATTGCAGATAGTAGAAGCTAGGGATTTGAGGCAAAGACCAAGTGATGGCATCTAACACATACTGCTGGAACCAAAGGTATAAATCATCGCGCATCTGTTCGTTCAGGGTACAAATGGCAACCTCAATCGTGTCAGTAACTAACTGTCCTCGATAGATCCGAAAGAATGCCTCTTTGCCCGCAACTTCAATCTTGCGAGTTTCAATGTCGCCACCTAGACCCGCGAGTTTTGGCTGTGAGCTTTTCCGTTGAATGCTGATGCGAGGGCATTGCTGAACGGTTGTGGGGTATGCAGAATTGACGCTTAAATCAATCCATCGTGCCACGCGATCGCCTGAATACTGATCGCCTAATTTAATCTTGGCAAGTTGATTGAATTCTGCTGCAAACTGAAGCGCGATCGCCCGTAGTACCGCCTTCCCATCCGTTGGGTAGGGATACTCTTCTCCAAAAATAGGGGATGATGCTTTATCTAATATCATTCGAGATTCTGTAAGCGATCGCTGACGATTGATTGAATTTCAGGCTTAGCTGCTTCGGCCGCCGCAGCCATCCAATACTTCCCTTCCATTGGGGGGATGGACTTAACGAACCGATACCGACCCGTCACCCCTCGGAAACCGCCTTGACCTTGCACCAATTGAACGGAGCCACCGGGAATCGCTAGCCGTGCGCGACCGCTACCCGATTTAGCAGATGAAGTGTACTTGGGTCGAATCTCACCGCGCCCAAACTCTAAGATTGATAGATAATCCCAGCGTTCCGAGTTGTCGCCATACTGAGTAAATGCCGATGCAAATACCCGCCCTTTATAGGGTGACCCGTAGGGATATTGCACCTGAACTGATGCCGCCCCTTTGCCTGTACGCTTTTGGATTGTGTGAGTGCCTGTTTCTGACTGGAATGGCACACCGCTTAAATTCTGTACGGCTTGATGGGCGATCGCGTCTAGTACATCCTTCAAAATACCTGGAATCCGCGCCTCAATTTGTTGCCCAATTGAACCAAGTTGATTGGAAGCGCTCACGTTAACCGAGACTCTAAAAGCCATGAGCCTTCCTTTTCGCTTTTGGCGCAGCAGCTTGGTTCACAGTTTCCACAGTTTCGGTCTGCTTTTCCACAGCTTTAGGTAACTGTTCTACCACTTGAAAGCGATCGCCGTAGAAATGAGTCAATTCCGTTTGCAATAATTGCAAATCAAGACCATCCGGCAACAGTCCAATGGGTACGAGTCCCAAAGACGGCAGATAGATCGAAGTAGTTTGGAATTTGTCAATCAGGTACATCAGTTGACCGGGTAGCGTTCGCGGTTGAGTTCGATCTTCCAGCAAGCAATCGAATCACCCAACGAGCAGGGAAAAGCAGGAGCGATCGCGTAATAAATCTGTCCTAAAATCTCAAATCGGTCTTGGCGTTTGGGATACTTTTCACCCACTTGAAACACTTCACCAATGTTTTCAGGCAGGTATAGTTCGCACTGAGCGGTGTAGTAGATACCCGACACTTCTTGAGTCGGACGGCGAGGGGAGGGACAAAACATCCCTTTTAATGGGTTGTTGGGATTGGGAACGTATTCCACCCCAGAGGCATATAGCCCCGGATCGGCGGCAAGGTAATCAGGTCTGCCGCGATCGTCGTAATTCGATTCACTGGTATGTGCTGCCTGAAAATGCAGCACTGTTGCGGAGTAGCTTGTCGTGCGAAGGACACGCTGAACAGCCTGGATTGCCAAGTTGCCCAGCGTGGTGTTGTTGATTGGTTGCGGAGGTAAGTACAAGTCTTGAGCCTAGAAAGGAGCGTCGCCAC
>JBGTAZ010000413.1:0-4088 GCA_041749615.1 Leptolyngbyaceae cyanobacterium | reverse complement strand
TAGCGCCGTATCTACCTTTGCGACCTACCTTTGAGATCGACTAGCTGAGCCGAATGCACAAAAACTTTCAGCAATGTTAGAAACTGGTCATTGTTGATCAGAAGGATGAATTGTCATTCTGAGTGCAACGAAGTGAAGCGAAGAATCTCGACAGATACTTCATTTCGCGATGCTCCATTCAGTATGACAAATTCAAATTCATACCTTAATTAAGCAACGCCGAAACCCGAATGAAACCGCTTAAACGGCTTCCTGGTTCTTTTCGCTCGTGCGGATGCGAATGATTTGATCAACTGGAGTCACAAAAATCTTGCCGTCGCCGATCTCACCCGTCCGAGCCGCCACGATAATCTTATCGATGACCATGTCCACCTGTTCATCTTCAACCACAATTTCAACCTTGAGCTTTTGCAAAAACTCAACCGTATATTCTGATCCGCGATAGCGCTCAGTTTGTCCCTTCTGACGACCAAAGCCTCTCACTTCAGAAACCGTCATGCCGACGATACCTGCATTCACGAGCGCAATCTTTACTTCATCAAGCTTAAACGGGCGAATAATAGCCTCGACTTTTTTCAACTCACTCACTCCTTATTTTTATGGATGGCTTTGTTATCTAGCATGTCACTTCTATCACCGTCCAGAGCGAGTTTTTTGTAACAAAAAGTACAGTCTGCCGCTTGGCGATCGCGCACTTGATCAAATACCTATCGAATAGCTAGATACAAAGGATATTTCAAGCATTCTCAAGCATTCCATAGAGCAAATCTCTCTAGCGGGAAGGCAGCAACGGACGCACAATCAAAAATCCGGTGCCAAACGCCGTCACAATAATCATGCCAATGACCAACACAAGCCACCAAGCACCGATTTCTTTTACCTCTGTCTGAGTGGTCGAAGGCGGTTGGCTAGTATGCCCCGTAAAAAGCTTGCCCGGAAAGCCAGTAAGCTGCTTCAGAGACTTTTTGGTAGGAGTTGCCGTGGAGGAATGATTCAACTGGACGGGTTGTGCCAGAGTTGCAGCCGTGGATGGTATCTCGGCGACTGGACTTGAAAAAGGGTCTGAGCCGGAAGCGCCGACCTGCAAATTAGTATCTGCAAGCTGACGAAGATACAGGGCTGACTGCACCACCCGCTCAATTTCTAGCCGTAACTGCTGATTTCTTTGAACCAGATCATTATTTTGACCTTTAAGAGAATCAAGAGAATTTCGAGTAGATTGCAATTCACTCGCAACTTCGCGGTAAACCGAGATGGGCACAGACGGACTACGCGCACCCCCCGGTTTTGAAACGGGCGCGGATGTTTGGGCAGGTTGCATCATCTTAGTATTGACGTTAGAGGTCATAGGAGAGAAGTGTTTGTGGAT
The DNA here is from genome assembly GCA_041749615.1 of Leptolyngbyaceae cyanobacterium. GTDB lineage: Bacteria > Cyanobacteriota > Cyanobacteriia > Leptolyngbyales > Leptolyngbyaceae > ULC077BIN1. The sequence continues at coordinate 2,719 of JBGTAZ010000413.1, read as the reverse complement.
ACAGCAAAAAATGATTGCTCACACGATAAACCCAAACTCAAAAAGTGACCGTTTTTCTTGAGAGAGGAGAGAGTGCGGAGTTTGGAGTTTTTTCCGTTCTCTAAACCCTGACTCATAGCCCCTGTAAAATGAAGCTGTTGCGAACTGATCGGGCGATCGCCCCATTCCCCACGTTTATCCTTAATGTCTACACCACAATCATGAGTCAATTTTCTACCGAATCGATGATCTCGTCTGAATCTGAATTGTCCAGCAATAGTGAAGAAAAGTATGGGGAGCGGTTAATTGATGAGGGGCAACTGATTACCTTTCCCAACCCGCGCATTGGCAGACGCTACGAGATTCAGCTTGTGTTGCCTGAATTCACCTGTAAGTGTCCTTTTTCGGGCTATCCCGATTTTGCGACGATCTACCTCACCTATGTTCCAAATCAAAAAGTGGTGGAACTAAAGGCGATTAAGCTTTATATCAACAGCTACCGCGATCGCTATATTTCCCACGAAGAATCAATTAACCAAATCTTGGATGATTTTGTTGCCGCCTGCGATCCGCTAGAGGTGAAGTTGAAGGGCGACTACAATCCACGAGGCAATGTCCATACGGTGATTGAAGTGGAGCATCGTCACCCCTCAGTTCAAGCATAAGTTGGTTCAAGCATAAGTTGATTCAAGCATAAGTTGATCGGACAAAGTAGCACCAGTGCTGTTGATAACTGCCAAGGTTGGGCACACTGAATAATAAGGCGGTGCAACAAAGCGATCGCCGCCTTTAACTTATCCATGAATCAGCCACTTGAACCGTCACTTACACTATCCAATTCTGTTTCTGCCGAAAGTCTGTTGCTCAAGCTTCCCCCAGAAGCACACCGGTGGGCTGAGAGCTTACCTTGGGCACAGCGCCGCTATGTGTTGTCGTTGTGCCATCTAATGGGCGCTGCTACGCCGGAAACACGGGCAAAATTTTTAGATGACTATACCGCCGATGGGTTAGTGTCTAAAGTTTTGGAAGACCGTGACACAAAGCAAAAAGTCAAAGACTATCTGAAGGAATTTAAGGTCAAAACAGATCTGGATACAAACTCGTTACGGCATTATATTCGTCAGTTTTATATCCATTCAGCGCAAGATATGCGAACCCAGCCGCAGCTTTATCTAGAGTCGGCATTGCGGCTGGTGATGAGTACAGAAGAGCGCAACAATGTGTTCTCCTATATTTTGGGGTTTGAGTTGATTAAGATGATGTTCCGCATGAGTTGGTATCAGCAGGAAAAGCTATATCGCTTGCAGCGTAACCAGGAAGAGTTTTTGCAGACTTATATCAAGCCGATTCAGCACGCTCATCGCCTGAATCAAATTGTGGTGCCCAAAGATGAAAACCTGTTTTTTGCGCGGCGCGATTATTATGTGAAGAAGCCGATTATGTCTGAGAAAAAGCTGGTGGAGTTGGCGATCGCCACCTTTCCAACCGATGTCACTACGAACATGGGCTTTTCGATCATTCGCCATTCTCAGTCGCTTGTATTCGACTATCACTATATTTTTGAACTGGATCAAGACGCAATTTATCTGCAATGACCCATCACGCTGCTGACTTAATCGCTGAACTCACCCAACTCCATCAAACCTACGAAACCGCACTCTGCTCAAACGATCTGGCAACTCTGGATGCGCTGTTCTGGGAATCAGCCGAAGTGGTGCGGTTTGGTGCTACCGAAAACCTGTATGGAATTGACGAAATTCGCCAGTTTCGCCAAAATCGCCCTACGCAAGATTTAGCGCGGGAAATTTCCCGTTTAACGGTGGTGCCGTTTGACGATGATACGGCAGCGATTACCTTGGAGTTTCGCCGCACGATCAATGGGGTGGCGCGATCGGGCAGGCAAAGCCAGTTTTGGCGGAAGTTTCCCCAAGGCTGGCGGATTGTGTCTGCTCATGTATCGCTGTTGCCTGTTTAGAAATGTGGTAGGAACGCGATCGCCTCTTCCTCCTGCACTCTTCACCGCGCCCTTGCATAATAGAAAGCGGTGGAGATGCTCAGGAGATTGTTTGTATGAGTCAGCGCGTCAGTCAAGGAATAGGGTGGTTGATTGTGGTAGGCGCGATCGCGCTGACGGGATGCAATGCCGAGCAGCCCAACCCCCTTCCCACAGAGTCACCTGTCGTCCAGTCGCCTGATCCCACTTCAACCGGATTGTTACCCAACCCTAGCCCCACTGAAACTTCGCCTAGCATCAGCCCAACGCTCTCTGTACCCCCAACTCCATCGCCAACTGTAGAAAAACCGGAATCTGTTAAAGCGGTGGAAACTAGCCTCGTGGGGCTAGTCGGCAAAGCTGGAAATTTAACCATCCAATCGGTGGATTGTCCCATAATGGCAACACCTAGCCAACCTGGGACGGCTGCAACAACACCAAAAACGTTTGATTGCCAAGTTAACTCAGATGCAGGCGCATTTACGGTGGTGGTGGAGCCAACCAACGATCCTCAGAAATTTCGCTGGGGCACCAAGGGCATGTTGCTGCTGACTAAATTGAATGAGTTTATTCAAAAAAGCGCTGAGAGCAAAGATCTGGGGAAGGTGGTTGTGGACTGTGGCGGCAAAATTCGACCCGCAAAAACTGGAGAAACTTTTGACTGTAAGGTCACTAATGCCAAGGGTTCGCTTCGCACGGTGAAAGTTACGGTGCGCGATGAGGCGGGGAACGTGTTTATTGCCCCGC
>JBGTAZ010000412.1:0-3846 GCA_041749615.1 Leptolyngbyaceae cyanobacterium | reverse complement strand
GGTATGACTTTAAACAAGGATTCTATACTCTTGCCGATAGTAGAAAATTTGATGATGGCTTTTTTGAAAGTCTTCTTCACAACATAGCGGCAATGGCTAATTTAGGTAAAGGCAAGAAAGGATATTTTTTTATTGGCATATCAGATAAAGAATCAGATACTCAGCGAATCGAGAAGTTGGATAAAATACAAGCTCCTCGTATCCAACCTTTCGGTATAGTTGGGCTAGAGAGGGAAGCAAAGTTACGTGGAGTTTCTCTAGATGAATATATTCTTTTGATTACCAGAAAAATTCGAGATTCAGAGCTTCCTGAATGGTTGAAAACTAGCATTAATACAAATGTGAATCCTATAACATATTCAGGTAATACGGTGTTAATGCTTGAAATTATTGCTGGCACCGAACCTGTTTGGTACAAGAACAAATTGTACATTCGTGATGGAAATGAGAAAAAGCCACAGGAAGTTTCTGGTGACCAGGTAGCAGCAGTGTATTCCTTGTTCAGATAAAGTGTACAAGTATGCGATTAGTGGCATAACAGCCTAATGCAGCGGAGATTGAAGGCTGCTTGTGGTGCGGCAAAGGTGACTTGCTACCGTGATTGAATCATTGTTGTAAGTCGTTGTGCAGATCGAGGTATTGCTGTGAAGTTAACCGCGATCTTTGAGATCGCTCCAGAGGCTCATTGATGACTGTGAATCGGGTTGGAGAATGCGATCCGCAGGATAGAATGGGCTGGATTTGCCTCACGCGATCGCTCCAAATGCTCGTTGATGACTGCGATCGCGGGGTGGGAATGCGATCGCTCTAGAAGCTCATTGATGATTACGATCGCCCCAAATTATTAATAACTGCGATCTCGGTCGATAAAGTCAGCTTAGAAGTAATGCTTGATCCTTTGTTGCACTAGCTGTCTGAGTTTTCAGCCGCGATCGCGTCGTCGATTTCTTCTGTATTTTGCGCGTAGTAAGTGCGAACCGCTTTTAAGTCATCTTTAGTCAACTGTGGGTAGTCGCCGAGCAAGTTTGCATCTGAGCATCCTTGCAAGTGCAGTGCGATCAATTGCCACACCGGAATCTGCGTCCGCCCGATGCAAGCGGCTCCATTGCAAACGCCAGGAGTCTTTCTAATTTTTATTGATGCCATGGCTTATTTCAACAGTCTTACAATTTTTGTTAGATTCTGATTGTTGATTGGAATCAGTGTCATCTTCAATCATGTCACAGGAATCATGTCACAGGATCTCAGCAAGATGGATCGCTCCCCAGGCTTATTGATAAACGCGATCGCGGCTTGGAAAGCGATCGCTGACATTGGCTTCGCGAACGTTTGACGAACCGCCCCAAAAAACTTAGCCCCAAAAAACTTAGCCCCAGAAAACTTAGAATAGTTCAGAACTTCTCAATTTCATATGGCTGCCAAACCGATTCAACTGCTCAATTTAGGTTTTCTTCCGACCTCCAATCCTCAGCCAGCAGCTTATTTAGAACAAGGTGAGGGCGTGCCAGTGTTAATGTTGCACGGGTTTATGGGTAGTGGAAAATGCTGGTTGCCGCTGATGGTACACCTGCAAACTCAAATTCACGCTCCAATTCACTGTGTCGCACTAGATTTGCTGGGGTTTGGCGACTCTGCCAAGCCTGTCATTCAATACGACATTGCCAAAGAGGTGGAATTTGTCCGACAGTTTATCCTGGCTCGAAATTTGGAACCATGCTACATCATGGGACATTCCTTTGGGGGTTGGGTCGCCGCTGCCTATGCGTTGGCTTATCCCGCTGCGGTCACCGGATTGATTTTGCTAGCCCCAGCGGGAATTCGAGATGACAGCTTTTCGGAACGCTATGATCATTTGCGTCCGATTCTTTGGCAAAGTTTCTTCATCGACTGGGTGCTGAAGGCAATCAAACCTTTTTCACACTGGTTTGGGCAAAAAGAGGCGCTTGAAAAAATTTCCTGGATGCGGGGCGAATTGAATAGTCAGCCAGCCGCGAGATCGTTTTTAGTCGATCGCATTCGCCCTGAGGATGCGATCGATACCGTCGAAAAAGAGATCCATCGACTCCAAACCCCAACCCTGGTGATTACTGGCGATCGCGATGACACCATTCCCCTATGGCACAGTGAAACCTACGCCCGTGAGATTCCCAACGCTCAATTGGTGATTTTGCCAGAAGCGACCCACTCCCTCCCTCAAGATTACGCTCCCGCAGTTGCCGCCCATATTCTGTCGTTTTTGACGGCGCGATCAATGAAGTCTTAACGCCGAGAGGGACAAGCGCTTTATGAGAGCGATCGCAGATTAATTTAGAAAAAACCTTGAAATCCTTATAATCTCAACGTTTGAAGGAATCACCTCTCTTGTTATGATTGTTAACATCGGTTAATACATCGCAATAGAACACAGGTAGGAAGATATCGTGACTGGATTTATCAGAGGTTTATTTTCTAAGCGTCAACCCGACGACGAAGCCGCATCAAAATCTGAAAAAGTGAAGCCTGAAAAAGCAAAGCCTGTGCCTCAGCGAGTTCAGCAAAATTCTGATGCCTATTTCTTGGATGCAGACAGTGCCAGCAGCATGGGCAACATCGACTATATGCGAACCGTGAAAAATATCAAGCGCACCTACGCAAAAAGCATCAATGGCATAGTTCCTGACCTAAACATAGAAGTATCCGCGATGACAGCTAAAAAGCAAAAGGAAATGGATGCAGCCCAGTCCTCCTTTGGTGCAGCCCAGTCTAACACCACCGCGTCAACGCCAACTCCAGCCCAAGTCCGCGAACGTCGCCGTGCCGATTCCAGCATGGATATGTTCCGCGATATGGCAAAGGATATTCGTAAGTAGAGGGCGGGGAGTTTGGGGCGGGGAATTTGGGGTTCGGAGTGCCGAACCCCGAACTCCGAACCCCCAAACTCCGAACCCCGAACTGCCGATCGCTCTAGAATGAATCCAATAGCTGGCATTGAAGATTGCGATCGCATCTATGCGTTTACCCCGCCTCGTCACCTTAATCATTGGTTTGATCGTCATCTTAGGGTTGATGATCTGGCTGATTGAATCGCTGCAACGCTTATTTTGGCAAGTGGGCTACTATCCCTTGCTAGGGCAGTTGTTGATCTTCGTGTTGATTGCCCTAATTGGCACACTGGTCGCCGCGTTGGTCTACTACTTGTTTTATTTGCCCAATACGCAGCAGAAAAAACGACGGCGCGTGGCTCCTAAAGTGCCAGCAGCGAAAGCAGAGGCGGCGGAAGAAAACCTGAAGGCGGTGCGGCAACAGGTATCGCAAATTCAAGATGAAGTGGCGCGGCAGGAACTTTTAACGCGATCGCACGAAATCGAACACAGCCTTTCTCAGGGCAATTTACAGGTTGTGGTGTTTGGCACCGGGTCGGCTGGAAAAACCTCTCTCGTCAATGCGCTAATTGGGCGAATGGTGGGGCAAGTGGGCGCACCCATGGGCACCACCGAGGTCGGCGAAACCTATGTGCTGGAACTGAAAGGGATGAATCGGGAGATTGTGATCACCGACACTCCGGGAATTTTAGAAGCAGGCGTGGCAGGCACAGAGCGGGAAAAACTGGCGCGGCAACTGGCGACGGAAGCGGATTTACTCCTGTTTGTCTTAGATAATGACCTGCGACAGTCGGAATATGACCCATTAAAAACCTTGGCGGAAATCGGCAAGCGATCGCTGGTGATTCTGAATAAATCGGACTTGTATTTAGATAGCGATCGTGAACTGATTTTGGCGCGGTTACGCGAACGAGTCCGGGGCATTATCTCTCCCTCGGATGTGATCGCCGTTTCTGCTAATCCCCAATCCGTGCGGTTAGAAGAT
>JBGTAZ010000411.1:0-14549 GCA_041749615.1 Leptolyngbyaceae cyanobacterium | reverse complement strand
ACTCTCGATAAGGTTTAATAAAATTCTTGGGATAATATTCGCTAGACCCAACTAAATAGATGACATCGCCCGTATGCAGCACAAAGCGACAATCTTGGCGATGGGGCAACATTTGTTCGGCAACTTTTCGTTGGGGATTGTGCCCTCGATGATAGCCAGAACCCGTGTCGCCAATCACCATAAAGGAAAAATCAGGACTGTCAGCCACCCCGTCATCCAGCACGAGAGTGGTTTGATCAATGTTTCTTTGAGAGATTAAGCGATCGCGCCAACGCACCCGCTGCTGCATTTTTGCCATCTTAGTCGCGTCATCTGGATCGATGATAAAAGCCATTCCTACACCCGCTGTACTAATGCTCGATGTCCACCACTGATACGGGCAGACCAAAGGTTCTTAATCTCAAGAACATTTCTACAGTATCGCCAATTATTAGCCGGAAACTTTCCGCATAAACATCTCAAGTTGAGCGAATAGACAGAATTTTTCTGGATAACACCCCAAAATGGGCGAGATATACGGAAGTTCCTGCGGATCTTACTGATAGGATGGGTAGAATTTTCCCACCTACTCTTAAATTTGTATGAATGTTTGCGATCGCTCCATACTACCCATGCTTTAAGTCCCACACTTAATTTTGGAGGTATCAATCTTAATCATAAGAGCGATCGCGGCTGTCCCCTTTGCCCCGTACCATAAGAGTGCCAATCATTCGGTTTTTCGGCACATGCCTATTCCCCCGTTAACGCTCAATTTAGTTGAAGGGTCGGTTTCGTTTCAGTTCACCCCTGAAGCCGCCCAAACTTTGCAAGCCCAAATTGCTGCACTCATGACCAGCCTCAAAGTCGTTGCGACAAAAGGTGCACCTGTGACGAAGCCCAAACCTCAACAGCCGATGGAGTATCGCTACACTGGGGACGTTTTTCTAGAAATCTTTTGCAATCCCAATATTTGGTCGTCGCCTTTTGCGGCAAAAGTGCTGATCACGCTGAGAGACGATCGCATTCGTCTGACCACTGAAGCTGAGTTGAGCCGATTAGTAGAAGATGTGAACCAGTATTTAGAGCAAGCCAGCTAAAGTTAAGCCAGCTAAAGTGGCGATCGCTCAGGCAGGAATTGGCAAGATTACAGTAGAATCATTGCAGTTTTTCTTTCAGAATTTTTATAGTTCCTTCTGAAAGTTATTACGATGAACGATTCCCGTAGGATTTCCTATGGAAAGCTGCGCGAACGTTTTTACGAATCACTCGCTGCACCTGTTTACGCCAAGCATTTAGAAACCATTCCCTTGATACTTAAGGAACCACACCTGATGAATTCTGAGACGTTGATTCAGCTACTGCAAAATGGTTTTCGCGTCACGCTAGGTGCAACGGCATCCCTAATTGAGGTTGTCCAAGATCCACAAAAGCGGAGTGAGAATTTATCGAAACTTCGCCAAGAATGGAGTCAACTTGCTGAAGAATGGGCAGTCAAAGGAGAATCGACTGAGCAAGACGCTCGTAATTTTGTAGACACTGTTTTAAGTCAACGCCGTGCCCAAGACACTACCTATCCATCAGGTTCAGCGGCTCCGCCTGCATCAGCCGCGCCTAGTGTGCAAACTGAACTGCAAGAACTCACCGCTCAAATTGCCACCATTCGGGCAGAACTCGAAACGTTAAGAAATCAAGAGTAGAAAGGCAGTTGCCTCACCAGAGTACAATCGCTCCCTAGAAAGTAGAACAATTGCACAGTGCGAGATCGTAGAGTTCCATCACTGCCAAGGTAATCTGTCATTGCCAAGGTAATCTGTTGGATAGCGTCGCAAACCGAGTGCCCGTTGTTCACGAATTTGATTTGAAATCATGCAATCTACCCCCAGTCAGCTTCAAGGATTGAGCGATCGCGAGGTGGCGAGTCGGCGATCGGCAGGGCAAGGCAATGATATGCCGCCCCAAACCAATCGCACCTACTCGGATATTCTGCGGGATAACCTGTTCACCTTCATTAATGGGGTGTACTTCTTCCTGAGCCTCGTCTTGATTGCTTTGGGGCTGGTCAGCGATGTGATGGTGCTTGCTTTTGTCATCTTGTTGAATGTCGTGGTGAACGTGATTCAAGAGATCCGCGCCAAGCAGAAACTCGACAAAATCGCCCTGCTAACTCGCCCCAAAGCCAGCGTTATTCGTGAAGGACAAGAACAGGAGATTGATCCGGCTGAGATTGTGCTGGGCGATGTGCTGGTAGTGCGTCCGGGGGATCAGATTGTCGTTGATGGCTCTGTGGTTGGTGAGGGCGAGATCAAAGTAGATGAGTCTTTGCTGACGGGCGAATCGGATTTGATTGCCAAGCAGGCAGGTGATCCGGTTTTTTCCGGCAGCTTTTGCGTCAGCGGCACCGCTGGCTATGAAGCCGAAAAAGTGGGTGCCGATAGTTTGGCGAGCAAAATGACGGCGGAGGCGCGCAAGTTTCGGAAAGTGCTGACTCCCTTGCAACACCGCATCAATATGATTATTCGCCTGTTGTTGGGCGTGGCGATCGCCTTGGGTTTGATTACGGCACTGCGGATTACTTTGGGGGTGACCTCCCTCACCGTCGGCATTCAAAATATTGCGGTGATTGTCGGTCTGGTGCCCAGCGGGTTGTATTTGATGATTACCCTTGCCTACACCTTTGGAGCGGTGCGAATTGCTCAACAAAGCGCCTTGGTGCAACAGGCAAATGCCGTGGAATCGATCAGCAATGTGGATGTAATGTGCCTGGATAAAACGGGAACGCTGACCGCCAACCGGATTCAGTTACAAACGGTCTATCCGATTGATCGCGATCGCGTCAAGCTGGAAACTCTTTTGGGTCATTTTGCTGCTAGTGCCTCCGCCAGTAACAAAACCAATGAGGCGATCGCCATTGCACTTCCTAGAGAACCGCGATCGCTGAAAACTGAAGTGCCCTTTGGCTCAGCCCACAAATGGAGCGCGATCGCCTTTGCTGATGAACCCGGCATGTATATCCTCGGTGCCCCAGAGATTTTGGCTGCTGCCATGCCGCTTCAGGCAGACCTGCAAGCCACCATTCAAGCAGGCGCGGATCAAGGGTTGCGCGTTCTCTTATTTGCCCATAGTCCCACCGTGACGACTCAACAAGATGGGGCAGGAAATCCTTTGTTGCCCCCCGATCTTCAAGCCTTGGGTATTCTTCAGTTTGGTGATGAATTGCGCCGGGATGCCCGTCAAACTCTGGCAGACTTCCGGCAGGCAGGCATTCAGATCAAAGTGATTTCGGGCGATAATCCGGCGACCGTGGCGGCATTGGCAAAACAAGCGGGATTGAGCGATGACATTATTGCCGTATCGGGTCAGGAGTTGGCTGCCATGGATGAGGCTCTATTTACCCAAACGGCTGAAGAAGGCACGATTTTTGGACGGATTACGCCCGAACAAAAAGCCCATCTAGTCCGAAGTCTTCAGTCGCGCAATCACTATGTCGCCATGATGGGTGATGGCGTGAATGATGTGCTGTCACTCAAACAGGCGAATGTGGGGATTGCCATGGAAAGCGGCAGTCAGGCGACTCGCGGGGTTGCCGATATTGTGTTACTCAAGGATGCTTTTGGGTCGCTGCCCAAAATCTTTCTGGAAGGGCAACGGATTCGCAACGGGGTTGCCGATATCAGCAAGTTGTTTATGGTGCGGATTTTTTCGTTTATTTTGGCGATCGTTGCCATTGGCATGATTACGCTGTCCTTTCCGTTTGGGATTAAAACAGGGACGATCGTCACCTTTCTGACTGTGGGGATTCCGCCGTTTTTTGTCACTTTATGGGCAAAGCCAGATAAGCCCAGAGGGACTGAGGGCAACCCGTTTCTACATTTTGTCATACCTGCAACGCTCACTCTTTCCCTCGCGAGCATTCTGGTTTATCTCTACTTTTTGGCGCAAAATATTACGCCTGTGTTGGATTGGCTCAGTGGTCAAATCCCGGTTAGTGAACTCGATCGCCGGATCACCTTTGAGGATCTTGCCAGAGCGCAACGAGTGGCAGAAACCGCCATGATCACTATGCAAGTGTTTGGCGGATTATTCCTGCTACCCTTCCTGAAGCCACCTTCCTCCGCTTGGGTTGGGGGTGAACCGCTGAGTCGCGATCGCCGTTATCTTGCCCTCGCATGTCTAGTTTTATTGCTTTACTTAGTGATTCTTTCAGTTCCCGTTTTGCGAACCTTTTTTGAACTCTATCCACTGAATTTAATCCACTATTTAGGGATTGGACTGGTTGCCTTAATTTGGGCGTTGGCAGTGCGGTTTACGTGGAGAAATCGATTACTCGATCGCTTTCTCGGCATCAAAATTAGCCCGTTTTAATGGAGTTTTGAGTTTTGAATTTTGTTCGCGTAGCGTCTCCGTAGGAGATATTTTGAGTTGTGTTTGGGTCGCGTTTCGTAGGAAATACTTTGAGGGTTGCCTAAAGTTTGCGGGTTGAGCGTAGTCGAAACCCAACTCTAAAAGCCGTAGGAACAATTAATTTCTGGGTTGATAATTGCTGACTCAAGCAATTGTTTTGAGGCTTTCAAACTGCTGCCAGCATAAGTACATTGCTCGTGGAACGTGAAAGCACCCCTTCCATTTACCACCCTTTAAATCTAGTAATACTTCTCCACGACGGTTGAGATAGCCAAACCACTCGCCATACTCCGGGTCGGCAAAGTGTGACCAGGTGTAGTTATGCAGGGTTTGATACCACGTCCAGCAGGCTTCGTTTTGAGTCAGTCGATAGCCCATTGCCAGCGCCACCAGTGCCTCCAAATGCACCCACCAGAGTTTTTGATCCCATTCCAATTGTTGGGGTGGATGCCCTTGAGAATCCATAAAGTAATAGAGTCCGCCGTAGGTTTGATCCCAAGCAACGTTGAGAATATTCAAGATGACCTCCACGGCTTGATCAATCGTTTTGCGATCATTGCGGCGTTGGGCAATATCCATGATGAACCACATCGCTTCGATGCCGTGACCCGGATTGAGCAGTCGCCCTTCAAAGCAGTCTACTAGGGAACCATCGGGGGCAACATTTTCCATCATCAAGCCGCTGTCTTGATCCAAAAAATCGGTCATCACTTCTTGAACTGTGGCAGCCAAAACCTGTTCTAGTTGATCATTGGGCAGTAGCCACTCCATTTCAAGCGACAGGTTGGCTAAAATCATCGGCACTGCCAGAGATTTCATGGGGCGAGTACCGGGATAGGCTTTGGTGTATTTGCCTTTGGGATTGTCTTTTCGGCGCAACACGTTGTCATACGCCTGAAGTGCAATGTCCTTTGCCCACTCTTCACCGGATGCTAGCGCATATTTGCTAAATGCCATGGCGGCGAAGCAATCGGAGAAGATGTTGTAGGGTTGGATGAGAGGATTGCCGCTGCGATCGAGGGCAAAATACCAGTTGCCTTCGCTATCTCTACCGTGTTGGGCAAGAAACTGAGCGCCGTGAGTGGCAATGGTGAGCCAGTCTGCCCGGTTTTCTAGCTGGTTGTAGAGGGTGGAAAAAATCCATAGTTGGCGATTTTGCAGCCAGATAAATTTGTCGGTGTCGTAAACCTTGCCTGCGCGATCGAGACAGGTAAAGTAGCCGCCATGTTCATGATCAAGCGAGTGATTTTGCCAAAAGGGGATGACATCGTTGAGCAGGGCGTTTTTGTATTGGCTCGCATATTGAGCCACGTTCGCTTGAATGTCGTGCGCCATATTTTTTGCTGAGTCCGTTCTGGAATAGGAAGCGCGTTCATTATCCCCTTGTCGGTTGACAGCAACCACTATTCTGCTAGAATTTCGCCTATTGCGACATATCGCGATATATCGTTATACTGAATTCAGTTGATTTTGGACTACCAAAAATGAGAAGTTTTCGGAACTATGTTGCAATGCCAATCTGGGCAGAAGTTGGGTTTGAGCCAGCGGCAGTGAGCGATCGCTTTTGTCATGGCAAATTCCGCGATCGCCCGTTTGGCAAGCATCACGGACGACATCAAGATGAGGATTTTTTGGGCGATCGCCCAGATGATGCCCGCGTTCGCCGGGGTGATATCAAGTTCATCTTGTTAGAGTTGCTGTCTGACCATCCTAGCCACGGCTACGACTTGATCAAAGAGATGGAAACTCGGCATGGCGGGTTTCGTCGCCTCAGCCCAGGGTCAGTCTATCCCACGCTGCAAATGCTTGAAGAAGGCGGCTTTTTGACCAGCGAGCCAGACGGTGGCAAGCGCGTTTATACCATTACCGATAGTGGTCAGCAGCTTTTAGCCGATCGCAATCAACAAGACATGGGCTCTCCCAATCCTATGAGAGAAGCGGCTGCGGGCAAATCTCAGGCGTTTATTGAGTTGCGAAATACGGCGACAGAGTTAGCAGCAGCGGTGGCTCAAGTGGCGCGGAGTGGCAATGTGGAGCGGATGAATCGGGTGCGCGATTTGATAGACCAAGTGAAGCGAGATATTTATGCACTCTTGGCAGAGCGATGATTTAGGGGGTGCTAGGTTTTAGGTTGCTTATTCCCAGGTTGCCACCAGCCGTAACACGGTTGGAATCTCTTGGTCGATCGCAAACTCTAGCTGGGTTTCGCGCAGCCCCAAGTAGCCCGATTCGGCAAATGACAGTAATAGGCGTTGCAGTGCCAGCCATACTTCCGGGTCATATTCCCAGTCGCCGTTTCGTTTCGTGTGAGCCGCGATCGCTTTCAACGCCCAAAAATAGCTGTTTCGCACCACGGAACCACCCTTCTTAAACTGCGGTACATCTTCATGGTGAATGAATAAAATTTGCTGTTGAATGCTGGCTCTCATAACCTGAATAAACTGGTAACCATGAACCAGTTTATCGTAACTTATGCATGGAAGTAGGCGATCGCCCCAGGGAAAAGCAGCATCTGGAAAATGTCGCCATTATCTATGGGTGTACCCATCTGCTCCTGTTTGGTATTGATTGGGTGCCATACCTAACATCGCGATCGCTCCTGCATAAAACTGACTCCTCGCGCCAAAACCGATTAATTAGGCGAATGGCGCTGTTGCCCAACTTGATAAAGCAGCAGCAGCGACACAATCACGCCCACCAATCCAGCGGCGATCGCACACACCATGGCTTGAATGGCGATCATATTAGACGGTGTAATCAAGGCTCCCGGTGCCATCACGGTTCCCGCTTGCTGAGGCGCAATCACCGTCGCACCTTGAGGGAGAGTCATCATTCTGAAGGTCAATTCTCCTACTCGTGATAGAGCGATTAGCACCGCGATCGCCATGATGCCGAGGTTGGCAACCAGTCCCAGCCTGAGATCATGGATTACCTGAGATTTCGCGGGTCTCACATCCCGATTTTCTATCTTGTTTGCCAGTTGCGTATAGCGAAAACACCAGTAGATGCTGAAGAGCAAAATGATCAGACAGGCGATCGCTAGCCACAGCCCCAAGGAAAACCCGATTTGTCGTTGTATGGGGCTAAACAGAACCATTGACACCACGACAAAAATCGGAATAAACCCCAGCAGGGCTTGCAGACAAAAGCCAATCCAGCCAAGCGATCGCAGCGATCGGGCAATCTGTTGAGGAGTCGAGTTAGCCGTTTCAAGATTGAGAAAGTCAAACATGCAGTTCATCCTATCAATATCTCTGAACTCATACCAATTTGAAATTGAAACGCGACAGATGGTCTGCTGGAAGCGACAATGTTTCTTTGTCTTACAACTCAAAACTCAAAATATTTCCTACGGAAACGCTACGCGAACAAAACTCAAAACGGTATCAGAAAATCCTACGTCGAGTAGCAGATCAATTGATCAAGCGTGTTCCGATTGCGGATCAACATCTGCTTCTAATAAGGCATCTGTTTCTAATAAGGGCGTTGGCTCCTTCTGAACTGCCCGTATCCACGCAGCAATCATGCCTGCGATCGGAATTGATAGAAAAACTCCTAACAATCCAGCGACCCGTTCGCCAATAAACAGTGCCAAAAATAGAAGGACTGGGTTTAATTCCAAGGCTTCTCCCATAACTTTAGGATGCACAAAGTTATCTTGAAGTTGTTGCAGTAGGAGACAAGCAACCACAATTTTCAGAGCCATTTCACTGCCTTGAGAGGCGAAAACCAACAGGCTAACGACCAAGACTCCGAGGGTTGCTCCAATTCCTGGAATGGCATCCAGCACGCCAATAATCACTGCCAGAATCAGGGAATATTTAACCCCTAAAATTGAAAAAATCACGAAACTAGCGATCGCGAGAAACAGCATCAATAAGAGTTGCCCCCGCAAAAAACCGAGGAAACTTTGGCGGAATGTGGTGGCAAAGCGATCTCGCGATCTGACGGGTATCAGCTTGAGAGATAACTGCCACAGTTTATCCCCATCAATCAGCATATACAGGCTGATGACTGCCCCAAAAATTCCGGCGAAGGCGCTGGAAAACAGACTTTTCACCACGCCTAAACCCGAAGTCAGACCCGTTTGAAGGGTTCCAATGATTTTGCTGATGTCGAGTTGGTCTAGAAAACTTCGGAACGGTAAGAGGCTCTGCTGATTCAATGCATCTTTAAGATTCACTACCAAGCTCTGCCCTTGGTTCAACACTTCCAGTCCAACCAGCGTCACCATTCCCAGCAGCAAAACAACTCCCCCGATAAAAACAAGGGCGATCGCCAGTCCTCTGGGTAGATAGCGCGACAGCCAAACCACTGGATAATTTAACAGCGCGGCAAAGATACCTGCGACAGTGAAGAGGGCGATCGTGCCATAGAAATAGTTAATCAATAAGACGGTGACCCAACCGCAGGCAAATAGCAG
This sequence comes from Leptolyngbyaceae cyanobacterium, assembly GCA_041749615.1. Lineage (GTDB taxonomy): Bacteria > Cyanobacteriota > Cyanobacteriia > Leptolyngbyales > Leptolyngbyaceae > ULC077BIN1. The sequence goes on along the minus strand of JBGTAZ010000411.1, from coordinate 5,746 downwards.
CAGATAGCGCAGCAGGGCAGAATTATTTAGGGTCTGCCACAGACTAGGCGATGTCTGGGAAGATGGAGGTAGGCGCATAGTTCTTTAACCACATTTACTTACTTGGGTGTGCAACTCAAAATCAGCCCTTAGCCCAAAGCCCCTTCTCCCAAGTCAGGAGAAGGGGGAGCAAGAATTTCTCAAAGTCCTTCTCCCAGAGCGGGAGAGGGATTTAGGGTGAGGGCGTAAAAGTGACATGATTCCCTTGACAGTCTCCTGCCTTAAAGACTTTACAGTCTATAGTGAAAAACAATAATTTATGACGAAAAATTTCCTCTGCTAGTCACTTTGCAGAATGCGCCCTTTGCTAAAAGTGACAACCTTTAGAACTCTAGAAGGCTGGGTTTCTTGTTAGGAATAGCCTGTGATACAGAGAATTTTGCAAGAATGCAGTAAGCTCTGTGAGATGTCGAAAGGCTGTGCGCGATGAAGATATTGGTGCTAAATGCTGGTTCTAGCAGCCAGAAAAGTTCCCTCTACGAATTGTCGGGTGAATTGTCTGGTGAGTTGCTAGATCCGCCGGAGCCGCTGTGGGAAGGGGCGATCGACTGGACGGTGGAGCCGGGAAAAGCCGCGATTAAGGTGGAAGCGAATGGGAAGGTGCTGAAGGAAATGGTGCCTTTTACGTCCAAGGCTGAGGCAACCACACAGCTATTGCAAACATTGTGGCAGGGTGAAACGCAGGTACTTCAGGCTCCCAGCGACATTAATGCGGTGGGACATCGAGTGGTGCATGGCGGGGCAGAATACCGCGAGAGTGTGCGGGTAACGCCGGAGGTGAAAGCGGCGATCGCCCGTCTTGCCAACTTTGCGCCGATTCATAATCCCGTGAATCTAGAAGGAATTGAAACGATTGAGAAAATTTTGGGAACTGAAGTGCCGCAGGTTGCCGTATTTGATACCGCCTTTCATTCCCATCTACCGCCCGAAGTCTATGTGTATCCGGGTCCATACGACTGGCTTGAAGAAGGGATTCGCCGCTACGGATTTCATGGCACCAGTCACAAATATTGCTCGGAACGAGCGGCTCAACTATTGGGGCGCGAGTTGCCAGATCTGCGGCTGATCACCTGTCATCTTGGCAATGGTTGCTCTTTGGCTGCAATTCGTGATGGCTACAGCGTCGATACAACTATGGGCTTTACGCCATTGGATGGGGTGATGATGGGCAGCCGTTCGGGTTCGCTTGACCCCGGCATTTTGATTTACTTGATGCGAAAAAGGGGCTACACCGCTGATGAATTGGACAACATTCTCAACAAGGAGTCGGGTCTAAAGGGCATTTCTGGAGTGGGGGCAGATATGCGCCAGATTTTTGCTGAAATTGAAAAAGGTAACGATCGCGCCAAGCTAGCATTTGATATCTACATCCATCATCTCAAGGCGGCGATCGGTTCCATGCTGGCAGATTTGGATCGGCTGGATGCGATCGTGTTTACGGCGGGGGTGGGCGAAAATGTCCCCTTAGTTCGAGCGCTTGCCTGTCAAACCTTTGATTTTTTGGGCGTAAAAATCGACCCTGAAAAAAACAATAGTCGCCCAGTGGATGTTGATATCTCCATGCCAGACTCTAAAGTGCGGGTGCTGGTGATTCATACTCAAGAAGATTGGGCGATCGCGCAGGACTGCTGGCGGATTGTGGGAGATCCTCCAGTCGCTAAGCCTGAGTAAAAAAACGCATGGCATCGTTGAATCGATGAATTAAAGAATTGGCAGGAACTTTAATTAAATCGATCGCATGATATCGAGTTGAAATATCAATCCCGGCGGCTACCTTTAGCATGTACAGCACATAAATGGAAAGCGCGATCGCGCAAGTTTGTCGAAAACGATTCATAGTCATACGATTTTAATGAAACTGGGTAAGGCTTCAATAGAAGTGAGACAAATTCCTTAAATCTGGCATGTCAAGCTAAAGTAAGACTGCACAATGATAAAAGGCTAGTCTATAAACGCCTTTTAAAACATAAAAAGTCACGATGAGTGAGGAGCGATCGCGGAATGCTGGTGTGGTTTATGCATGGGGCTTCAGTGCGGCAATCGGGCTATGCCGATCCGCTACGCGATCGTTTGATTGCAGACTTTTCTAATCGGGGATTGACGCTACCTGAGTTTTATTCCAGCTATTGGGGTGAAGAGTTGGGCAGCCCGAATGAAATTTGGGATTACGTGCAGCAAGACTTAGAAACCTTTCAATGGGAGTATCCTCAAGTTGATATCGACGATGTATTTCACTATCGTCAACGTCGAGAACAACTGATTACAGGGTTCTTTCAAGATATTTTCAAATATCTCAGCAGCCAGCAAGGGCGCGAAATCCGCCGCACAGTGGCAATGCAGTTTCTCAACTTCTTAACCGACAATCCCTACGATGAAGATCTACATCTAGTAGCGCATTCCCTCAGCAGCGTCATTTTGTGGGATTTGCTGTTTTCAGACTATGGCACATCTGACCCGGCTTACTACTTTCGGAGTGTGATCAGTGGTCTAGTGGATTCGCCCAATAAGCGCAAAGTGAAGCTCCGCAGCATTACGACGTTGGGCTGTCCACTGCTGATCTTTAAGCAGATGCTCAATGTGAACGATCAGCAGCTAAAAACATTTGCTAGGAGTTATTCTGGGGCATCTCTCCGGTGGATCAATGTGATTCATGCATCCGATATCTTTGCCTATCCCCTGCGCTCTAGCCTGAATTTAGAGGATACTGATTTATTTTTTCGCGATCGCTACCTGGGAGAGCGCAATTTTCTCAAAAAAAGCATTGGCGATGTAGCAATGGCACTAGGGTTGATTGCCGACCACACGAGCTATTGGCGCAGTGCGCGGGTGAGCAAACTGGTAATGGCAAACTTGATTGGCGACTATGACGAGCTTTCAGGCAACAGCCCCATCTTAGAATTTGGCGAATTTGATTAACGAGTGCTTGGGGCAGAGTTGGCTGGAGATGCGATACACTCACTCAATACCGCGATCGCGGCAGCCTCACTCTCTCACTCGAAGACATCACCATGCATAGACTGGCAGCAACACCGGGCGGTTGGACTCCTGACACAGACGGCGTGATCTTTGTGGATCAAACTCCCGCGCCAATCGTGTTGATTACCGCAGCGGATACCGATATCAGCGCGATCGCCCAGGCGATGCCCTATCTGCCTGCCAACTTTCCGGCTTTGCGGGTCGTCAATTTATTGCAGCTTCAACAGCAATTGTCGATCGACACCTACGCTGAAACGGTTTTAGAGCAAGCACAGGTGATTGTCCTGCGGCTGTTGGGCGGTCGCTCCTACTGGTCGTATGGCTTGGAAGTGGTGCGCGAGACGGTCGAACGGACTGGAGCAACGCTCATTGTGCTACCGGGAGATAATCAGCCCGATCCCACACTGATCAGCCATTCCACGTTGGCGATCGCTCAGGTGAACCAGTACTGGCGCTACTTTCTGGAGGGCGGTGTAGAGAACATGGTCAATGCTCTCCGCTGGCTGGCACATCACGGCGTGTCGCCTAAGTATGATTATCAACCGCCGCAACCCGTGCCGTCTGTTGGAATTTATCCCTTTCAGATTCCATCGGCGGTACAGAATGCGCCCAAAGTCGGGATTGTGTTTTACCGGGCGCATTATTTAGCAGGTAACCTCGCTCCAATTGATGCACTCTGTCAAGCGTTGAGCGATCGCGATTTGCAACCCGTCCCCATTTTTGTCTCCTCACTGCGAGATCCCGATGTGCAGGCAGAATTGCTGCACTATTTTCGTCCTAAAGATGAAGCTGGCATCCAGGTGTTGCTGAATACCACCAGTTTTTCTCTAGCTCAACTGGGCGATCGCGAGCGAGGAATGGGCGCGGCTTCTGACTTCCCAGAACTATGGCAACGGTTAGATGTTCCGGTGCTGCAAGTGATTTTAAGTGGAGGCGGCTTGGCGCAGTGGCAGCAGGAATGGCGCGGTTTGTCTCCCCGCGATGTGGCGATGAATGTGGCATTGCCAGAAGTCGATGGGCGGATTATCAGTCGGGCGGTTTCTTTTAAGGGCGTACAGAGTTGGAATGCTGCCTTGGAAACGGAAGTGTTGAACTATCAGCCCGTGGACGATCGCATTCAGTTTGTGGCAGATCTGGCGGCAAATTGGGCAAAACTGCGACAAGTGAACGTGAGCGATCGCAAAGTGTCGCTGATTTTAGCCAACTATCCGAGCCGCAATGGTCGTCTTGCCAATGGGGTCGGGCTGGATACTCCAGCAAGCTGTGTGGAAATTCTCAATGCACTGCAACAGGCTGGATATCACGTTGAGAACATTCCAAAAAATGATGATGAATTGATTCGACGACTCACGGTAGGTGTCACGAATGACCCAGAAACAAAAGGGATGAATCCGGTTGCCCAAACACTTTCAATTGAGGCTTATCAATCGTGGTTTGATACACTCCCGGAAACCATAAAAACTCAAGTTCAACAACGCTGGGGAGATGCCCAAGACTCATTCCGAAACTCGTTTGCGATCGCCGGAATTCAGCTTGGTAACATCTTTGTTGGCATTCAACCCACACGCGGGTATGACACCGATCCAACGCTAAACTATCACGCGCCCGATTTAGAACCCACCCACGACTATCTCGCGTTTTATCAGTGGTTGCGATCGGACTTTGGCACCCATGCGATCGTTCATGTGGGTAAACATGGCAACTTAGAATGGCTTCCTGGCAAGAGTGTCGCCCTATCTCAGGATTGCTACCCCGAAGTTGCCTTCGGTGCCATTCCTCATCTCTATCCATTTATTGTCAACGATCCGGGGGAAGGTTCCCAGGCAAAACGGCGATCGCAAGCCGTCATCATTGATCACCTGACCCCGCCCATGACTCGCGCCGAACTTTATGGCGGTTTGCAGCAGCTTGAAGGCTTGATTGATGAATACTACGAAGCCCAAACCCTTGATCCATCTCGCTTAGCAGTGATTCGCGATCGCATGACAGCCTTGATCCAACAAGAGAATCTCAGTCAGGAAGTCCAAGCCATGGCAGGCGATATAGATCTTGCCCAATTTACTCCCGCTGCCCTAATCGAACTGATCACCAACGCCGATCGCTACTTGTGTGAACTAAAAGAATCCCAGATTCGCGACGGCTTACACATCTTTGGACAATGCCCCACAGGACGACAACTGCGCGATTTAATCGTCTCCATCGCTCGCCATCCATCACCCGGACGGTTGGGCTTGACCCGCGCGATCGCCCAAGCCTGGAACCTCGACTTCGACCCATTAACCGCAGATCCAGCACAGTGGGGTGGGGAAGGACCAATAGACAATGAAAATAGTTGTACGACTTTTGATATTCCTCCATCGGATTCAAAACCCAAAATATCTCCTACGGAGACGCTACGCGAACAAAACTCAAAACTCAAAACTCAAAACTCTCATCCTCGCACCATCGGCGATGCCATTGACATCATCGAGAACTACGCCGCCGAACAGGTTGAGCAATTGCTGAATGGATGCAGTGATTTGTCAGATGACAATGAGATATCAACAGAGTTGAACTGGATTCGCGATCGCCTCTTGCCCGATCTGCAAAATACTACTCAGGAAATGGATTACCTGCTGCATGGGTTGGCGGGGGGCTATGTGCCAGCGGCTCCATCGGGTGCGCCCACGCGGGGTCGCCCGGATGTGTTGCCGACCGGGCGAAATTTCTATTCCGTGGATATTCGCGCAGT
>JBGTAZ010000410.1:0-9041 GCA_041749615.1 Leptolyngbyaceae cyanobacterium | reverse complement strand
ACGGCATAGGGACGCTTCGCCTTGTTTTCGGGTTCGCGAAAATCTCCCAAACGGGGATCAAACAAGCCCACGGGTTTGAGTGGACCGTAGCGCATGGTGTCTTCACCGCGTCGTGCCATTTCTTCGATGGGTAGACAGGCTTCAAAAAACTTAGCGGTTTCTCGCTCAAAATCTTTTAATTCTGCTTGTTCTGCCTGACCCAGTTCTTGCCAAAAGTGAAGATATTGCTCTCGGTTTAGGGGACAGTTGAGATATGCGGCTTCACCGCGATCGTATCGAGACGCGAGAAAAGCAAGATCATAGTTAATCGATTCACCCACTACAATCGGGCTTGCCGCATCAAAAAAGCTCATGTAATCCATGCCGGTAAAATGTTGCAGGTCAGCCGCCAAGTCAGGGCTGGTTAAGGGTCCCGTGGTCAGCACGACGATGCCATCTGTGGGAATGGTGTAAACTTCGCCGCGACGCAGTTCAATTAACGGATGATTTGCCAGGGTTTCAGTCAGGGTTTGGCTGAAGACGGCGCGATCAACGGCTAAGGCTCCTCCCGCTGGAACAGAGTGGGTATCGGCGGTGGAAATGACGATGGAGCCGAGACGACGAAGTTCTTCGTGCAGCAGCCCAGAGGCGCGATCGCTTGCCTGTGCCCCAAACGAATTACTACACACCAACTCTGCCAAATGCTCCGAGTGATGCGCTGGACTCAGCCGCTGGGGGCGCATTTCGTGCAGAATTACCGGCACGCCTGCTTGGGCAACTTGCCATGCTGCCTCTGTTCCGGCTAATCCACCACCAATCACATGAATCGGTTGCTGCATACCACTCGCCTTTTTCCTACGTTTGCGATCGCCTCTTTTCACCGTACTAGATTGTCTTCAGGTTTGGGTTTTGGGGGTCCTTTCTTCTTTAGATCAAAATAGGCTTTTAGCACTTGCCGCACGATCGGCGCACCTACCGAACCGCCACCGCCGCCCGATTTTTCGGCAAAGGCGACCACCACAATTTCAGGCGCATCCGTAGGAGCATAAGCACCAAACCAAGTATCCGAGCCATCGCCCATATCCTCGGAGGTGCCGCTTTTGCCGGAAATCGCGGGCAAGCTTGGATCAGAGACTCCCCCGCCTGTGCCGTAGGTTACAACTTCGCGCAAGCCTTCTTGCAGTCTTTGGGTCGTTGTAGGCAACATATTTAACGGTTCACGCCAGTTTTTAGATTCCTCATTGTCTTTCAATAAATGGGGTTTTACCAAAAAACCACCATTGGCAGGCACCGCAAACATCACAGCCACTTGCAGCGGCGATGTTAGCAGAAATCCTTGCCCAATTGACATATTGACGGTATCGCCCAAAAACCAGCCTTCTTTCAATTCTTTCCGCTTCCAAGCATCATCGGGCACCAATCCGGCAGACTCTTCAACGGCTAACTCAATCCCAGTTTTGCGACCAAATCCAAAGCGCCGCGTCCAGTCGATTAGGGTTTGGTCGCCAATAGTCATTGCTACTTGGTAAAAGAATGTATCACTGCTGTGAGCCATCGCACCCGGAAAATCTAACGGACCAAAGCCTGCCCGATTCCAATCATTAAATACAATGCCGCCAATGGTGAGGGATGGATAAGTCGGCAATACGGTATCGGGACTAAATTTGCCCGACTCCAGCCCTGCCGCCGTAGTCACAATCTTAAACGTGCTAGCAGGTTGAAAGGCTTGCAGGGCGCGGTTTACAAAAGGATGATCTTTACTTTGCAACTGTTGCCATTGGGCATCGGTGATGCGGGTTGAAAACAAATTTGGATCGAATGCAGGGCGGCTGACCATTGCCAAAACTGCGCCATTCCGAGGGTCAATCGCCACGATCGCCCCTTTGCGATCGCCCAACGCCTTCTCCGCCACCTTTTGCAAATCCACATCCAGCGTCAGAGTCACATCTTGACCTGTTTTGGTGGATTTCTGCCCTAAAATTCGCACCACCTGCCCTGCGCCATCTACTTCCACCTGCTGACCGCCCCACTCGCCCCGCAGCAGACTCTCATAGGCTAACTCAATGCCCATCTGCCCCGTCACATCCCCCAACCGATAGCCGTCATCCTTACGCCGCTTCAATTCCTCATCGCTGAGTTCGCCCGTATAACCTAATATGTGGGCTGCCAAATCTCCATTGGGGTAGTAGCGCACCGCTTCCGCATCCACCTGCACCCCTTCCAACTCAGCACTATATTCTGTGAGAGCCGTCACCTGTGCCGGACTGATGCCCCGTGCCATCCGCACCAAAAAAGGTGAATTATACCCTGCTTGGTCGAGCCGCGATTGCACCACTGCTTCAGGAATTTTGAGAATTTGAGATAGGCGCTTCACCGTGCTGCCCCACTCTCCTTTCTTGCGCGCGAGGGGCCACAAAAAGACCGAATGCGACAACCGGCTTCCCGCCAAGATTCGACCTTTGCGATCCAAAACCTTGCCTCGCTCAGGTTGCTTAGGAATCAGCCGAATGCGATTGTTTTCAGCGAGTTTTCGGTTGGCAGCACCGTCTAAAAGCTGCAAATAGACCAAGCGACCGCCCAAACCACCGAGTACTATTAAGGACGCGATCGCCATCAAAAAAACAGAGCGATAGCGCTGCCCCACAGTGCGATTCTCAGATTGGGTAGCCGTCGTAAAAGGCGATTGAGTTAACGTCATGAACCAAAAACAGTAACAACTCGTTTACTAAGTAACGAAGACCCACAGTAAACGTAAACTTTAGCGCAAGAGACCCTTACCCTCAGCGCATTACAAAAAATATCAACCTAGAATGCAACAGCCTTCTTTTTCTGCACCAAAAAGCGTCCAAAAAGTGAGATAAATGCAACGCAAAAGAAAAATGGTTGGTTGATAACTCTGTTTACGAGTTGGGCAACCTATAATCATCCAATCTAAAGAAATTGCGCAATCCTCAGATTGCTAGGATAGTTCACTTTGGGTGCATGTTTGGGTGTATGTTTGGCGAATGGCAAGCTGGGTAAGCTTAACCTAGCGTTGTGAATAGAGGATGACTCGACACAATAAATTTCAAAATTAAATGTCTGCTTCAACACCTTATCAAATTGCAAGCAATCAAATTGCAAGATCAGGATTGAACGCTCACAGGAAAATCTCCACTATGTCTCAGGCTGCAATCCAAAATCGAACATTCCCGACAGCCGACACCGAATTTGATGTCGAACTCCGTCAGGTTTTCAAAGTTTACAATCACGAACCCGTCGTTCGCGGCGTTGATTTGACCATTCGTCGAGGAGAATTTTTTAGCATCTTAGGACCGTCTGGATGCGGCAAAACCACTACTCTACGGTTAGTTGCAGGCTTTGAAACGCCCTCTTCAGGAGAGATTTTGATTCGCGGGCAGTCAGTCAACCGAGTGCCGCCCTATCGACGCCCCGTCAACACCGTCTTTCAAAGCTATGCCCTGTTTAGCCATCTCACCGTGTGGGAAAATATTGCTTTTGGATTGCGCCTCAAAAAACAAAGCAAGGCAGAGGTGCAAAATCAGGTGGACGACGCATTAAAGCTAGTCAAAATGGATGGATTTGCCAAGCGATTTCCCGCCCAACTCTCCGGTGGACAACAGCAGCGAGTCGCGTTAGCCAGAGCGTTAGTGAATCGTCCGGCGGTGCTGCTGTTGGATGAACCTTTGGGCGCACTCGATCTGAAATTGCGGAAAGAAATGCAGGTAGAGCTATCGACCCTTCACCGCGAACTTGGTTTGACCTTTGTGATGGTCACCCATGATCAAGAGGAAGCAATGAGCTTGTCCGATCGCATTGCGGTGATGAATCAAGGCAACATTGAGCAGATTGATTCGCCAGAACGGATTTATGAACATCCTAAAACGCCGTTTGTGGCTGATTTCATTGGAGATACCAACCTGTTTTACGGCAAAATCGAAGGATTTTCTGCCAATGCCTTGTGGCTGATTACCGATAACGGTTTGAAGATGAAAGCGAAACCCTCTAATGGGGAATCTCTCACGTCTGGCTCAGTCGTTGTGAGTGTGCGCCCTGAAAAAATTCATCTCAGCCTCTCACCGGTTCAGAATGAAGCCAATTGCTTTGAAGGACGGCTTCGCGCGGTCATGTATTTGGGCACTCATGTTCACTATGTGGTGGAGTTAGCATCGGGCGATCGCCTGACAGTGATGCAGCCTAGCTTCTCTGGCGACCTGCCTGGAGAAGATACTCCGCTTTATCTGGCGTGGGATGTGAATGATTGTTTGGCGTTACCCGCCTCTCACCCCTAGCCTCTCACCCCTACCCTCGCCCTTATGCCTCACTCTTCCCCTCATCATCTCAGCCGTCGTCAGTTTTTGCAGACCGCGATCGCATCTGCTTCTGGATTAGCACTATCGGGCTGTGGCTGGACTTTGGCAGAGGTGCGCCCGATGCCGGGAAACCCAAGCGCAGCCAACGAACTTTATATTTACACTTGGTCTAACTATATTGATGCTGATTTACTGCGGGAATTTACCGCCCAAACCGGAATTCGGGTCATTGCCGATACTTTTGACGCGAATGAAACCATGTTGGCAACGTTTCAGGCAGGCAAAGGAGCCGCCTATAGCATTGTGTATCCATCTGACTATTCTGTTGCCAAAATGCTGGAACTCAAGCTGCTGAAGCAGTTAGAGCAATCTAAAATTTCAGGCTTGGATAATATTTTGCCCAAATTTCGGACTTCCGCCCACGATCCCGGCAATCGCCACCATGTGCCGATTAGCTGGGGCACGACGGGCTTAATCTACAATAGCGACAAGGTCAATCCGCCGCCAGAGGATTGGAATTATCTTTGGGAAAATCAGGAAAAGTTGAGTGGGCGGATTACGCTTTTAAACGATACGCGGGAGGTGTTTGGGGCAACGCTGCGATCGCTGGGTTACTCTTACAATTCCACGAATCCCAATGAAATCCAGGAAGCATTTGAAAAACTGAAGGGGCTAAAACCGGCGATCGCCAGCTTTACCACCGACGCATGGCGCGATCAGCTATTAGCCGGAGATTTAGTCATGGCAATGGGTTTTTCGATCGATGGCGTGCTGGTTGCCCAAGAAAACCCAAAAATAGAATATGTCGTTCCGCAAAGTGGCACCTCATTGTGGAGCGATGCCATGGTGATTCCTAAAAACGCGCCCAATCAAGATGCTGCTTACGCCTGGATCAACTATATGTTGCAACCAGCCGTTGCTTCCCAGGTGACAGAGCGTCTCTTTTTTGCCACTCCCAACAAAGCCGCCTTTGACCAGCTTCCCGCCCCCGTCCGCAATAACGAAGCTTTATTTCCGCCCGATAGCATTTTGCAAAACTCTGAGGGTATTGTGCCATTACCCCGTGCCATCGAAGACCTTTACGCCAAATACTGGACAATCCTCACCAGCAGCTAACCCCATTCGCCCCTCGCCCCTCGCTATTCCCCACTCGTCATTCGTCACTCGCCACTCGTAATTCGCCATTCCCCATTCGCCCCCTTATGACCTCCCCCCCCACTCCGCTAACCCGTTCAAAATCCCTGCCCCAGTGGCTAGAACCGATTGCGTTACTGGCTCCCGCTGGAATTTGGCTAGGGTTGTTGCTGGTGATTCCAACGCTGTTAATTTTTCAGTTAAGTTTGGTGCCCGGAATTCGACCTGGACAGGTGGTTAATCCTTCGGGGTTAGAGAACTACGCCCAAATTTTTCAGGCTGTCGTGATTCGACCTGCCACAAAAACCGAACCCGCTGTGACCGATTGTGTCTATTTGAGGGTGATTTGGCGATCTCTGTCGTTTGCGATCGGAACCACGTTCATGTGCTTGCTGCTGGGCTTTCCGGTCGCTTACTTCATCGCCATTACAGCGCCAAAAAACTGGCGAAACCTCCTGCTTGTCGGTTTTGTCCTGCCCCTGTGGACTTCTTCCCTATTGCGATCCTATGCCTGGATTACAATTTTGCGCCCAACCGGAGTGTTGAACAGTATGCTGATGGCGATTGGGCTGCCTGCGTTGAATATCCTCAACCGTCCCCCGGCGGTCTACATTGGGATGACCTATAGCCTGCTGCCCTACATGGTGCTGATTCTTTATGCCTCCCTGGAAAAACTGGATAGACGACTATTGGAAGCTGCTGCCGACTTGGGAGCCACGCCCATCCAAGCCTTTTGGAAGGTAACTATTCCTCAAGTCTTTCCAGGAATCGCTGCCGGATCGCTCTTGGTTTTCATCACGAGCATTGGCGATTTTGTAGACCCGGAATTGTTGGGAGGCGCGTCTAGCATGACTCTTGCCCGGTTAATCTACAATCAATTTTTGGGAGCCAGTCAAAACTGGGGATTTGGCTCCGCCCTCAGCATGATCATTATTTTGGCGGTGAGTATTGCGATTGCTTTACTGCTGAAATATGGCGATCGGAGCAGTGCGAATTTATGACCCTTTCTAAGCCCGCTCGGTTTTCAGCTCCTTGGCAGGCTTTTTTTACCCTGCTAATGTTTGGCTTTATGTATCTGCCGATTCTGGTGCTGACGTTCTACAGCTTTAACGAATCGCCCTACAGCGCTGGCTGGACTGGCTTTACGCTGAAGTGGTATCAAAAGTTTTTTGCCGATGAGCGAATTCTTGCGGCTCTCCGCACCAGTTTAATGGTAGCACTGGGTGCGGTGGCGATCGCGGCAGTCCTGGGCACGCTCATGGCAGTCGGCTTGTCGCGCTATCGCTTTCCGGGCAAAGGCATCTACCAAGGTGTGGCTTACTTGCCGTTGATTGTTCCCGACATTGCGATCGCCGTTTCCACCCTAGTTTTCTTGGCGGCAGTTGCCATTCCTTGGAGCGGTGGCTTGATTCAACTCAGCGTGGGCACGATTGTGGCTGCCCATGTGGTGTTTTGCATTTCCTACGTGGCGCTTGTCGTCTCCACTCGCCTAAGCAATATCGATCCCCATTTGGAAGAAGCCGCCCTAGACTTAGGAGCTACGCCCTTTCAAGCCTTTATTCAGGTGTTGCTGCCCGAATTAACCCCTGCGATCGCCTCTGGTTGTCTCCTTGCCTTTGTCCTCAGCCTGGATGATTTCCTGATTGCCAGTTTTACGGCAGGTGGTGGCGCAAACACGCTGCCGATGGAAATTTTTAGCCGGATTCGCACGGGCGTTAAACCCGATATCAATGCCCTCAGCGTTATCCTCATCCTCGTTTCTGGCTTCATCTTTGTGATGGCGGAATATTTCCGCTACCAAAGTGAGCAAAAACGCTTACAGTGAGGCTGAATTCAATAGTGCGGAGTGCGGAGACATCTCGTACTATTTATTTGTGGCGGAAACGGTGTCGATGATGTTTAGGGCGGACTTTGGCGATTCCCGTAGAGGGTTCTGTGGAAAGCTTCGCTAACGGTTCAGAAATTGCGGATGAAGTTGAATCAATCTCTGAAGTGGCGCTAACGTCAAGGGTTGGGGCATCGGCTTCAAGCTTCAGCAGCGGATCGGGTGCGGCTATATCCTGCAACACTTCCACTTCTTTAAGCTCAATTTCCCTAGGGTGAGCGGCGATCGGGTTAAACTCTGGGGTGGTTTGAATCGGCTCCAACCGTTTCTGCTCTAGCGGGATCGCCAATGGCTGAGCTTCTTGCACCAATTCGGGCAGTGCCACCAATTCTTTTTCCGTTTCTTTCACTGTTAGCGGAATCCGCAGGGGCTGCACTTCTTCAATCCAACAGCTTGCCAGCGGTAGAGTTTGATCGAGGTCTTCCAAGGGTCGAGGAACCAGCATCACTGCGTGCAGTTCACCAATCCGCTCTGCCTCAACCATCCCTGCATCTAGCGCCATGGCTACATTTGCCACTGATCCCCGAATGATCGCCGTACAAAGCCCTGCCCCAATAGTTTCGTAAGCAGCGAGGACGACATCTGCCGATTTCATCATGGCATCTGCCGCCCCTACCATCGCCGGAAAGCCGCGTGTTTCTAGCAAGCCCACCGCTTGATTACTCAATTTGCTATGCCCGCGTCCTGTAGCCAACTGCGCTAGTCGGTTGCCAATCGGCAGCACCACTTCTAAGTTGGGCATGGGGCGCGGCACCACTAGAGTAGAGAGCTTTTGCCCAAACTGCTGCGCTCGTTCGGCTCCTTCCTGCACGGCTAAGCGCACATCTGCCACTGAGCCTCGGACGATCGCCGTACAGTGACCGCTGCCAATTTTTTCGTAGCCTACCAGCGTTACACCAGAAGACTTCAGCATGTGATCGGCAATTCCCACAATGGCGGGGAAGCTCTGGGCAGAAACTAAACCCAACGCTGTATCAGTAAAATCTTCTCGGTTGCTCATGCGTGAAGGCGGGTATCCGTTGGTATTCCTATCCTAACTGTAAATTAACGAAGAGAAGCGCTGAAACACCGTCCTTCAACCAATTGCTAAAAGTCTAATCTGCCCAGGGATCATCCGCGTTCGGTAGCGGAGTAGATGAAGCCGAGGGCGGATGGATTGCGTGATGAGGAAACATCTTTCCCAAAATCTGATTCACATACACTTGCCCATACACATGTAGGCTTTGGGCGGAAGGCTCAGAATTTGTTGCTTCAGAATTTGTTATCAAAGTGGAAGCCGCTGACTGGCGAGGATCGGGAGGCATGGGCGACGGCTCTGTAGGATGCGCTGAACCCGCAGCAGGATACAACACGGTATCTACTGTCTTGAGTTCATCTGTCTTGAGTTCATCCGGTGGACGGCTTAAATCGCCAACAACAGAACCAGGGGGAATGAGGACGCTTGAGGCGACGGAACTATTGAAAATGGTTGTGGCAGAGCCAATACAGGCATTCTTGCCAATCGAAACTTGCCCGACCAGCAAAGCTTCGGCTCCAATGTTTGCACCTTCTCCAATTTCCAAAACGCCATTAGACGCATGAAGAATTGCGCCGATGCCAATGCAAGCTCCGGTTTTGATGACTACACGACTGCCAGGATCTGCCTGAATTAAAACACCGGGAGCGATCGCAACCCCGTCCTGAATCGTTACATCCCCACTAATGTAATAGTGAGAAACGCTGATTGGTCA
>JBGTAZ010000409.1:0-6037 GCA_041749615.1 Leptolyngbyaceae cyanobacterium | reverse complement strand
CCAACAATTGCCCTGCGGTTTTGCGGTCTCCATGTGGCTAGAAAATCGCCATCGCCAAAATGAGCATATTCAACAATGCTGGTCAGGTTTAGAGATTCAGACTCACGAGCATTTTTATCACGTTGGCTCAAAAGAAAACTTGCGTAGCGCTATGACAGAGGCACTGCTAAGCAAACCCGGCTATGCAAGCATGCTCTAAAAATTTCTATACCGCTTTCAAAAAGCCATACCGCTTTCAAGAACTTGTACCAATTTAAATGGAGAATTCAACAGATCTTAAGTTGAGACCGTGACTGAGTAGAGCTTCTACAATTCAAAACTCAAAATTCAAAACGGTATTACTCGATCGCGCTATTTAAACTAGCCGACTGGCTCTTAATTGCGCTTGAAGCAATTTGATGCGCTTTTTCTTCTTCGCCATACCATTGCAGCGCCGAATTAAATGCAATCCGATAGAAGCGCTGTGCTGCATCAGATAATGGATCGCGGATGTGAGAGGGTAAGTCGTAGTGGGTTTTATAAGGCATCTTTTAAGTCCTCAACATGACTTGATAGCCAGATAGTAATCTAGATCACCTAAATCCATCTGTATCTTTAGATTGAATTGTCTTCCACCCAAACAAGTCTCGTTACACAATAAATAGATGGGACATTGAATAGCACCCTAAGGAGTCACCATTGATTACAAGTTCATTTAAGACCACCAAATCAGACGAAATTTTTGCGGCTGCCCAAAAGTTAATGCCGGGGGGCGTGAGTTCTCCCGTGAGGGCGTTTAAGTCAGTGGGCGGACAACCCATCGTCTTCGATCGCGTCCAAGGCGCGTATGCTTGGGATGTAGATGGGAACCAATACATCGACTACATCGGCACTTGGGGACCCGCCATTTGCGGACATGCCCATCCTGACGTGATCAACGCCATTTGTGAAGCGGCTCAAAAAGGCACCAGCTTTGGCGCACCCTGCCGTCTGGAAAACGTGCTAGCAGAAATGGTAATTGATGCCGTTCCCAGCATCGAAATGGTGCGCTTCGTCAATTCGGGCACCGAAGCCTGCATGTCAGTTTTGCGATTGATGCGCGCTTTCACCGGACGGGACAAACTGATCAAATTTGAAGGCTGCTACCACGGACATGCCGATATGTTTTTGGTTAAAGCGGGATCTGGAGTTGCCACTCTCGGCTTGCCCGATTCTCCAGGGGTGCCTAAATCCACCACAAACAACACGCTGACCGCCCCTTTCAACAATTTAGAAGCTGTCAAAGCCCTATTTGATGCAAATCCAGGTGAAATCGCTGGCGTTATTCTAGAGCCTGTGGTGGGCAACGCCGGATTCATCGTACCCGATGGCGGCTTTTTAGCAGGTTTGCGTGAGTTAACCCGCGAAAATGGGGCGCTGCTCGTGTTTGATGAAGTGATGACGGGCTTTCGGATTGCCTATGGCGGCGCTCAAGAAAAGTTTGGCATCACGCCAGATTTGACCACTCTAGGTAAAATCATCGGCGGTGGATTGCCCGTAGGTGCCTACGGTGGGCGGCGCGACATTATGGAGATGGTTGCCCCAGCGGGTCCTATGTATCAAGCGGGAACTCTTTCAGGAAACCCATTGGCGATGACGGCAGGCATCAAAACCCTAGAGTTATTGCGTCAACCGGGGACGTATGAACAACTCGATCGCATCACCAAGCGTCTTGCCGAAGGGATGCTGCGAGTGGCGAAAGAAACTGGACACGCCGCCTGTGGTGGACAAATCAGCGGTATGTTTGGCTTCTTCTTTAACCCAGGACCGGTTCATAATTACGAAGATGCCAAACAGTCTGACCTGAACAAATTCAGCCACTTCCATCGCGGCATGTTAGAGCGGGGCATCTACCTTGCCCCATCGCAGTTTGAAGCTGGTTTTACCTCTCTAGCTCATACCGATGCCGATGTCGATCAAACACTAGCCGCCGCACGAGAAGTGATGGCAAGTTTATAAGAATAGGGAACAGGGAATAGGCAGTAGTGACCTATTCCCTGTTCTCTGTTTCAACAGCCGCAGCCAGTATGACCACAGCCTGGAGCATCTTTGTGTCCATCGGCGCAGGCTTGACTGCAATAGTATTTATTTTCTTTTTCAACGGTGCCAGAACCGGGAGTCACAATGCACAAGCAGGGTTCGCAAGCGCATTTCATTTGGGTAACAGTAGCCATGTTGGATTAGCCTCATAAGTTGGTGACTTAATCATAACACCTGAACATGTATTCATATATTTATTTGCAGCCTAACTTGCAGAATCCCGAACCCCTTACCCCAAAACCCTTACCCCAAAACCCGCACTCTAAACTCCGCACCCCAAACTCCGCCTTAGCGAATCGGCACAAAACCCGCTTTTTCCAGCAAGGTTTGTCCCTGACCTGATAAAACAAACTCTGCGTATGCTTCTCCTGCCTGCTGCTCTTTCTGGTTATTTTGCTTGATCACTACAAATAGATTGCGCGTGATCGGGTATTGCCCCCCTTTGATCGCGGCTTCATTTAATTGATTGCGCTTAGCTGGGCACTGGGAAGGCAGTATTAGGGTGCCTTGGTAAGGAGCCACTAATTCGTTAGAAGTGCGTCCGATCGCGATCGGCTTAACCGTACATTGATCCACAATTTCAGGCGCAGAGGCGAAGTAAACACCACCGGGAGTTCGAGCCACTTTCCGCACCGCTTCAGTGGTCGTAGCCACCGTTTTCACCGTTGCCCCAAAGCCTCGCCCTTTCATAATTTGTTCCACAAATAACTCAATCGTTCCCCCCGCGCTGACCGGGCGGGTGATCGGTTGAATCGGCACATTTGGTCCACCGACTTGGCTCCAATTGGTGAGTTTACCTGTGTAGATATCGCCAAGCTGCTCCATGGTCAGCCCTGAAATAGTTAAGCTGGGGTTGACTGCCACCGCTAAGGCATCGATCGCCACCGGAACTTGCTTTAGTTTTATGCCCCGTTGATTTGCCTGCTGATATTCCTGATCGGTGATTGGGCGAGAAGACTGAGCAAAGGCTAATTCGTCGCGCATCAGCATCCGAATGCCTGTGGCAGACCCCGGCGCTTCGCCGGTGGGATTAATATACCGCAATTGAAATTCAGGACGAGCCGTTTGAATGGCAGTATCTAAATCTCGGCGAATGGGTGCCCAAGAAGTGCTGCCGCCATAGGTAAACAGTCCACTAGGCACGTTTTGTACCTGAGCAAAATCTTGAACATTCGATGAATTAGAGGAGGTTGACGAGTTTGAGCCTTGAGAAAGGAGAGTTCCCAGATTCAACCCAGATTTTTGAGTCAACCACCAAAAACCGCCGCCGACCATTCCAGCCGTGATTACGAACGAAAACAGGAGAGCGGGAACGTCATTTTTCTGAGTCATATTTTTTAAAGGTCATACTTCTTATCTCTTCAGTACTTTTCCCAGCGATTTCTCCAGCGTATATTAGTAGATTTGCCTTTGTGGCAATGATTTATTGATTAAGCTTAAACACTATCTCACGGACAATCATCTCACCCCAAGATAGAGTGCCTGAAAGCCCTTGAAACCAAATCGAAACAGCTAAGATGATCATGGGAATTAAAGCATAGTAAACCAAGCCCCAACGAATCATTTTGCCAATGCGTTGACGGCGACGGCGACGATTAACCACCACAAGGATCAGGATTAGGGGTGCGATCGCATGAATTGCCAAGCTGATTGGAATACTGGTGTAGAGTGCCGCTAACCCTGCCCACATTTCACGATTGCCGATTAAAACATAAATCGCCATCACCAGCCAACTTAGAGGTCCGACCCAAACTAAAATCTTGCACCACTGCTGATTCCGAGGCTCATGCATTGCATTTCATAATATTTTCATTTTTCGCGTAATCTATGCTAATTTTTGAAGAGTGAAAGATTTATGAAATGAAAGAATGAACAGTAAGTTTAGCCATACTTTGCAGTCTGCCATCACACAAGGTTTCTGTACAGTGTTGTCTGGATTGCTGCTTGGAGTTTGGCTAGGCGGATGTACCCCGCAGGCGGCACCCCCCCAGAAGAATGCAGTTTCTAGCTCTCTGCCGACTACGAGTCCTGTTCAAGGCGAAAAAAAGGTGGTTTTGACGACTTTCACCGTGCTGGCGGATATGGCGCAAAATGTGGCGGGAGATAAGGCGATCGTCGAATCTATCATCAAACCTGGTGCAGAAATTCATGGCTATGAAGTCACGCCGAGCGACTTAGAACGGGGTCAAAAAGCTGATTTGATTTTGGAAAATGGCTTGAACTTGGAGCGCTGGGCAACCCGGTTTTACAATAGTTTGCCGAAAGTTCCTCACATCACCTTGAGCGACGGCTTTCAACCCGTCAATATTGCCGAGGACTCCTACCAAGGGAAGCCGAATCCCCATGCTTGGATGTCGCCTCAAAATGCGTTGATCTACACGGACAACATTCGTAAGGCGCTAGGGAACCTTGATCCGGCGAATGTGGCTACCTATGATGCGAATGCCAAAGCCTACAGTCAGCAGATTCGGGCGATCGATACAAAGCTCAAACAAGCGATCGCTGCTGTTCCTGCCGACAAACGCTACATCGTCAGTTGTGAAGGCGCATTCTCCTACATTGCCCGCGACTATGGCTTGAAGGAAGTGTATATTTGGGCGGTCAACGCCGAACAGCAAGCCACACCAAAACAAGTGGAACGGGTGATTAATACTGTCAAAGCAAACCAGATTCCGGCTGTTTTCTGTGAAAGCACGGTCAGCAACGAGGCGCAGCTTCAGGTCGCGAAGGAAACTGGCGCAAAATTTGCAGGAGTGTTTTATGTCGATTCCTTATCTCCTCCCGATGGTCCGGCATCTACCTATCTGAAGTTACTGGAATACAACGTCAACACTCTGATAAAAGGACTACAAGGTAAGTAGAGGAACCCTATGGATGCGATTAGCATTGACATTGAAAATGTGACGGTTGCTTATCATGGCAAAGTGGCACTGCACCGCGCCTCGTTGCAACTGAAAGCGGGAACCATTTGTGGCTTAGTGGGGATGAATGGTGCCGGAAAATCGACTTTGTTCAAAGCAATCATGGGGTTTATCAAGCCCGTTACCGGACAAGTTTTGATTCATGGATTGCCAATTCAGCAGGTGCAAAAAAGGAGTCTGGTGGCGTATGTGCCTCAGTCGGAGGAGGTGGCTTGGAATTTTCCGGTCAGCGTCCATGATGTGGTGATGATGGGACGTTACGGCTATATGAATCTGCTGCGAATTCCCCGATCGCCCGACAAACAAGCCGTTCGCGAAAGTCTGGAACGGGTAGAGATGTGGCAAATGCGCGATCGCCAAATTGGTGAGCTATCCGGTGGACAAAAGAAACGCACCTTTTTTGCGCGGGCATTGGCACAACAGGGCACAGTCTTGCTATTGGATGAGCCATTTGCTGGAGTCGATATCAAAACCGAGAAAATGATGATCAACTTGTTGATATCCCTGCGGCAAGCGGGTCACACCATTTTAATATCAACCCATGACCTCGCCTCTGTCACGACATTTTGCGATCAAGTCGTGCTGATTAATCGCAGCATTTTGGCATACGGCACTACCTCTGAGGTGTTCACTGAGGAAAATTTATCTCGCACTTTTGGCGGTTCGGTCGGCGATTTCTCGTCTGCCAAACGTCGATTCGCTCCAGTCAATCAGGAGGAGCCGTAATGGGTTTGATTCAAATGGATTTGATTCAATGGTTTGCCGCACCGTTGCAGCATGAGTTTATGGTGAAGGCGATTTTGGTCAGTGCACTGGTGGGGCTAGTCTGCTCAGCGCTCTCGTGCTACATGACATTGAAAGGATGGGCGCTGATGGGTGATGCGGTTTCCCATGCGGTGCTGCCGGGGGTGGTGATTGCCTATGTGTTGAACATTCCCTTTGCGATCGGTGCGTTTGTGTTTGGGGTGGGTTCTGTGATGGCGATCGGGTTTATCAAATCCAAAACTCGCGTCAAAGAAGATACGGTGATTGGCTTAGTTTTTACTGGATTTTTTGCG
>JBGTAZ010000408.1:0-8961 GCA_041749615.1 Leptolyngbyaceae cyanobacterium | reverse complement strand
GAGTACAGGTGAAAGTCGGTAATCCAAGCTCCTGCTTGATTAATCGCCTCACTTACACGATCGGTCATCCCAATTCGTTCTGCTCTAGTAAATCCATCCAGGCATAGGAACCGTTGCATAAACGAAGCTAACCTCCAATGTGAATCAGCTACAATATAGCCAAAATGAGCGAAAGTAGTGTTGCCGCATAACAACCCCAATGCACACCGACCGTCAAGAGGTTATCGGTTAGAGTTCAAGGTTATCTGCGGCGGGTGATTGGGAACGTTATCTCGTCAGACCCCAAAACAAGGTTAGGTTCTAGATGAGTTTGCCTTGGGAACGGCGGAGAGTATGGGGCAAGTTTGAAGAGTCGGGAGCGTTAGCGGTTGGCAAGATTTGGCGGGCGATCGCGAACTTACGCCAATCACATCTGGATATTAATATGGGCTGATGTCTTTTAACGGGGTGCCTAACTGACTCAAATTCAGGGCATAGCCAGCAGTGACGAGGTAGACAGTATCCGCGATCGCCCCGATTTGGCGAGTCAGATGACCCAGGCGATCGCGAAAGGTGCGCCCCAGCGGATAGGCAGGCACCACGCCCCATCCGGTTTCCTCTGCTACTACAATGACGGTGTAAGAAGTTGATTGCAGACTAGCAAGCAGGGTTTGGGTTGTTTTTTGCCAGTCGTCTTCCGATTGATCTAAACAGTTTGTTAGCCAGGTGCCCAAAGAATCGATTAATAAGCAATGAGCAGCGGGTGCGGTGTCAATCGCTTCTGCCAAGTCGAGCGGCACTGCTTGAGTGATCCAGTTTTTGGGGCGGCGATCGCGGGGCCGTTGAACCCGCGATCGCCACTCCAGATCGGTTGGGTCGAGTTGGGATGTTGCCACGTAGATCACTGGCTCGCCCACTTGCGCGGCTAGTTCTTCTGCCCATTCGCTCTTCCCTGAACGGCTGGGTCCGGTGACCAAAACGAGATGTCTTGACATGAATTCTGCAAAAGTATTGAAAATTTTGTATGAACAGGCTGCAAATCGCCGATTCAGGTGTTTACTATAAACGGGATGGTCTAAAAAAGTGTCGTTAGTTTCGGAATAGGAGAGTCGGTTGCAATGAAACCAGATCTGAAACGAATAGAAGCCGCCCTCCAGCAAATGGATGTTCACACGGTAGAGCAATCCATTGGCAATGAACCGTGGACAACGGCAGCCCATTTATTACTGCCATTTTATTCGGCAAATTACGACATTGCGGCAGAAGGCGCGATCGCGGAGCCTCTCGACCTGCCCTTTGCCGCCCCTTCCCCTACCGATTCTGCCTGGAATTTGCCAGTCAATGCCTCTCTTGCCGTCAGCTTATTGCAAGAAATGCAGTCTACCATAGGCGGCTGGCAAACCGTTTTGCAAACCATAACGCAACAAGTTCAGGCAATCTATGCCGAAGGACCGATGGTAGACGGATGGATGGAAACTGAGGAGAACGGCAGTGGCTACCGACTCTGCGGACTGAGCGAGGCGGGTCAACCCTGGGTGCGGGATTGTCCGGCGGAACAGGTGCCCGATGTTAGTTTAGCGATCGCGCGCTTTCAACGCTTTCAACAACTTTCAAGTCGTAAACGCAAATTGGAGAGCCGTCTGACTCAATTGACTGAAGCCTTAATCGAGTTACATGGACAAGTCCTCGACTCCTAACCGTCATCAATCCAACCCTTTCACCTACTAAAAAAGCATTGTCTTTAATTTATTGCTTGTCATATCGCACAACACCACCATGACTGGTACTCAAGTTTCTCCTGAAACTCAACTTAATGCTCCTGCTTCTATCCGGCAGATTATTCAAGATGCTTGCGATCGCGGGGCTTCTGTGGTTTACCTGCAAATGGGTCGCCCCCCGTTTTATCGCATCAACGGCGAAATGCGACCCCAAGGGCATTTTTCTACAGTCACCGCCGATATGTTTCAGCACTACCTCCAAGAAGTGCTTTCGCCTCAACAAATTCAGCATTACACCACCACCCGCAGGCTAGACAGCGATGTGCGAATTCAAGGATTTATGCAAGGGCGCTTGATTTGTGCGCCTACGGCTCAGGGCACTGATTCTCTGCGGCTCTACAGCATTGCTTTAGATGAACCGGATACAGAGGTTCTGAAGCATGGAACCGTGCGCGGCATGGTCGAAGATGCCTTCAAGCAAAAGGCTTCAGATATTCACCTGCAAGTTGGCGAAGCCCCGCGATTTCGGATTCAGGGCAAAATGGTTCTCCAATCATCCTACGGTCGAGTGGCGATCGCCCAGTTTGATGATTTTTTGACTGAGCTGCTCACGCCTGTCCAGCGAGAAAAGTTTCAAGTTTCTCAAGAGTTAGACACGGCTGTTTTGTATGAAGGGTTAGTGCGGTGTCGGATCAACTGTGCTCAGTCGATGATGGGCGGCTCTATGGTGCTGCGGCTAATTTCATTGAATGTGCCAACGCTGAAAAAGATGAATTTACCGGCGGTGCTGGGTTACTTAGCCGAAGAGCGACAGGGTTTGGTGTTACTTACTGGATCGGTCAACTCTGGTAAATCGACTTCTTTGGCGGCAATGCTGCGACATGTGAATGACTCCTACCCCCGTAAAATCGTCACGATCGAAGACCCAATTGAGTATGTACATACGTCGAATCAGGCATTGTTTACCCAGCGGGAAGTGGGGCTACACACGCACGAATTTAAAGATGCACTCCGGTCAGCGTTGCGTCAAGACCCGGATATCATTCTAATTGGGGAAATGCGAGATCGCGAAACCGTAGACACTGCCATCCGCGCATCCTTAACCGGACACCTCGTTTTGGGCACCCTGCATACCAAAGGAGCCGTAAACGCCTTCAAACGCCTGCTGAACTTTTATAGCCCCGAAGAACAAGAAACCGTTCGCACCCAAATTGTGGATGCCTTGAATGCGGTGATTGCTCAAGTCTTAGTGCCCACCAATGAAGGGGGGCGCGCCGCCGCTCTGGAAATTATGGTCAACACGGCAACCATTCGCGATTATCTGCTCAAGGGCGATTTCGATGATATCTATTCCCTCATGGAAGAAGGGGTGGATAGTAGCCAAACCCTCAACCAGGCATTGTATGACCTGCATGAATCTGGCACAATCAACACCATAGATGCGCTATCGGCATCCTTGGCTCCCGATGATCTTGCTTATATGTTAAAGAACTTTGTTCGTCGTTCGAGCCGTTCAGGATTGATGACAACAGATTACAACAATCGTTCGGCTTCGTAGGGGGAAAAGGGCTAAGTTTTGAGTTTTGAGTTTTGAGTTGCTTCTACTCCTTCACTCCTTATTTCAGCCTTGCAAAACCAGGGCGCGAATCATGGAGATCGGAACTTGACAGAAGTATTGACGACGAAATTGATCTTCTTTGACGGCATTGAAAAAGTTTTGAACCACTTCACCTAGGGCTGAAGAAGTTTCGGTTGACGTGATTTCCGTGGAGATTATTTCACGAATCGCATCGCCGCTGATCGCAAAGGCTTGATCGTGGTGCTGAACCTCAAAGTTGAGCAGCGTCAGGGTTTTGAAGCCAAGCTGTAAGGCGCGATCGCTGAGTTCCAGCTTGTCTAGCAATTGCTGACGAGTCGCGGTCTTTCCGGTGCGGCTGAGGTATTTGGCAATGCCGACTAAAGTCTGCCAGATGGTCATGGGCGGCGGGGGGATGGGTAGGGTGTAGGCGATCGCCAGCGATCGTTGCTCCTGTTGGGCACGCCGAAACCACACCTGAAATTCCGTCCAGCTTGTGGGAACCTGCTGAATCACTAAAGGGATTTTTCCAGCGACCTGCTGCTGTTGTATGTTGGCGGCGATCGTCGCCTGATCCAATCCCCGCCAATCCCACAGCCAATCCCCTGGAAGGATATCATCGTGTCGCTGAATGACTTCCCGTGGGCGAACTGCCACAATCCGCACTTCATAACGACGCTCATAGGTATTGCTGTCTAGCTCCACTACTAGATCACAGCGTCCCTGGGGAATTTCATCTTGATAGTGCCCCCACCATACGCCCGGAAAAGTCCGCTCCGTGGAATCATCCCGCAGTTCAAACTCGGTTTTGATGTATTGCACCTTGCCGCCGCGCCGATCCTTAATATTCTTATTCCACACCTTTTCAAACCAACAGTTTTGAATGAGCAATTTGGGACTAGGGTTGCCCATGCCGCACGGTTCCAGCAGCTTTAGCTCGTGAAATAACTCCTTGCCAAGCTCAACAACCGTCACGGTTAGATCGATCTGAAGGGAAGGAGTGATCGCCCCTCTATCCATCTGCCGCAACTCCTGATTAATCGCTTCCATAAATAGCGGCACATTTTCCACAGGCAAACTCAGCCCCGCCGCAAAGGGGTGTCCACCAAACCGATGCAGTAAATGCGCTTGCCCCTTCACCAGTTGATATAGATCAATATTGTTCACTGAACGAGCCGAACCACGGGCAAGCGGAATCGCCATTTCTTCTGTGCTGAGCAAAATCGTGGGTCTGCCGTATTCTTGGGCAATCTGTCCGGCGACGAGACCCAATATGCCGAGGTGCCATTGGTCATCGGCAAGCACAATCACGCGAGTGGTGGAAAGGTCCAGTTGGGCAATCCGCGCGGTGACTTGCTGCGCTACTTCTTTTTGCAAGGCTTTGCGGCGGGCGTTGGCGAGTTCGGTGGCTTCGGCTAGCTGGGTACAGAGGTGAACATCCTGGCTGGTGAGAAGCTCGACGCAAAAATGGGCATCCCCTTGAATACGGCTGACGGCGTTAATCCGAGGACCTAACCCAAAGGAAATATCGGTGGGGCGATCGCCCGTGCGCTTACAAAATTCCAATAGTTTTGCCACACCGGGACGAGTCATGGTGAGTGGATTGCTCTGTTTTTGCAATTGTTCGATGCCCACTTGCGCTAGATAGCGACAGTCGCCTTTGAGTTCCACCAAATCGGCAATCAGCCCGATCGCCACTAGATCCAGCAGTTCAGCCAGAGGCTTCTGCGGCACATCTGGCAGTGTTTCATACAGCGCTTCCACGAGCTTGTAGGCAACTGCCACGCCCGATAAGCTTGCTAAGGGATGAGTGGCTGCAAAGTAGCGTGGATTGATAATGGCGATAACTGGAGGGCGATCGCTCGGCAGGGTGTGATGATCGGTGACAATCACGTCGATGCCAAACTCACGGGCGATCGCGATTTCTTCTAGATTTGTGCTGCCCGTATCGCAGGTCACAATCAGGCGACAGCCCTTCGTATGCAAATATTCCAGCCCTTGCCGAGATAGCCCGTGAGATTCCGTTAAGCGATTGGGAATGTAGTAGAGCAAGGTTTCCTGCTGCGTAAAAAATTGCCCCAAGCCATCCCACAACACTGCCGTTGCCGTCACGCCATCCGCATCAAAATCTCCCCAAATCGCCACAATTTCTTGAGTTTGCCGCGCTTGCTTGAGTCGGGCGATCGCCCAATCCATCTCCTCCCCAAAGGCAAACGGACTCGTCGGCACATACTCAGCCGGATTCAAATATCCTGCCAGCGAGTCAACATCCTGAATGCCACGTCGCCAAAGCGCTTGGGCTAAGTATTCGCTACGCCCTTGAACAACCTGCTTGACCTGTGCCACAAACCCATCCGGCGGCGCAGAAACTTGAACTTGCCATTGCATCGGTTGATTGGGCATAGACTTACTTACCAAGAGCAATTCTTTTTCAAAGACACTGCATGAATATGACTGAAAAGTTGTTATGTTGCGAGTCCTTGTGGGGACATAGCTGTAAGTGTGCCTGTTAGTGGTTAAAGTGGCGTGGCATATGTTGGTGGGGAGATCATCTCAATCTGTATCGGCAAACAGCTAAGAATTTTGGGAATCCTGTTCTTATAAAAGACAGGATGAAATCATATGACATCCAAGAAGTACTATGCAGTCCTTAAAGGTAGAAAAACAGGCATATTTGCAAACTGGGCAGATTGTGAGGAGCAAATCAACGGGTTTAGTGGTGCGTTGTATAAATCCTTTAAAACCAGAGGTGAAGCTGAAGCAGCCCTAGGACTTACTGACCAAGCATTACTGTTTCCCATTGAACAGCAGGAAGTGAAGTGGAGAGAAGCAAAGAAATATGTAGTCCCTGCAAGTGAATTAGTCATGAACAGCATTTGCGTTGATGCCTCATGCATTGGGAATCCTGGTGATGTTGAATATAGAGGTATGGACACAGCGACACGCGAAGTAGTTTTTCACAAACGACCAATGTCTAATGGTACAAGTAACCTTGGAGAGTTTTTAGCTGTTGTTCATGCTCTTGCTCATCTTAGGAATCGGGGGAGCAACATACCTGTTTATTCCGATTCAGAGACGGCGATTATTTGGGTCAGGAATAAAAGAGTACGAACGAAGTTGGAAAGAAGTAGCAGTAATGAAGAGATATTTACCTTAGTGGAAAGAGGATTAAGGTGGTTAGAAAATAACGAGTGGCCTAATCCACTTTTAAAGTGGGATACAAAGTGTTGGGGTGAAATTCCTGCTGATTTTGGTCGGAAGTAATTTGCAGAATCCTATCGGTTGCAGCCGGAATACTGCTAAAGCAGCGGTGGCATAACAACCCTGGTGAAGCGGCTTTGGTCAACCCGCTTGTATTTTTGCAAAGTCTCTGGCTGCCTCTGCCCAAGAACATTAGTGCAAACGACTAAGTTGAACTTCAAGAATAGATCCTTCGTACTATAATAAGAATCTATGACTGATCTTGAAAGGTATATACTATCGAGATGTCAAGCAGCAACACTGGTATTGAATGGACTGACAAAACCTGGAATCCAACCACTGGCTGTAATAAGGTGAGTCCGGGTTGCCGTTATTGTTATGCTGAAGCGCTGACAGAGCGTTTTCCTAACAATTTTCCGCAGGGTTTTAAGCTGACGCTCCACCGAGATCGTCTAGAGCAACCAAAGAAGTGGCGTACACCCAGTCAGGTTTTCGTGAACTCTATGAGTGATCTCTTTCATGACGACGTGCCATTTGCCTATCTGCAAGAAATTTTCGCTGTTATGCGAGAGACTCCTTGGCACATATACCAAATCTTAACTAAGCGTGATAGAAACTTGGCAAAGCTAGCTCCTCAGCTTGAATGGTCTGAGAATATCTGGGTCGGTGTATCGGTAGAGAGTCAAGAGTACACCCACAGAATTGATGCTTTAAGACAAGTGCCATCAAAAGTTCGCTTCCTTTCTTGCGAACCTCTTTTAGGAGCACTTCGCCTAAATTTAGAGGGAATCAATTGGGTCATTGTTGGTGGTGAGTCTGGGTATAAGCATCGTCCTATAGAGCCAGCGTGGGTTAGAGATATTCTGTACCAGACACGAGAAGCCGACGTTCCCTTTTTCTTTAAGCAGTGGGGAGGAAATCACTCCAAATCTGGCGGCAGAGAACTTGATGGGGATATTTGGGATGAGATGCCAGCAGTTTGGCATGAACATACAAGCAAATGGCAAAAAGAAGTAATTTCTAGGCATAAAAAGTCTAATAGGTTAGAACAGAAGCATTTAATCTCTGCTAAGTAAAAGAGAGTCTAACCATGAGCCGGATTGGTAGCGAGGGTGAGGATATCATTGGGCGGTGGTCGGAGGAGAAGTTAGATTTACTAGCGAAGTATCTCAAAGCGTATTCTGTCATCATGAATGAACAGAAGAAAGATTGGCTCAGGGCTTATTACTACATTGATGCTTTCGCAGGCTCCGTTAGACCTTTAGCAAAAACTAATGAACGGCAAAACGTAGATAGTTCCCAGCAAACTCTACCTTTTCTGCCTAGCAATAGACACACTCTTACTGAGGATGAACAGAGATATATTAACGGTTCTCCTTTACGCGCTCTACAAACAGAGCCTCGATTTGATGGCTATTGGTTTATTGACGTTTCTCCGCGACGCATAGAGCGCGTAGAAGGGTTACGTGAAGAGTTTCCAGATTGTGCAATTGATGTACGTCGGGGCAACTGTAATGAGGTCTTGTGTAACGAAATAATTCCACAAATTTCCTATTCGTCAAAGCAAAGGGCATTTGTTTTCTTAGATCCGTATGGATTGCAGGTGGACTGGGAAACAGTCACAGAACTGGCGAAGACTAAAACTTGTGATATTTTTATCAACTTTTCAGTAATGGGAGTTACTCGCCTTCTTCCTAGAGATCAAAATCCGTCTTCAGAAGTAGTAGAGCAGTTGAATAAGGTAATGGGTACTACAGATTGGATTACTCAAATTTATCGAGAATCTGTAGTCCAGCAAGACCTATTTGGCAATTTAGCGGAGCCGACATCAAGTCGTGACCCAATTCAGGCTGAATGGCTAGCACGTCTGTATACAGAGCAATTGCGATCTCTTTTCCCGCACGTTAGCAGACCTGTTCTCATGCGAAATTCAACAAATTCAGCGCTTTATGCGTTGTGTTTGGCAAGTCATAAGCAGACCGCTATAAAAATTACAAACAACATTTTTGGTCGGCATGAACGATTGAGAGAATTAGGAATCTAGCATTTCAACTTCCCCATATAGACTTCACTTCACCTGGAAATTCCGTTGCATCACTAAGATTTTGTGGGACGGCGAGGGCGTTTCCAGATTTTGCGCTCTGCTTTTTCGCGTTCGTAGGCAATCAGTTTGCCGTAATATTCATGTTTGCTCAAATCCATTGATAGGAAAACGTGCTTGCGAATATTGCCAAACCCCTTGCGCGTAAAAAAGTTGACGGCTGGAATATTCTCCGGGTCAGTGTCCATCATCATAAACCGGGCACCATCATCAATCATTCGCTCGACTAGGCGATCGACTAATGAATCGGCAACACCGCGCCGCTGAAAGGCTGGGTTCACGCCAAGCCAGAGGATATAGCCGTAAGCTAGAGAGGCTTTCGTGATAATAGTGCCGAGAATAAAGCCTGCAAGCTGGTCTTGAATTTCGGCAACGAGGCAATATTC
>JBGTAZ010000407.1:0-7170 GCA_041749615.1 Leptolyngbyaceae cyanobacterium | reverse complement strand
TCGCTGGCTATAAGTCAATACTCGTAGGGCATAAACCAAGCTCCCTACGAGCATTGAATGAGGTGCTACGCCAAGGTTGTCTGTCCGTTGAAGTAATCTTGGAGTTGGCGATCGTGATCGTGAGAAAGCGTGCCAATCGGGATTGATTCCGGTGGAAAAGCTTTAATGTCTAACACTTCTCTTGGATCTTGAATTTGCATTGCTCCGATCGCATCGACTTCCACCACCACGCAAATCGAATGAACTCGCCCATCCCGTTCGGGGGATGAATAAATGCCAACCAAGCGCCGTACTTTCGCAAGCTTAAGTCCGGTTTCTTCTTCTAACTCGCGCTGCACGGTGGTTTCAATATCTTCGCCCCAATCGACCATGCCGCCGGGAAGTGCCCATTTACCGTTGTCTCGTCGTTTTACCAGCACAATCTGACCATCGGGCAATAGGGGAATAATGCTAGTGCCTGTAACGGGATGGCGGAAAATAATGCCCAAGACCGTTTGTGCAAAATGCCATAACTGACCCATAAGCTAAGTAACTGCTATTGCAGAATATTGAGAGAACAAGCAAGAAATAGCACTGCGATCGCAGGGTGACTGCAATCAGTGAACCACCCTTCAACGGGATAACGATTAAAATCCAAATGGTAGATGCTTGCGATCGTAGTGGATCTATTTGCCATTCTAAACGGGGCAATTGCTTCAGCCAATATCTGCGAGAACCTGTTCAATGTGGGTGGCAGGTTTGACTTTTTTATAGATTTTTGCGATCGTTCCTTCTGGGCTAATTACAAAGGTATTGCGAGTGATGCCGACATATTCTTTGCCCATGAACTTTTTCAAACCATAGCTCTCATAAGCCGTGGCAACGGTGCCCGCTTCATCGATCAGCAACGGAAAGGGTAGATTGAGTTTCGTGGTG
Organism: Leptolyngbyaceae cyanobacterium; assembly: GCA_041749615.1. GTDB lineage: Bacteria > Cyanobacteriota > Cyanobacteriia > Leptolyngbyales > Leptolyngbyaceae > ULC077BIN1. Next base: position 6,255 of record JBGTAZ010000407.1, on the reverse strand, counting down.
AATTTATCGTGAGATTTCGCATCGTCGGTGCTGACTCCTAATACAACGACATCTCGATTTTGAAATTCGGCGTAGGAATCGCGGAAGGCGCAGGCTTGTGTGGTGCAGCCGGGGGTATTGTCACGGGGATAAAAGTACAAGACAACCCGCTTACCTTGTAAATCCGCCAGATTAATAATGGTGCCCTGGGCATCTGGCAAGCTGAAATTAGGAGCGCGATCGCCAACATTCAAAACCATAATAAAAAATCAGTAAAAAGTTTTTGCATCCAATTTTCTGTTGATGAACTACTGAATAAGGTTAGGACACAAATATCCTTGAGAAGTAAGGAATAACGAACAATTGTTGACTTGACCTTGCGTCAAGTCGAAGAAATTGGCACGGAACCCTGCGGACAGAAACCATATTTGACAAAGAAGCAGGCAGCCTAGAAAAAGCTGCCTGCTGGCTCATGAAAAATTCTTATGCTTCTACACAGCCGCTAGTTCAGGGCGCTTGCTGTGACGAATGCTTTCGATCGCGGCGGCATAATCCGGCGCATTGAACACAGCCGACCCCGCCACGATCGCATTTGCCCCCGCTTCGATCACCTGCCAAGCATTGTTCCCCTTCAACCCACCGTCCACTTCAATCCAAGGATCAAGACCGCGCTCATCGCACATTTGGCGCAGCTTGCGAATTTTGGTTAGCGTTGAAGGAATGAAGCTTTGACCGCCAAACCCAGGGTTAACGCTCATCAGCAAAATAATGTCGCATAGATCCAAGACTGGCTCTAGCAGTTCCAACGGGCTACCCGGATTGAGGACAGCACCCGCTTTTTTGCCTAATTCCTTAATTTGTCCTAATGCCCGATGGATATGAATCGTAGAACTCGATTCTGCATGGACTGAAATGTGATCGGCTCCGGCTTTGGCAAAATCCGCCACGTAGCGCTCTGGTTCCACAATCATCAAATGCACATCCAGCGGCTTTTGGGTGGTGGGGCGAATGGCTTCCACGATCAATGGACCAATGGTGATATTGGGGACAAAGCGACCATCCATCACATCCACATGAATCCAATCTGCGCCAGCCGCATCCACGGCACGAATTTCATCTCCTAACCGACTAAAATCTGCCGACAGAATGGAAGGGGCGATCGCGATCTTTTTCTGGGATGTGGTCATGGTGTTCTTTAGCTCCTGCGTCCTGGAATGTAGTTATTTTAACAATCTGAAAGCTTCTGACAAGCGGCTTGTTAAGTCTTTATAAAGATTGTGCCATGCTCCTGCTCCTACCCGGCTGCTATTTTACGCGAAACGCGACTGAAATAAGCTGAGAACACTGAAGACCATTCCAGGTGACTCAAAAAAAGCAGATACTAAAATAAAGGTATTTGTGATGTGTTTGATTTATTACGTTGGGCGGGTGAATGGGCAGAGGTGAAATTGTGGCAGGGCAAATCAATCAAATTCATCGGTGTTTTAATCGAATTGGAGTGATTCTCCTGGGAATTGGCATCGGTTGGACTGGAGTTTTAACGGTGCCGGGACAGGCAAAAAATCTGACGAAGCCGCTCCGGTCTACTTCAATGGGTGAAACAGGCATTGATGCCTTGCGATTACAGTTGCCGCCCTACAATCTTACAGGCAAAAAAATTGCGATCGGGCAGGTGGAAATCGGTCGTCCGGGGCAGTTTGGCATTGATAAAGCCGTCGCGCAAAATCGCTTCATGACTTTAGCGCAAGTGTTTTATCGCGACACTCGTGCCCGTACCAATACAAATGTAGATAGCCATGCCCAAAATGTTGCCAGCATTATGATTAGTGCCGCTAAAATGGCGCGGGGCGTGGCACCTGGGGCACGGCTTTATTCCTCTGCCTCTGGCACTCCGCGTCGCTATGGGCAGCCAGAAGAATGTTTATCCGCTCAATATGTGGCGCTGCAAAATGGTGGCGATATTCGGGCAATCAACTTTAGCTTTGGTGAATCGTTACGTTTTGATCCGCGTACCAAACCCCAGTTGGATGGGAATGCGTTATTAACTCAGTGCATTGACTGGTCAGCGCGGGTTCACAATGTGCTGTATGTCATCGCTGGAAATCAGGGCAAGGGCGGCATTTCGATCCCAACCGATAATTTCAATGGGGTAAATGTTGCCTTCACAGCACGGGTTCAAGAGCTATTCGCTAGAGTGGATTTTGCCAATTTGGGCGACCCAACCAGTAGTGCAACGAAAGGATTGGAAAGCAATGTGGGACCTCGACGGGCGATCGCGCTAGTGGCTCCAGGTCACGATGTCTCATTGGTTAACCCCAACGGCAGCATTACCACATCCAGCGGCACCAGTTTTGCGGCACCCCATGTCACCGGCACGATCGCCCTGCTGCAAGAATATGGCGATGCCTCCATTCGGCAAAGCTTGCGCGATCGCTCTTTGCCCTGGACTCTTGATGCCCGTAGATCGGAAGTGATGAAAGCCGTGTTGCTCAATGCCGCTGACAAAATCAAAGACTCAGGCAACGGACTGTTGCTGGGGATGAGCCGGACGATCGCCGATAAAAATAATCGCACCTGGTTACAGTCCGATGCTTATCGCGATCCCCAAATTCCGCTTCATGCTCACATGGGCACCGGGCAACTCAACGCCTTTCGCGCCTATCAGCAGTTTAGCGCCGGACAATGGACTCCAGAAGCCACCATCCCCGCGATCGGCTGGGATTATCGCACCGTGGGTAGCAATGTTAGTAGCAATCTTGGTAGTAATCTTGGTAGCAATCCTGACTCCCAGTCGCCAACTCCCGCCCCTGCCTACCGCGATTACCTGCTCGAAAAAAGGCTGCAAAAAGGTAGCTTTGTGTCAGTGACGTTGACCTGGAACCGCTTGGTAGACCTAGTTGACAAAGACCAGAATGGAGAATACACCTTAGGAGAAGAATTTCGCGATCGCGGCTTAAATAACCTCGATCTTTATCTGATGAAAGCGGAAGACACCCAGATTCAAAAAGCCGTTAGCTCCTCCATCAGCGCCGTCGATAGCCTTGAACATATCTTTGACAAAGTTCCAGCCACAGGACGCTACAAAATTCGAGTGCAGTTCAAACAGCAAACCAATGAACCCGTGCAGCCCTACGCTTTAGCATGGTGGACAGTGCCCACCCGATGAACTCCGTACTCCGTACTGCTTATTTCAGCGGAATAAAGGGCAAGTATTTTTTGACAAACTTGCGTAGTTTTAAGAGCTTCACCGTGTTCACCAACTTATCGGAAAGCTCAATGGGCGGCTCAATAGAAGCATTTAGCTCATTTTGCAGGTTGGCATAGTCAGCAGGAGTCATGGGTTGACCATCAATCGGCGATCGCGCATCCAAAATAATCTCTGTCCGCAGCACCTCCTCCGGGGTCTCCACCGCAGGCGGCAACGCTAAGGCAATCCCCGCCCATGATTCCACTAGCAGCCACAGACTCACCGAGATCGCACCGTTCACCTTCCATCCCTTCATATTTTTCCCCCTTCCCTTTTCCCTCTTCCCTGCTCCCCAGGTGATGCTTCTTTAGAAAGCAGGGAACACTAAACCCAGTATCTACAAACGTTCGGTACTTTTGCCGTTATGAATCCAGTCCTCAAGGGTGCAACAAGCCCACACTTGCCTGCTTCAGTGCTCATTCCTGCTCACCAACAAGCCATCACGGTTTTGCTAGTGGATGATCAAGCGACTGTCAACGAAGCGATTCATTGCATGTTAGAAGCAGAAGCAAACCTAACCTATCACTATTGCTCTAGCGCAGAAAAGGCGATTCAAATTGCGACCCAGGTTGCGCCGACGGTAATTTTACAGGATTTAATTTTACCGAATAGCGATGGCATGACGCTGGTTAAGCAGTTTCGGGACAATCCAGTTACGTGTGATGTGCCCATCATTATGCTGTCCACCAATGATAACCCCCAAACTAAAGCAGAAGCGTTTGCGATCGGGGTGAATGATTATTTAGTCAAACTGCCTAACCAAATTGAGCTAGTCGCCCGAATTCGTTACCACTCACAGGCTTATCTCAATCGACAGGCACATACCGCTGCGCTGGTTGCTCAAGCCCACGCTAAAGAACTCGAACAAACCCTGCAAGAACTCCGACAAACTCAAGCCCAACTGATTCAAACAGAGAAGTTATCAAGCTTAGGGCAAATGCTGGCAGGAGTCGCCCATGAAATCAATAACCCAGTTAACTTTATCTTTGGCAATCTGACTTATATTGATGCCTACGTCCACGATTTGATGAAGCTATTGCAGCTTTATCAAGAATACTACCCCGAACCCGATCCCGTGATTCAAGACTATCTTGAAGAGATTGATTACGATTTTGTCATGGATGATTTGCTAAAAATGCTCAGGTCTACTCGTATGGGGTCTGAACGCATCATTCAAATTGTGCTGTCGCTGCGAAACTTTTCTCGCCAAGACCATCAAGAAATGAAATTAAGCAACATTCACGATGGTATTGATAGCACCTTACTTATTCTCAGTCATCGGCTTAAACTTGGAATTAATGTGGTTAAAGACTATGGACACATCCCGTTAATAGACTGCTATCCTGCCCAGCTTAATCAAGTGTTTATGAATATCATCAATAACGCGATCGATGCTTTATTGGAACAACCCAATCGACCGAAAAAAGAAATTATTATTCGCACCAGCGCCCTGAATGAAAACCGGATTCAAATCCAAATTAAAGACAACGGATTAGGCATTCCATTAGCGGTACAAACGAAGCTTTTTGAACCGTTTTTCACCACAAAACCGGTAGACAAAGGCACGGGTTTAGGGCTTTCGATTTGCCAGCAAATTATTGCAAATCATCAAGGTACGATTCAAGTAATTTCTAAACTGGATGAGGGCGCTGAGTTTATCATTCAGCTTGCTGTTGAAAATAACGTCGTTGCTTAGTCGTTGCTTAGTTATTTTTGAGTCACGACCTGGTGTTGTTGCGCGATCGCGTCTAGGATTGATTAACAGCAGCTTTGTAAGCAGCCCAGCCACCATAATCGGAAATATCAAGCCAGTTATATTTTTCAACCAGTTCTTGAGGATAAAAGAACGCGATCGCCCCTTTTCCTTGCTCCAAAAGTATCTCTGCGGGATACATGTGAGGCGGTTCATTAGCGCACAGACGCTCAAAATCAACCAGTGGCATTTCATACACCTCACCTGGAATAGCAACCCCGTTTTCCGCCACTCCATAAATCGCGGGATGCCATCCTTCTGCCGCTGAATGCATTCGATAGATCGGTTTGGTTTTAGTCTCACAAATAAAGGTAGAAGACTGCATTCCTGCATGATCGGGTTGCCCTCGAAGAGCCGATCCGCAAATGAAAACCATTTTTGTTTTTGAATGAGAATCTGAGTGGGGAGTCATACTGCTTAAAACGCTTGGATGTGCTGGCAGCTATTGTAGGGGTATCCACAACCTAAACTGCAAAAAAGTCTGCCAAATTGGGCACAGCCAGTTGCATTCTTTACAATAGGTTTACGAGCAGATCGATGGTTGCTGGCAATAAATTTCCGAGGAGGGGATTTCACGCAAACCGATTCTGTTCCTACCCGATTTTTCACTTTTGACGAGCAATGGCACAAAACACTGACTTTGAAGTAACCAAAACCGAAGAGGAATGGCGCAATACGCTGACCCCAGAACAGTTTCAGGTATTGCGTAAGCATGGCACCGAACGAGCAGGCACCAGTCCGCTTGACAAAGTGTATGAACCCGGAACTTACGTCTGTGCAGGCTGCGGTCTTCCTTTATTCACAGAGGAGACAAAATTCAATAGCGGCACAGGCTGGCCCAGTTTCTTTGCGCCCCTAGATGATGCGATCGCAACCACCGTCGATCGCGCCTTGTTTATGACTCGGACTGAAGTTCATTGCAGTCGTTGCGGTGGACACTTGGGGCATGTTTTTAATGATGGTCCTGCCCCAACCGGCTTACGCTATTGCATGAATGGAGTCTCTTTGCAGTTTGTGCCAAAGCAAGACGCTTAAATTGGTATTAACAGACCTGCCTAACCAAGACGCAACGCCCTCACCCTAGCCCTCTGCCAGCGGGAGAGGGACCCAGATCAATTTACTCCCCTCTCCCTACGGCTATGCATTACGCAAAAGTGGGCAGGATAGCATCAGGGATTAGGTTTTAGCGGCGAGTTGCGACCCTTCGAGTAAGTGATGGAGCACGCCAATCCCGCGCCAGAGGGTTTTCAAGCCCGGTTCTCCATCGCCTTTACGG
>JBGTAZ010000406.1:0-19100 GCA_041749615.1 Leptolyngbyaceae cyanobacterium | reverse complement strand
AGGCGCTGATCCACCCATTCAAAAATCACCTGGTTGCGATCGAGCTTCACCGCAACCGAACTGCCCGTTTGCCGCTCCAGCATTTTGGCAAGCTCTTGTAGCGCCTTTGCCGGAATCGTCACATCCAACGCTTCGGCATCTTCGGCAGTGCTATTTTTAGCTCGATTGCCTTCATCGTCTACATTCGTCGTTTGCACCACCGACAAGCGATGCCCATCTGTGGCAGCAAACTCCAACTCTTCCGCTGCTAAGGTCAAGTGAACTCCGGTGAGAACCTGCTTTGTTTCATCGGCGCTGGCAGCAAATAGGGCACCTCGCAAGCCGTCTAGCATTGCCTCGGAGGGGAGGTGCAAGCTCTCGCCATCGGTGACGGTGGGCAGTTCGGGAAAGTCCTCGGCACTCATGCCACGCACCTGATAGCGTCCAGAGGAACAGGTAAGCGTGGTCAGAAAGCTCGCGTCGTCGTCAGAACTGTTTTCCAGGGTGATGTCTCCTTCTGGCAAGCGAGACACGATGTCGGTGAGTAGTTTGGCGGGTAGGGTCAATTTTCCTTCGGCTTCAACGGTGGCGGCGAAACTGGTTTGAATGCCGAGGCTGAGGTCAAACGCGCTCAGGCTGACTTGCTGGGTTTCGGCGTTGGCAACAAGCAGGACGTTGGCTAAAACTGGGTGCGTGGGGCGGGTGGCAACAGCACGGCTAACGAGAGAAAGGCTTGTGCTAAGGCTGTTTTGGGTGCAGACCAGTTTCATTTGAAGACGCTCTGAAGTCATTGTCTGGAGATCCTACCACTGTTGCTCGAAACGATCCACCTGAGCCTGTTTGGAGATTTCTTGCCGTTCATAAGATCAATCATGATTAATCCGGACTTAAGAAAAACTTATTTAAATAGTAGTAGTAGAGGCTGTGGAAACTGTGGAAAAGATCGTCAGATCAAGCTGGAATCGCAATTTCCCACTTTTTTGCCTGTGGAGAACTTGTGGAAAAAAACGGGCTATTTCCACAGAGTATTTATACTTAGTGAGTCTTTCCACGATCGCTAGATCGTTATCAACCGATTTTCCCCATAGTTATCCACAGAAAAAGGGGGCTTTTTCCACAGGCGATCGCGGGGTTTACAGATGTTTACATACTTTAAACTCAAAAATTTACGACTCTAAAATCAGAAAAGCAAAGATTTTTTAATCCCATAAATCCGATTTTCTGGGGAAAACTCTGATTCTGGACTGATAAGTCAAGCTGATCAATGACGAAATTCTTGACAGCAAAAAATAGTCTGAATCACTAATTCAGACTACCGGATAATATGCCAATTTTTTTAGGGTTTGTTGCGAGATTGGCTAGCTTGGTTGATGCGATCGCTCAATTGCCGCAGCGTTTGTGCCATTGAGGTGTCATTCTCCTTGAGTTGGGCAATCTTATCGCAGCTATACATCACGGTTGTATGGTCTTTGCCGCCAAACACTTCCCCAATTTTGGGCAGGCTAAGCCCGGTGTGGTGGCGCATGAGATACATGCCAATCTGGCGGGCGGTGCTCACCTCCCGTCGCCGAGAATGACCTTTCAAATCCTCAATGGGGACGCTAAAGTTTTCTGCAATGATGGTCATTACTTCAGCCGGGGAGGCTTCCACCTGCTCCACCGGGGGATTCAACACGGGCGCAATATTGGCGACCGTCATGGGCAACCCAGAGATGGAAATGTAGGCAACTGCCCGAATCAGCGCTCCTTCTAACTCTCGAATGTTGGAGGTGTAGCTGGAGGCGATATATTCAATCACATCGCGCGGTAGCCGCATGTTTTCATACTCAGCTTTCTTTTGCAAAATTGCCATGCGGGTTTCTAGGTCGGGCGACTGAATGTCGGCAATCAATCCCATGGAAAACCGAGAGCAAAGCCGCTCTTGAAGCCGAGGAATCTGATTGGGGGGGCGATCGGATGCCAGCACAACCTGTTTTCCTGCCTCATGCAAGGTATTAAACGTGTGAAAAAACTCTTCTTGGGTATATTCCTTGCCTTCAATGAACTGAATATCATCCACTAGCAGCACATCTGCCGCGCGATAGTGTTCCCGAAAGCTTTGCATACTGTCGCGTCGGATGGCAGTAATCAGGTCGTTGGTGAATTGCTCCGTAGACACATAAAAAACCCGTGAACTCCGACAAATTTCTAAGCGGTAGTGCCCGATCGCCTGCATCAAATGGGTTTTGCCCAACCCTACGCCGCCACACAAAAACAGCGGGTTAAATTCTCGACCGGGCGATTCTGCCACTGCCAGCGATGCCGCATGAGCCATGCGGTTGTTCGACCCCACGACCAACCGAGAGAAAACATATTTTGAATTGAGATCGCTAGAGCGGGGGCGATCGGTTGACTCAGGTGAAACGGTCATAGCAGGAACCTCTATCGGGCTAGTCAAATCGGCAAGGTTGGGTTCCATCGGCAGCGCCCAGAAGAAATCAGAATCTACCGGATTGCCTTCATCATCGCAAGCGACGGTCATTTGGATTTCGATCGGACGCTTCAAAATTTCCTGAACTACGTCCGTTAGTGTTTTGATGTAGTACTTCTGCAACCACTTGCGGGCAAAGGGATTGGGCGTTCGCAAAACGAGACGATCTTCGCTCAACTCTTCGACGATCGCCGTTTTAATCCATGCCTCAAACGTGGGGCGACTCAGCAAAAGCTGAAGACGGTCTAGGGCTTCAGTCCAAAAATTTTCAATCGCCGTTGCTTCCACAACTGACCTCATGTTTTAGCGGACGATGGAGAGAATAGAAAAGTGCGTTTAAGAAAAGCGCGTTTAAAAGAACCGTCAATAGTTCCTTAAATCCTTATTGCCAACTGGCAAATTGGATTCTGCATTTGTGAACCGCTAGCTTAACATGGGGTAAAACGCTAGAGACAGCGTTTAAATATCTTGAAAACTCTACCAATAGAGTAGCAAGCATGAAGCAGTGGCAAAATGGCGAAGGATACCAACTGCCAAAAAAATTCCTTTAACAGAACAACGGCTAAAGCAGCATACAGCACCTACCTGAGGAAAAGTGGGTAACGCTGAAGATATTTAAAGCTTGACAAATCAAGAATATTTGTGCAAACGCGATCGCCCATGCAGCCTTGATCGCCACTCTACAATTCAGCTTGATTCGTCATTCGCCCTATCCGTCTTTGCCTGTAAAAGTGGGTGCCGCTTCAGCCTTTTCCACGGTCGTGGGTTTTGCTTCGGGAAGGCTCGCCTCTAACTTCAAACAGTTTTTTCCATTCACCTGCAACCGATATTCCACCCGATCCATCAGCCGATTTAAAATCAACCAGCCATAGCCGCTCTCCTGTTTGTCTTCTGGTGTGGGAGGGAGATAGGTGGACAGGTCAAAACCCTGTCCGTGATCCCAAATTTCTAGGGCAATGTCGCGATCGTGTAGTTCCAACCGAATTAAAACGGGCAAGTTAGGCTGATCTTTATGAGCATGGCGCACCACGTTGGAATAAGCTTCTACCAGCACTAAGCGGAGCCGATTGGATTGCCGAGGCCAATCGACATGGTTGCCTAGCTCGACCTCTAAACTGCCTAAGAGCCAGTTCTCAACGATGCTCAAAAACTGTAAGTCGCTGGGGATGTGAAGTTCAGTTCTCATTCGCTACAGAACCTCCAAAGAAAGAATAGTTTGGTCGTCTTCTTGTATATCATTGTGCGATCGAATCTGGGCAAGCAAGTGGTTCAGATCTAAGGAGGATGGCTCTTGAATCAATAATTGCCATAGCCCGGTTTGTTGCAGCATGGCATGGGCTTGATTGGTTCCATTAGAGGGTTCCGCATTGTGAATGGTTGCTTCAGTAATGCCATCACTGGTCAGCAACAGAATCTCGCCAGAGTTGAGGTTTGTGCTGCCAGAAGCAGCCTTCCAATCAGGCAAGATGCCCAAGGGGACACCCCGCACTTTCAGATAATTCGGTTCAATCGTCACGGGTTGTCCTTGGGCGATGTGGGCTGAAACTGTTTCTCTAGACCAGACCATGGGATAAATGTGCCCAGCATTGGCATAAATCAGCGTGGGGGTGGATGGGGTATAGCAGACTAAAACCATGGTGATGAAACAGTTGGTGCTGACTAAATCTTCAGACAGGCTGCGATTTAAGTTTTGCATCACGATATGAGGTTGGGGCGGCATTTCCTGAGAAAGTTCTCGCCGCAGAACAGAAATTGCGCTTGCCATGAATAGGGCAGCCGGAACGCCTTTTCCAGACACATCTCCCACGGCTAGCCAAACATCACCTTGGGGATGGGCATAGACTTCAAAAAAGTCTCCGCCCACTTCCCGTGCCGGATAGCAACATGCCTGAACTTTCATCCCTTCCAGTTCAGGCAACGTTTGCCTGAGTAAGTTGCCCTGAATTTGACGGGCAACTTCTAACTCGGCGCGCATTTGCTCGGCTTGCGTTTGCGTTTGCAGGTAAAGCTTTGCTTGAGAAATGGCAAGGGCGGCTTGTTCCGCAACTTCTTGAATCAGGGTAATGTCTTCGCTAGACCAAGGTGCGGCATCTAGTGCCCGCTGGATGGCAAAAATCGCCAGGAAATCTTGCTGATAGGTGATAGGAACGATTAATCGGTGCGGTTCGCGGGTTGGTTGGTCGGTCTGAATTTGGCGTGTGCTCAGAACATTTTGAATCAGCGGATCATCGGTGGACAGGGATTGTTGCGTGGGGCTACTGTCGTCTGTGATCGCGATCGCGGAGTGATAAAAAACCTCAGCCGTTAGGCGATCGCCTTCTACCGGTTGCAGAATACATTCACTCGCGTTAAAGGTGTGCCCTAAAGTCGCTGCGATCGTTTGCAGCATACTGTCGTAGTTGAGCGATTCCCGAATGGCAGTGGTGACGGCGTTAAACAAAGATTCACGACGCAGGGCGCGTCTCAGTTCGTTTGTCCGCTGTTTAACAATGCGATAGGTTTCGCCTGCCTGCTGAATCACGACCTTGAGTTGATCGGGCACCCACGGCTTGGTGATGTATTTGAACACCTTCCCGGCATTAATGGCTTCCACTAAATCTTCAACATCGGTGTAGCCGGTTAGCACGATCCGAATCGTATCGGGATAGAGATCGACGGTTTTGCTGAGAAATTCAGTTCCCAACATTTCCGGCATTCGCTGATCCGAGATGATGATTGCCATCTCGCCCTGTTCATCTAAAATTTTCAGCGCCGCGATCGCGCTTTCTGCCTTAACAACTTCAAAATCTCGCCGAAAAGTCCGGTACAACAGCGCCAAATTGTCTGGTTCGTCATCAACGACCATCAATTTCAGCTTGCGATCGATTTCCTCAGCCATGCGATACCCCAACCTTGTACACCATGGCAAATTGCAGTCTCATGCGCCATTATGCCCCGTGCCTGTCTAACTCAAAATACCCCAGATAGCAATCAAGCTAACAGGCAAAACGAATTATGAGAGGGAATAGGGCACAGGGAATTCAAAACTCAAAACTCAAAACTTTTCTCCTCCTCTACTGTCTGCGAAATTGGTAGGATTCTTTTTTTGCGCCCCACACTTGTTTGCCTTGGGCATCGAATCCGCGATCCCAGGTGTTCATGCCATTGGCAGTGAGTTCGATGTGGTTGGTGATGCGAACGGCTCCGCGCACGTTAGCGGGGCAGCCATCAATGGGAGTGTTGCCCAGGTAGCTCGTGCCAACCTGTTTGAGGAAGACGTTGCAAATCGGAGTGCCTAAATCGCTGAGGTTGACGGTTCGCTCTAGGCTGGGCGTGACATTGCAAAATCCTGACCAGCGGGTTGGATCGGCTGGCTTGAAGGAGCGCGATCGCACACTTTGACTCAGGCGACTGGGCGAAATTTGCAAAAATCGCTGACGATAGGGTTTATCCAGCGTCGTGGACATTGCCTGTTCTTGATACAAATAAATGGACTGCGGTTCGGTTTGGGTAACTAATCCAATCCGGCAGGTGGTCATTTGCACATTGGGCGCTTTGGGATTGGCGATCGCTTGGGCGGAGGTATCCATTTTGCCAGACAGCAATGCAGCGACTTCTTTTGCCTGTTGTTCCAAAGTGCTGGATTTGGCTGGCGGTTTTGCGCTGGCAAAGGTGGCACTGAGAAAAGACGCGATTGCCCAACTCACTTGAAGGGACAGCGTGTTCATAAAATCTTGACGCGAAAACGCATTGCAGGCATCTTAGCGCGTCTTTAGCGAGTTGCGATCGCGACCTCAGCTTTCATCAAAATGGATTGCCAAGCGGCGTAGCGTTGACATGAACCAAGCCTATCCCTATGTCCACTTCTAGCACCACGCTGGATCGATCTCCCATCGTAACGCGATCGCCCATCTTTTCAGCCTTAGGCAAAATTTGGAAACGAGAGCGGTAAAATGGCATCTGAACACTAACTTTTAACAAGCCGAATTTAAGATGGAGAACGCTACGATTAACTGCGCTGAAGCCTGTATCAATGGTTGTGTTTTAGGCGACAAGTGCCCCAATTTGGAGTACAAAGCGAAAGCGGTGAGTTTTGTAAACGAAACATCACTTGACCGAATGCTAGAAATTGCCGAATCAGCCCGCATGAAAAAAATGACGGAGCCGCCCAAGTGGGTTTTACCCGAAGACTAAAAGGAACTGAAACTGGGGAATGACAGAGAACTCAAAACTCAAAACTTTTCGAGATCGCCCTTTTTTTGTCCTGGTTCAATCACTTCTCGCACCCGATAGATCGGTCGTCCTTGCGATTCGTGATAGGTTCGCATCAGCAGTTCTGCCAGTAGCCCAAAGCAAAATAGCTGCACCCCGGTCAAAATCAAGACGACAACTAAAATCAGCAGGGGACGGTTAATGCTTTCCCCAAAGCTGAGCTTGAGGGTTGTGAGATATAAACCAATTATCGTTCCCAGGAAAATGGATAACACGCCCATGGAGCCGAACACATGCATGGGTCGGGTCAAAAACTTACGCATGAAGAAGACGGTGATCAGATCCATGACGACTCGAATGGTGCGATCGAGTCCATATTTACTTTTGCCAAACTGCCGGGGATGATGGCGCACCGGGATTTCGGCAATGCGCGCCCCTTCAATAAATGCCAGGGCAGGCAAAAAGCGGTGCAATTCCCCATAGAGGTTCATATCGGCGATCAGTTCGGCGCGGTAGGCTTTGAGGGAACAGCCGTAGTCGTGAACCTTCACCCCGGTCACTTGGGCGATCAGCCAGTTGGCAATTTGAGACGGAATTAAGCGAGTGATCGTCGCGTCCTGCCGATTTTTACGCCAGCCGCTCACTAGGTCATAGCCTTCATTCAATTTGTCTATCAGGCTGGGAATGTCAGCCGGATCATTTTGCATGTCTCCATCCATCGTCACGATGATTTGCCCTTTGGCATGGCTAAACCCTGCTGCCATTGCGGCGGTTTGCCCATAGTTTCGCCGTAAAATCACACTGCGGAGATCGGTGCGATCGCGGGCAATTTGCTTGAGCAGATCCCCGGAACCATCGGTAGAGCCATCGTCGATACACAAGATTTCGTAGTGGATGTTGGCAGTGATCAGCGTGGCAGAAATTGCCTCTAATAAGCGCGGCAAATTTTCATATTCATTATGAATCGGCACCACGATGGAGACTTGGGGCGGTAGGGAGGATGCCCACAATTTGCTGCTTTCAACAATTAAAGATGTCATGCGGAAGTGAAAAGGTAGGGTGCAAGGATCGTGAGAGGATGCGATCTGATTCTACAGGGTTCGGCTGGGTTGATAGCTGGCAATAATCCGTCCGGCTCCTCGCAACTGAGCGTAGTAGGTTTGACTGACGCGGCTTGCTTGATCAGATAAGACATCGATCGCGATGCCATTGTGCCCCTGATCTTTGCCGGAACTGTGAATATAGTGATTGTCGCCGAGGGAAAGCCCAACGTGGGTGGCTTTTTGGGGCGTGCCAAAAAAGATTAGATCGCCGGGTTGTAATTCTGAAACCGCGATCGCTTGAGTAAATGCTTCTTGCTGGTAAGCATCTCTCGGTAGCCACACGCCGACGGAGGCGAAGGCGGCTTGCATTAAACCAGAGCAGTCGTAGTTGGGTGCTACGGTGCCGCCCCAGAGATAAGAGTTAGGCTGATTTTTTGCGGCATGGGTGAAAGCGATCGCCTCTGGAATTCTGGCTTGAATCTCTGGGGCAGACAGTGAGATTGGCTGATAGGGCTGAGTCGCTGCTTCTAAGTGGGCGAGATCTTTGACTGAAATCCAGCCGGGATAGTCATCTTCACACAGGCAAACGGCAATCTCATCTGAACTTTGGTCACTCTCCAATTGTTCCAGCACTCTGGAAGTTCGCAAATGTCTACCAATGGCTGCTTGAGTGGCTAACCGCTCCAGCCTTGGCGAATCGAATAAATTTAAAGCTTGACGACAGATGTATTCTGTCTGAGTTCCATGCTTTTGAACTTGAAGCGCTTGCGAAGCAATTACCATAAAACACTCCCTGCTCATCCCACAGGGCACATCATATCAGCAGGGACGGAAACGAGTTTTTAGAAATTTTCAGAGTTTTCCGGATGGTGGATAGGAACTTGGAATAGTTAAGTGGTAGATGCACCCTGATTGTCGCCCTCAGCCTCAAGCTGGGGGCTTTTTGTTGGAGAGTTTTGAGTTTTGAGTTCTAAGTTTTGAGTTTCATTAAAACTGGGCGATCGCTCCCTGACGATCAATTTGCAGCACAGTGACGATCGCGTCAATATGGTGATTTTTCCAGGCGGTGGCGATCGCGGCTTGTACGGGTTCTGCCTGGGTCACTTCTGCCAGCGCCAGCAGAGTTGGTCCTGCGCCGCTAATCACCAGTCCATAGGCACCGGCAGCGATCGCCGCCTGCTGTACTGCTTCATACCCTGAAATCAACGCTTGCCGATAGGGTTGATGGATGCGATCGTGCAAAGCGGCTTGTAGCCAGTCGGCATTTCCGGTTTCTAAGCCGCGCAGCAGTAAGCCTAAATGGGCAGCGTTGAAGATGGCATCAGCCCGACCATAGCTAGCCGGAAGCACACTACGCGCCGCTGCGGTGGATAACTCAAAGTTGGGAATAGCAGCGATCGCGGCAATGCTGGAATGCCAAGGAATCTCACAGATTTGCCACTCGCCATTCACGCCCGTGGCTGCTAACCGACAGCCTCCCATGAGGGCGGGCACCACATTATCGGGGTGTCCTTCAATTTCCACGGCGAGTTTCACCACGGCTTCTAGGTTCAGCGGTGATCCTGCCAGACTATTTGCGCCCATTACCCCCGCAGCGATCGCGGTTGCCGAACTTCCCAGCCCCCGCGCCAATGGCACACCCAATTGGATGTCAATTTTGACAGCAGGCAGCGATCGCCCAATCTGGTCATAGAGTTTGGCAAAGGCTTGGTATGCCAAGTTTGATGCATCAGTTGAGACCTTTGCCGCTTCCGCTCCCGTTGCCGTGATTACAACGGGTGTTGGGCTAGAGTCCAACAGCGAAAAGGTAAAAGAATTGTAGAGCGTTAGAGCCGCGCCCAAGCAGTCAAAGCCGGGTCCAATATTGGCGGTAGTGGCAGGAACCGCGATCGCAACAGAAGTAGGATGAGACATCAAAGAAAGCTACATCGAGCCAGTAGGAAAGCATTGCTAGATATAGCAGGGAATGGGGCAGGGTGTGGAGTTTTGAGTTTTGAGTTCGGATATAGTCAGTAATATCTTCATTGTTTTGTAAAGTCCCAATGAGGTTCAAGCCATCAATATACGAAGATATACGGGGTTGACTAAGATGAATAAGACGCTTGCTTCACTTCTTTTCCTTAATATTATTGCTAACCTGCACTGGATGTTGAGCTTGAGTGGTGTCGAAAATTAGTTTGACGTAGTAATTGAAGTGTCACAGGGTCTCTATTTTTAAGTGAATGAAACCCTTAAGCTTAAGCCTCCTGCTGATATACACTGGCGGCGATCGAATCGATTAGAACAGGCTTTTTTATGCCGTGTGTTTTGTCTAAACTTTCTCCAACCAAAGTCTCTATGCAATCAAAAGACTTTATGCAACCGCTAGAGCTTCAGCTTTGGAATGAACGCTGTGTGGCTTCGCTCGGACAGCAGATGGCTGAGTGTGTGACTGCGTATTTGCAAGATGAAAAGGCAATCACGCCGGAAAGTGCAGATCACGCTGAGTTCGCGCTTTTTCAACGGGTTGTTTCTGAGTTGAGCCGTCTGTTCAATCATGCTACCGTCGCGATCGCGCTGCCCTTAACGCGCCACGCTGGATCTGACGTTGTGCTGACCTGTGTTGCTGGATCTGCGCGATCGCCCTTGACCTGGACGCTGCCCCAAGGCAAAGAGATTGTCTTGAAGCAAGGGCAGTCAATCAGCCGTTCCGACTTCGCCAAGGTGCAACAGCGCGTTGATTCATCTGGGCAAAGCCCGTATCGGGTGTATGAAATTCGCGGAGAGCATTGTGGCGATCGCTGTGACGCATGGTTGTTGATGGGTCATCCAACCGATGATCCGAGCCATTCCTCGGATGATCCGTTTCCGTCCCCCTATTCTTACGAAACCTTGGAGCGGATTGCTCAACACTGTGCTGCTGCATTACACCAGATTCGGCTGATTTCCAGCCAGCGTCAGCACTATCAAGCGCTGCTGACAAAAAATCAAGAACTTGAGCAATCCAATCAGCTAAAAAGTGAGTTTCTTGCCAATACCAGCCACGAAATTCGCACCCCCCTCAGTTCCATTCTGGGGTTTACCCATCTTTTGCAGGCGCAAGGCTTTGACCCGTTGAACCTACGCCACCAGGAATATCTCAAAATCATCCTCAGTAGCGGTCGGCACCTTTTGGCATTGATTAACGACATTTTGGATTTATCCAAAATCGAAGCCAATCAAATGACCTTGCAATGGGAAACAGTTGATGTGGAGGAACTTTGTAAAATTTGCCTGACTCTAGTGCGCGAAAAAGCCAGCGATAAGGGCTTGAGTGTGCATCTAGAAGTGCAGCCCAATCTAAAAACAGTTGGAGCAGACGGCTTACGCCTCAAGCAAATGCTGTTCAACCTGTTGGCGAATGCGGTTAAGTTTACCTTGCGGGGCACCGTTGGGCTACAAGTGCGGTCTACAGGGGAACACATTCACTTCACTGTCTGGGATAGCGGCACGGGAATTTCACCCGAACAGCAGGCGCATCTGTTTAAGCCTTACTCGCAGATTGACAATGCCGCTGTTGAGCGTAGTGAAGGAACTGGGTTGGGGCTAGTGCTGACTCAAAAGCTGGCGGAGCTTCACGGGGGACACGTTGAGGTTCGCTCGGAACTGAATCAAGGGTCTCGGTTTACGGTGGTGCTACCGTTCAGTCCGATTGGGGTCACAGGTGGGTTGACGGAGGATGTAGAGTGTTGTGATGCCGAGACGAAGGATGAAATGCTTCAACCTGCTGTGGTTCAGCCTGCTTTGGTTCAACCTGCCTTGGCTCAGCCCAGTCCGCGATCGGTTCGTCAGGGAATTGTGGTTAAACCGGTGGCTTCAGAGACGATGCAAGCACAAGATAGAACCAGCGAGATCGCTCTAGATGAGCCTACCCCAAGGTCGATCGCCTGGTGCCCGGATGAGCCTGGGGACATACAAGATGTTGCATTTAACCGCGTGTTGTTAGTGGAAGACAATTTTTCAAATGCCAAGCTGTTGCTCACTTACTTAAGTCGGTTGGGCTATGAGGTGACTTGGGCAAAAGATGGCGCGGAACTGTGGAGTGCGCTGGAGCGATCGCTGCCTGCGGTGATTTTGATGGATGTGAATTTGCCTAATGCAGACGGGCTGACCCTGACTCGTCAACTGAAGCAGCATTCTCGCTATCAGGCTATTCCGGTGATTGTGCAAACGGCAATGGCAATGAAGGGCGATCGCGCCGTTTGTTTAGAAGCCGGAGCCGATGATTATATTTCTAAGCCAATGGATCTCGATGCCCTGGCAACACTGATGATGCACTACGCCGAGCTTGGCGCAAAAGTGATACCAATTTGAAATTGAAACGCGACAGATGATCTGCTGGAAGCGGCAATGTTTCTTTGTCTTGCAACTCAAAATATCTCCTACGGAGACGCTACGCGAACAAAACTCAAAACGATACTAAAAATCTACCCCCCGTTTTAGGTCTACGCCTTTTTCAGCATAGTGTTTGTGGCAAATCATTTCAGAGTGAACGCTTGCCAGATCAAAGTAAGCGGGCAGGTTTTTGCAGCGTCCGGTGATGATGATTTCCGTGTCGCGAGGTTTGCGGAGCAGTGCTTGTACAATCGGTTCTTCCGGCAAGAGTTCTAGATCAACAGTGGGATTCAGTTCATCCAAAATCAGGGTTTTGTAAAGTCCAGAGGCGATCGCGGCTCTAGCAATTTCCCAGCCTCGTTCGGCTTCCACATAGTCCAATTCTTGCTGCTGTCCCCGCCAGACGATCGCATCCCGTCCGCAGCGCTGATGATCCACCAAATTGGGATAGCTTTGACGCAGGGCAGCGATCGCCGCATCTTCGGTGTAGCCGGAGCCACCTTTGAGCCATTGCATGATCAGCACCCGATGAGACTTGTCTTGACTAATGCCACGCCCGATCGCCTGGAGCGCTTTGCCTAAGGCACTGGTCGATTTGCCTTTTCCTTCGCCCGTATAGATTTCAATGCCCTCAATGCCGTTAGTCTGGGCTTTGGAGTGGTAGTGTGGACGCATTTCTGAGTGCAGATTGGCAATATCCAGCAGGGGTTGGGGGGCGGCGCGTCCGGTGGCAATCACTTCCATGTGATCGGGTTTGCGTTGCAATGTGCTGACCACTTCATCCACGGGCAGTAAGCCCAAATCCAAGACAGGGTTTAACTCGTCTAGCACAACCACGGAATATAGCCCAGAGGCGATCGCGCCTTTTGCCACATCCCACCCCCGCTGCGCTTCCAGCTTGTCGAATCGGGTAATTTGATCGGCTCCAAAATATTCAGCCCGTCCGGTGCGAACCTGATCAATTAGATGGGGAAAGCCGCGCTGCAAAGCTTCGATCGCCGCATCTTCATCGTAGGTGCGCCCTGGACCTTTGAGGAATCGCAGCAGCAATACGCGGGTTTGCAAATCGCTGTGAATGCCTAATCCAATCGATCTCAGCACTACACCCAGTGCCGCTTGCGATTTGCCCTTGCCAGCCCCATCGTAAACATGGATTTGCCCGGTCAACCGTTCCGATCTCGTTTGAGCCGTCCGAATGCCAACTCCACTTTGTGTCATTGTTCTGACTGTTCCCCTGCTGCTTCATTTCAGCGAACTCAGCTTCGCTGCTGTTGGCATTATCTTACCCCACGCTACCCATAGCGTATTTCCATGAAGGTTCTTTAAATACCGCTTAAATCCCTTGCTCTTCAAAAAGCTTCTTTGTAAAAGTAGATAGTGCAAAGCTTAGATTAACTCTTCTAAATTGGGCTGAAAAAGCTTTTGAATGTCAGTCGGGGTACAGCAAATGCATTGGAGGGGAGTCGCTTGATTGAACTCGGCGATCTCGCTTTTGTTCACTAGTAAATGCAGACTGTGGCGGATGAGGGGAAGGGCGCTTACGCCGACAATGATGGCAACCACTAGACTAATGGCGGAGTCTGCCCAAGTCCAGTGCCACAGCCAAACCGCGATCGCAGCTAACAGCACGCCGATCGCACTGAATAAATCCCCTATCAGATGTAAAAAAACGCCCTGGACGTTCAAATCTTGATGGCTGTGTCCATGCAGCAATCGCACGTTGATTAGGTTTGCAATCAAGCTAATTGCCGCCATTGTCACCATGGGGACGCTCAAAATCTCTGGAGCCGATCCGCCTAAACGATGCAGCCCAGACCATAGCAACTCTGCCGAAATTCCTAACAATCCTAAGCCATTGACCAAGGCAGCGATCGCTTCCAGACGAGAGGTGCCGGTCGATCGCTGGTTTTTGCGACTTACCCACCAGGCTGCAATTACCGATAGCCCAAAGGTGGCGGCATCGGCAAACAGATGCCCTGAGTCAGCAATCAGCGCTAGGCTGTGACTCCAAGCACCGATCGCGATATCGGCAGTGGCAGTCAAAACCACGAGACTCCACGCAATGATCAGCGATCTCACTTTTGGCAGCGGTTCTTGAGACGTTGAATCAGATACCAAAACTTTTCCTATTCACTACAGACTTCAATCATAGATAGAAAAGTAGTCTGAATGGTTCCTAATATAGCTTTGGTCAGAAAGCTTAGAACAAAGTTAGCAGGTCCAACGCACAGTCTAGATAGGCTTTCTGACTCGCTTCCGCCACGTTGCACAGGGCTACGGCTTGTTATCTCAATTTCAATCTGGGCGAAGTTCATAATATTAATTGCCCAGTTCTACACCTTTTTTGAAAAGCCACAGAACTGGACAACTAGAGAAACTACATCTCAATCACGGACACTTGTGGTTTGACCCTATAGCGTTTCCTGAAGATTTGGCTGGGGCTTGCTAGCCAACTCTAAAAGCCCTGGTGAAGCAATAAAACCATAGTAAAACGCGATCGCAGCACTCACAGCATGAAGTAAAACATCGCTTCCAAAAATTGGAATTGTGCCAAAAACTGTATTCGTGTAAGGAATCAGCCCTAGCACGGCAAACAGCCCATAGGACACTGCAAGCAGCCGACTATAAAGGCGAGAACTGCCTAAAGAGATGGATGCTGCTATTCCTAAAAGTCCTACAACGATGCGAATAAAAGCATGGTTGCCATTCGTCGGAATAACACCTGCAATGTAACCATATGCCATTCCGTACGCTTCACTAGTCTTAGAGGTCGCTTCTGTATACTGAACCAACCCTGGGATTAATCCCGCAATTCCAAGCAATAGAAAAAAGATACCCGCAATTAAACAAAAGTACTGTCCCGCTTTCATAGCAAACTCCTTGATTTGTAACTCATCAACTCAAAATTTGAGATAGAGGTACTTAAATCTAATGGTCTGAACTTCTTAATTCCTCTTCATAAGGAGGGACTTAAATCGGCTAAATACGCCCACTATTGACTCTGTTAACATTCATGCCAGTCTATTAGCTGAACTGCAACACAAAATTGCAGTTGGGACAGAGCAAATTCTCAATGGACAAGTGCCCGGTGGAGAAGCGGTTTTTGCCCAACTGCAAGAAAAGCTCGATCGCCTGTCCCCTGGAGCCATATTGGCGAGGTCCAACCGCTGGTTCAAGTTGGCAAGAAGTTAAGCAACGATTGGGTTTTGCTCAATGAGCTACGGACTGATCATTCGTCCAGCAGCGGACGACGATAATCCTTTATCGCATTTGTTTTTTGCGTTCGGCTTTTTCGTCGCGGCTGCTGCTGGCAGCAATTTCGGCATCGAGTAGAGTGCGTCCGGTGGCAGCGAGATAGACATCATCTAGGCTAGGGCGTGATTGGGCGATGCCAAAGGTGGGCAATCCGGCTTGCTGAAGCGCCTGCTGTACGGTGAGCAAAGCATCACTTTGAGGCGTGACTACCAGGTTAAGAGAGTTGCTTTGCGCCGTGTTGATGATCACTTCCTGAACCGATGGCAGGGATTCTAGCAACGATTTTGCGGTTTCGGCTTCAGCTTGGGGCGTAAACTCGCGAATGCGGAGGGTGATGCGATCGCCCCCTACCTGATCCTTGAGTGCCGAAGGGGTGCCGCAGGCAAGCACTATGCCTTTGTCGATGATCGCCACTCGATCCGCCAGCATGTCGATCTCTTCTAAATAATGGCTGGTGATCAAAACAGTTGTGCCCTCTTCGCGAATCTTCCGCAAAAAGTTCCATACGACTAAGCGACTTTCAATATCTAATCCAACGGTGGGTTCATCCAACACCAACACATCGGGTTGATGCAGCAGACCTGCCGCTAAATCCAGCCGCTTTTTGATGCCGCCCGAATACGTGCCACTTTTTTTATTCGCATAGTCTTGTAAACCTAAGCGATCGATGACCCATTCAATGCGATCGCTCAAAATGGCGCGGGGCAGATGATACAGCGCGGCTTGCAGTTGCAGTAGTTCTCGCCCGGTTAGCACTTTGTCGATCGCCACCTCTTGGGCAACGTATCCCAGCTTTTGCCTTGCCAGTTTTGGATAGTCTAAAGCCGAGATTCCTGCCACTTCCACCCTGCCAGCATCCGGTTCTGCCAAAGTACACAGACATCGCAGAACGGTGGTCTTTCCAGCGCCATTGGGACCCAACAACCCAAAAATTTCTCCTGGCTCAATGTGCAACGAGACATCTTTGACTGCCTCCACTGCGCCGTATTTCTTTTGTAGCTTTTCAATTAGGACGGCAGGAGCCATAACACGACCCTCGATTTGATACAAATCTCAATCTCCATTTTAAGGGGGAAAGACCAATCTGAGGTCGAGATCCCTTGAAACAATGGTTTTAGCGCACCCAAAATGTCGTATAAGTGATTTCGACGGGCAATACGCAGAAAAAACGGCTGAAAAAATCCATACTGAAATCTCATTGTCAAGCGCAACACTTTTTGTGGGGCTACCCGGGGCAGACCTTTTCCATCATGAGCTACCTCATAGTACTCAGGTTGAGGATGTGTCACTGTGAAGAAGTAGTCAGACCAAGGTTTGGGAATTTGAAAAGAGGCTGACCCTGAGCGCCCCTCTTTTCTGACTACATTCGACCCAAAACGCGATCGCTTCACCAGTGAGGTCAAGACCATGACTCAGACAAAGCTCAATTTTGAAACTGCGCCAGGACATCAGATTTTGGCGGCTGTGGGTAAGAAAACATTGCGACCGGGCGGACGAGTTGCCACTGAGCAATTATTTCAATGGGCAAACTTTCAACCAGGTGAAACCGTTCTAGAGTTGGCTTCTAGCTTTGGAGATAGCGCGATCGCCTTGGCTCAACGCCATAACGTGCGGGTCGTTGGCATTGAGAAGAACCCTGATAGCGTTGTTCGCGCCTGTGCCAATGTTGCGGCGGCTGGGCTAAGTGATCAGATTCAAATTATCGAAGGCGATATCTTTCACCTCGATCGCGTGAGTGAACAATTTGATTATGTGCTTGCAGAAGCCATTCTCACGATGCAATCACCCAGCGGGAAAGCAAAAATTCTGACGAGTATTCATGATCGCCTCAAACCAGGTGGAAAGTTTCTTTCTCACGAGTTAACGGCTCACAATCGAGAAGCCGAAATTCATCGCGCTTTAGCCGAGGCGATTGGGGTCAATTCGACACCCCTCTCAGCAACGAATTGGATAGCTGCCTGTGAAACTGCTGGACTGACGGTGCAGCAACACCACATCGGCGCAATGAATTTGTTAAATCCTCAGCAGATGGTGCGGGATGAAGGCGTGATCGGCGCTGGGCGGATTTTGTGGAACGTTTTGACTCAGCCGCCCTTACGAAAACGAGTGCTGGCAATGCGCCGCGTCTTTCAGCACTATCAGCAAGACCTGGGCTACATTGCCCTCTGCGCGATCGCTGATTAATGTTGCTCATTAACGTTACGCGATGTGCAATTAATCGCCCTCACCCCAAACCCCTCTCCCTGTGGAGATGGGCTTTCAGAGATTCCGGTTCCCTCTCCCATCGGGAGAGGGCTAGGGTGAGGGCTGTCTTTGCGTTGTTTCAGGAAAGTTGCACATCGCTGATTAACGTTGCTCATTAATATCGCTCACTCACAAAGCACACCTCAGTAAATTTCTACTAAAAATCATGAACTCTACAACCCCTATTTCTTCTATCGTGACTGATCTCAATGAACAGGCTGACTACCCTGAAACGGGAGCGCGAAACAAGCCTTTATACAAAGACGAGCAGACCCAGCACGGACTCATGTGTTTGGCAGCAGGAACGACGATCGCCGAACATGCCTCGCCGCGCAATGTCACTGTAACAGTTGTGGCAGGGCAAGGAACTCTGACCTTAGAAGGACGCGAGATTCGCTTGCAGCCGGGAGTCTTTGTCATGATGCCTGCTAATGCGCTCCACGCCTTGCAGACGACGGATTCGACATTGGCATTTTTGCTCAGCAAGTGGTGAATTTAGCAACCCAATCAACCGCTGCCTGATTCAACCTCAACGATTCCAACCGCGATCGCTGCCAAAGCATCGAATTCTACGCGATCGCAGTGGGATCACCCCACATTTTCCTCGGAGCATGGCGTTTAATCGTCTTGCTCACGTTTGGGCTAATTGTTTGGCGGCAAGCGCCGTTTTGCCAGCCCGATTCACTGCTTTTCCTTAAATCATGGCTCATGGAAGGCTTCTGTCCCTGAAGCGATCGCCTCTAACGCTTGCTCATCTAAAATAGTCAGCTTGCCGCGATCGTAAATCACGATCGCGTGAATTCTTTTAAACAGTCGAACACACTCTTCATAAGTAATGCCAATGCTGCGAGCAATTTGGTAGTAAGACACCCTTGCCGTCAACTGCTGACCCGCTGCACTGGCTATCGTTCCAGACTGCAAGGCAAGAGATTGAATAAATTTCGCTAGCCGCACGATCTCCCGTTCTGACACCAGCCCGTGAACCGTTTCATGCAGGTGTTGAATTCGCTGGTTCAACACCTCCATCATTCGCAGTGCGATGTCTGGATGACGTTGAATGGCTTCTAGCAGCCTCGATCGATCAAGGGTTAAAACCCAAGAATCGCTTTTAGCCGTCACCGTTGCAGGAGCGATGCCATCGCCCAGTAAGGCAGGAGCCGCAAAAAATTCGCCAGCCGATAGGGTGCGAAGGATGGTTTCTTTGCCCGTCGGGGCTATTTTGCCAATTTGTAGCACACCCTCCGCGATCGCGTAGAGTTTTGCAGGTAAGCAATCGCCTTCGCTCATCACAATCTCGCCTTTTTGATAGCGCCGCACTTGCGTACCAGGCTGCAATTGCGCTAGTTCAGTTGATGTCAATTCGGCAAAGATCGCGATCGCGGTTAATAGCTCAAGAGTGGCTTGCATTGCCGATGATTAGATTACAAGTTTCACCCAACATCGCCGTGAGGTGATGGGTCACCGGCAAACTGTCGAGTCCCATGCCTGCACAGAGCAGCATTAAGTAGAAGATGGAATATTTGAACACCGATCGCGCCACTTGCAAATCAGAGGGAGCCTGCATC
>JBGTAZ010000405.1:0-6769 GCA_041749615.1 Leptolyngbyaceae cyanobacterium | reverse complement strand
GACTGTGGGATGGCTGGTTTCAGTCGCTTCAATGGCATTATCGAATGCTGTTGGGGCAAATCCAATGCAGGCAGATTATTTCTGCTATCAACAAAAAATGACAGGGCAAGTCAGAGATTTAACCGCAGTCTGCCAATCGAGCAAACCCAGCACCAATACCCAAGCCGGGACGACCATCCCAAAAAACGCACCCCAATCACCAAACTCTCCCAGCGATAAGCCGAATGAAGGCAAGAAACTAGTTGCTGTGGAATCTGGGGCGAAGCGTATTTTGGAATTTTCAGACCTCAATTATAAAGACGGTACTTTAGTTGGTTTTGCCAAAAACAAAACAGGCAAACCGATTGGAGAAGTTTCGATTAACTATGTTGTTTTAGAAAGAGAGTCTGAAACGAAATGGAAGCCTGTTTACAGTGGTTCGACTAAAACCCAAGCGAATTCACTGAAATCTGGAGAAAAAACGACCTTTACCGCCCGCCCCCTAGTCAACGGAGATAAAATTGTGATTATGAAGGCTGAGTTTTAAACCAAGTCACCATTAATTCGTTGGCATTTTAAGTAGGCAGATGCAGTTATTTATCAGATGCATTTCGACTCCGCCCAACGCTCAATACCTCTGTAGGAAGAAGGTTGAGCAGAGTCGAAACCCGGTAATTTAAGCTAACTTTAATTCCGGGCGTTGCATGATAGAACTATGAATTGAAGCTAAACCTGATGCAATGTCCTGAGTGCGGTTCCAGCCATATCCGTAAGAACGGGAAAATGCGAGGTAAACAAAATCACATCTGTGTCGTACGCCTTTGGCGGGGCGAAGCCCTATGTCGTCGCCAGTTTATTGATGTTTACACTGCTCCTAAAGGCTACTCCGATGAAGTTAGAGCAACTTGCTTAAAAATAGTATGTCAACGGCATGGGGTTTAGCGGGATTGAGCGCGTCACAGGAATGCATCACACAACCGTGATTAACACTAGGTGAGGCAAGTGGGAGAACGGCTACCAGATGCCTACGATCCCCAGACGACTCTAGAGGTGGGAGAAATCGACGTAGCGAGCAATCAGAGCCGCATCCGCTGTGTCGCTTTTGGTGCAAGACAATTCTCCTTGAGCAAAGCCCTTGATCCGGGCTAGATTGACAAGGCTCACTTGATGTCTTGCCTGATAGAGTCAACCAGCAACAGCCTCCCCGTAGGTGCTGGTTGACTCTAGGCAAGCATGACCCCACTCGCACCCCTGATGCTTGAGCCAACTCAACAGGGCTTGATGCCCATCGGCACTGTTGGCGACTACTTTAAGTTTGGGCTTGCGCTCTGGGCGTAACAGGGCAACATGCAACTGCTGCTTACCCACATCAATCCCTAATATTTGCTCAGCCATTCTACACTCCTGAAAAGTGAGCATTTACATAGACTGCACCGCTGCTAAGCTTGTTCTGTTCATGCAGGTTCTGCTTCATCCATTAGAAGCGACCTTAGATGCTGTCCAGCCTACCCGATGACAGTCAAGGGCTGTAGAAGGGGTTTAATCTACGTCCCAGGCTTTTTGCCTCAGATTGCTTCCAACCTCTCTTCTACCCTTCTCTCTCATGCAAAATGGGTGCTTGTCCCGTTTTACTTGATTAGCTTCAAGATACAAGCTTGCTTCCCGCAGGGTGAGCAGTCTTTACAGGTATTTCAGGAAAGTCGCACATCGCGTTGAGTCGGTATACGAGAGGGCGTGACTTTGCGAGGGGAAGCAGAATGGAGATTTCCACCGAGTACAGGCAGTGCTACAGCGATCGCCAAGTTCACAATCAAGATTTTCGAGGAGCCGACTTTTTTGTAGTGTTGGGAGTCGATCCTAACTCGACTCGGCTGGGCTGGGGGCTGAGAAGCGGAACAATGGGCGGAAACCACTGAGCAACGCGCAGACCGTTTGGCAGAAAGACTGCGAGAATTGGGTGTTGATCTGGGGTAAGTGTAAACGGCGATTCTGTAAACCAGATCTGCTAAAGGAATCGCGCCCTGTGATGCAGCCGCTAAAATAGATCAGAAATTGAATTGCCGGAATCTTGGAACACGGGATTGATTCTCCCTTTTGAAATGCTTGTGCGATCGCCGTTTATCTGCTTTTCCTCACTCTCCCTTCGTCATTCTCCCCCTAACCTCCCATGTCCCCCACCCCGCCCACTCGCCCACCCAAGACATTTCTGGGGAATCTGACTCAGGCTGTGCAAGCCCGAACTCAGGTACTTTTGACTAAATTAAAACTCAGTCCCAATGCAAGAGTGCCGGAGCTTTGGATACAGGAAGCGGATGCTGCCAAGGCGGAGGTGTTCCCGTTGTTGGGCGATCGCCATTTGTTGGGGCGCAGTTCCAAATCCTGCGATATTGTCATCCGCAACCCGGTCGTCAGTCAGGTACATCTGTCGTTGAATCGGGAAAAACAGCCCCCCGGATTTTTGGGCTATTTTTGGCGATCGCCCTTCGTCATGCAGGATGAAAACTCCACGAACGGCATTTTTCGGGGCAAACGACGAGTGAGATCGATGGTGTTGCGTCATGGCGATACCTATACCTTGGGACCTGCGGAACTGGCAGATGGAGTCCGGCTAAAATTCAACGACCCGCCGCCGTGGTTCGTCAAAGGTTTCCGCTACGGGGTTTACGCCTTGGGGGGATTTTCTGCCATAGCCGTAGCCGTCGTTTTAATAGAATGGCAAAAATTCGACGTTACGCCCTTGCCCAACTCGGTGCAAGGTCCAGTCATGATCTACGCCCGTGATGGTGAAACACCGCTGAGTTCGCCCATCACCCGCACCCATGGCGAAATGAAAGGGTTAGGCGAATTCTCCCCCTACTTGGCTAAAGCAATCATTGCGTCGGAAGATTCGCGGTTTTACTGGCATCTGGGCGTTGATCCGGTTGGGGTGGTGCGAGCCTTGGTGGCAAACCTGCGCGGCGGCACGATTCGCGAAGGGGCTAGCACCTTGACCCAGCAGTTAGCCCGCAGCATTCTTCGCGGCTATGTGGGCACGGATGATAGCGCTGCTCGGAAACTGCGAGAAGCTGCTGTTGCCCTTAAGCTGGAAACGTTTTATAGCAAGGACTTTTTGCTGCTGACTTACCTTAACCGGGTTTACATGGGCAGCGGAGCCTATGGATTTGAGGATGCTGCCCAGTTTTATTTGGGTAAATCAGCCAAGGATGTCACCCTTTCAGAAGCGGCGATGCTGGTGGGCATTTTGCCTGCGCCCAATCGGTATAACCCCGTGCGAGATTATGAAAAGGCGATCGCCCAGCGAAATGGCGTACTGCAACGAATGCAGGAACTCGGCATGATCGGCAGTGAAGACGCGCAACGGGCACGGCGATCGCGAATTGAGGTAAATCCCAAAGCGAAAGCAGAACTGGACAGCATCCGCGCTCCTTACTACCACGATCAGGTGTATGCCGATTTGGAAAAACTACTGGGCGTGGACGTTGCCAAGGAAGGGAATTTTATTGTTGAAACGGGTATGGATATTGAGATCCAGGCGCAAGCAGAAGCGGCGTTACGCGATACGGTGAGCGCTACAGGAGTCGATTCTGGGTTTTCCCAGGGGGCAATCGTCACGCTGGATGCCAAAACCGGAGCAGTCTTGGCGTTAGTGGGCGGCGTGGACTATAAAAAAAGCCAGTTTAATCGGGCAACTCAGGCACTCCGCCAGCCCGGTTCTACCTTTAAAGTGTTCGCTTATACGGCGGCACTCCAGCAAGGAATCTCGCCGGGAGCCACTTTTTCCTGTGCGCCGCTGAATTGGGAAGGGCAATATTTTGATGGCTGTCGCTCCGGTGGCGGCAGCATGGATATGTATGGTGGGGTTGCTCAATCGGAAAACGCGATCGCCCTCCGAGTTGCTCAAGAAGCAGGACTCGATCGGGTGGTGCAAACCGCCAAGCGCATGGGTATCCAATCCACGTTGAAATCGGTTCCAGGACTGGTGTTAGGGCAAAGCGAAGTCAGCGTCATCGAAATGACTGGGGCATTTAGCGTTTTCGCCGATCGCGGCATTCGCAATTATCCCCGCACCATCCGCCGGGTGTTGGATGCCGGAGACTGCCCCGATCGCAAAAATCTCAAAACCTGTCGCGTAATTTACGCCTTTAACCAAGACTCGGAGCAAAATCAGCCCGTGATTAAACCCGAAGTTGCCGACACCATGACCACCCTATTGCAGGGCGCGGTGCAAGGCGGCACTGGAAGAAATGCCGCGATCGGTCTGGGAGCCGCCGGAAAAACAGGCACCACCAACGACAATGTAGACTTGTGGTTTATTGGCTTTCTGCCCACCCAAGGCTTAGTAACGGGCGTGTGGCTAGGCAATGACGACAACACCCCCACCGATGGCAGCAGCGCCCAAGCCGCCCAACTGTGGGGCACCTACATGAGCCGGATTAGTCAGTAGGAGAACAGGGAACAGAAGGCGAGGATAGATGTAATACCGTTTTGAGTTTTGTTCGCGTAGCGTTTCCGTAGGAAATATTTTGAGTTTTGAGTTGCAAGACAAAGAAACATTTCCGCTTCCAGTAGACCATCTGTCGCGTTTCAATCTCAAATTGGTATAAATTTAACTCCCAAACCCCGAACTCCAAACCCCGAACTCCGAACCCCGAACTCCAAACCCCAAACCCCAAACCCCTGTCTGAATAAATGAGTCCCCAGAGACACCCAAAAAGACTGACATAAGGGCAAAATGGATACTTGGAAATGCTGGAGTGTCCACTTGTGAAAATGTTATGAATGTTGACCATGTGTGTTTTTGTGTAGAGGATAGTCAGGCGTTATCGAGTTGGTTTGTTAACCACTTAGAGTTTCAGGCGATCGCGAGTGGAATTTGGCAAGACACCGCGATCGAAGTATTAAACTCCGGCTCCATTTATTTCCTGCTGTGTTCCCCTCTCAGCATCAATAGTGCCGCTGCCCGGTTCTTAGATCAGCATCCTCCGGGTGTCTCCAATATTGCTTTTAGAGTGCCGAAGATTGAAGCCGCAATCGCCCAGGCAGCCAGCCAGGGTGTGCCACTCCTGCAACCGCTCCACACTGAGCAGCAACCCACAGGCGTGCTGAAGTGGGCAGAAATCCCAGCGTGGGGCAACCTGACCCATACCTTTATTGAACGGCGGGGAGTCACGTCTCTGCTGCCAAAACTCACCAGTTCAGCCGACCTGCACGTTATTCAAATCGAAGCTAGCCAAATCGAAACTAGCCAGCCTTCTAGGGTTACAAATGCAAAAGATTCCAATCTCAATCGCAACCCTTCATCAATAGAATTTCTCGGCATTGATCACATTGTCCTTAACGTTGCTAAGGGTGAGCTAGATGCGGCTGTCCAGTGGTATGAGAAAGTATTAGGATTGCAGCCCAATCAAAAATTCGCAATTCAAACAGAATACTCAGGGCTGTGCAGTCAGGTGATGCGCCACCCTTCAGGCAACGTGCAAATTCCGATTAACGAGCCTTCTTCTGTCAATTCGCAAATTCAGGAATTTTTAACGATTAATCGTGGCTCTGGTATTCAGCATATTGCTCTTGAAACGGTGAATTTAATCGACGCGATCGCCCAACTTCGACAAGCAGGTTTACCGCTGATCTCAATTCCCGCCAGCTACTATACTCAGCTTCAAACCCAGCCTGAATGTCCCTTGTCAGAAGCCGTTTTAAATCGGCTTGCTAGCCAGCAAATCTTAGTCGATTGGCAGCCCAACTCCGACAACCCAGCCGCCCTTTTACAAATTTTCACTCAACCCATTTTTACCCAACCCACCTTCTTCTTTGAGTTGATCGAACGGCAACCCTGCTTAATTCCTGAGCAACTTCAACGCGCCCAAGGGTTTGGAGAAGGTAATTTTCAGGCGTTATTTGAAGCGATCGAGCGCGAACAAATTAAACGGGGAAACCTGCCCCTCTTAGCGCAAGGCGCTTTAACGCAAGAAACTTTAACGCAGGAAACTGCTGACTAGCCACAGAATTAAAAATGTAAACACGCTAGCAAAAGTATTCACCCCGATTCCAACTGGCAAACTCGCCAGCAATCCAGCAACTAACCCATAAGCAAAGCTACCAACCAGCAAGCCCAAGAGCAACCCGACAAAGGTCAGCAAAACTGCACGTCCTAGCTTGCGCTCTTTGCGGTAGAGAAAATAAAAGGTAGAGCCAACTCCCCCAATTAGGGCAATTTGAACGGCTGTAGGGGCAAAGACAACCAACGCACTTAGCCCAGTCGCAACCCCCAAGGGCAGCAGAATGTCTGATCGAGATGGAGTGTCAACTAAGCTCTGTATCCAGGCTGGCGAATTTTTAGGCAACTCGACTTTTGGAGTAGATGACGGTGCCGCCAGTTTTTCAGGAAAACGAATGCGATCGGGCACCTTAATCTTTCCTTCTTGGCGCAAACGCAGACGATCCATCAACACCGCATCATAGGCGGCATCAATTTTCCGAAGTTGTTCATCGTTCCCTTGACATTCAGCACGCAAACGGCTTTTGGCAGCCTGAATGTCCTCAAAGCTAGAGCTTTCCGTAACCCTAAGCTGCTCGTACGGGTTTTGCTCAGTCATACCATTACTCCACATCCTTCTCCGGCTACCTTAGAGCCTATCCGAAAAATGAGGATACTTACAAATCTGCATCATTGAAATTGGTAAGTTAACGCGATGTGCGACTTTCCCAAAACAACGCAAAGACTGCCCTCACCCTAGCCCTCTCCCAGTGGGCTATCCGTTAGGCAGAAGTAGGTAAAAGCAGGAGTGAG
>JBGTAZ010000404.1:0-2423 GCA_041749615.1 Leptolyngbyaceae cyanobacterium | reverse complement strand
CTGGCACGGGCAAATCAACGATTCTGAGGATTATGGCGGGTTTGCTGGCACCGGATGAAGGAGAAATTTGGGTGCAGGGGAAACGCCGCCAAGGGTTAATTGAAGATTCGGAAGATCCGATTGGCATCGGCATGGTATTTCAACAAGCGGCGCTGTTTGATTCTTTAACAGTGGATGAAAATGTCGGTTTTTTGCTCTATGAACATTCCAACCTATCCCATCCAGACATTCAGAAATTAGTCAGCCATCGATTAGAAATGGTCGGGCTTGCTAACATTAGCGATCGCTACCCGGCGCAGTTGTCGGGGGGAATGCGGAAACGAGTCAGTTTTGCCCGTGCCATTATGTCTAATCCTGCCAATCCTAAAGATACGCCCGAAGTGCTGTTATACGATGAACCCACGGCGGGGCTTGATCCGATCGCGTCCACTGTGATCGAAGATT
Organism: Leptolyngbyaceae cyanobacterium; assembly: GCA_041749615.1. Taxonomy (GTDB): domain Bacteria; phylum Cyanobacteriota; class Cyanobacteriia; order Leptolyngbyales; family Leptolyngbyaceae; genus ULC077BIN1. The sequence goes on along the minus strand of JBGTAZ010000404.1, from coordinate 1,979 downwards.
TGGTGCGTCAACTTCAACAGGCTCAAGGGGGCTGCGGCACTTATGTGATGGTGACTCACCAAGACAGCACCATTCGGCGGACGGCAGATCGGGTGATCATGCTCTATCGCGGAAAAGTACAGTGGGAAGGCAGCATTGATCAAATTGATACAACGGACAATCCGTTAATCCGCCAATTTTTTAGCGGTAAGGTGGAAGGACCGATTCAAGTCGCAGGTTAATCATTGTGGGGGGACAGCGTATGCGATCGCGAACAGTGCGAGAAGGTTCGGTAGGCTTGCTGATTTTGGCAGGCATTGGCTTATTTATTGGGATTGCTTTATGGCTTCAAGGCATTCAGCTTGGCAAACGAAGCTTCACAATTTTCATTGAATTTGCGAATGCCGTCGGGCTACAGGTTGGGGCACCCGTGCGCTATCGCGGCGTGACGGTTGGCAAAATTGTGGGAATTCGCGCTCAGCCAAACAAAATTGAAGTTGAAGCAGAAATCTCTCCAGCAAACACTTTGATCCCTAAAGAGGTAATCGCTCAGGTGAACCAGTCGGGGTTAATTAGCCAATCGGCGATCGAACTTACGCCTTTAACCCAACTCCCCGCTGCTGTTAAGACCACTCCTTTAGCCAAGGATTGCAACACAGGACTCATTTTATGCAACGAAGCGCGGTTATCCGGCGAACCCGGATTTAGCATTGACGAATTAGGGCGCGCGACGATTCGATTTGCCAATCTGTATACTGATCCCAAATTTTTTGCCAACGTCAACGGGGTCGTCAAAAACACCTCAGTTGCCGCTGCCGAAATTGCCGCGCTGAGCCGTGAGTTTACCATGCTCACCAAAGATGCCCGTTCAGAACTCAAAAATCTGTCGTCGTCTGCTCAAGCCATTACCCAAACCGCTAATCAACTCAGCGCCACCGCTGCTCAGGTGAATAGCCTCCTCTCCACGAACCGAGCGACCCTGGTTTCCACCCTAGACAACATCAATGCCACCAGCGGCGATCTGCGGGTTTCTATTGGCAAACTGGGTAACGTGCTAGGCAAGGTGGAGCAGGGCGAATTTATCCAAAATCTAGAAACGCTCTCCACAAACGCTGCCCAAGCTTCGATTAATTTACGATCTGCGAGTGATGCGCTCAACAGCCCTGCGAATCTGCTAGTGCTGCAACAAACCTTGGATTCTGCCAGGGCGACGTTCCAAAATGCTCAAAAAATTACTGCTGATTTGGATGAATTAACTGGCGATCCAAAGTTTCGGAATAACTTAAAAAACCTGGTCAATGGATTGAGTGGTTTGGTATCTTCAACCCAACAGCTTCAGCAACAAACCCAAACGGCTCAAATACTTGCCCCGATCGCAGCGTCTCTCACTCAGACTACCCCAGATTCTCAGCCTACTCCTATCAACCCACTACCTCATAAAAGCCCTTCCTTGCAGCCGCCGGAGGGCATCAACCCCGATTAAAGAGTCAACAGGAAAGGTTCATCATGATAGTCAACAAAAGCCATGCTTACTTTACCCCCGAAGATTATCTAGAACTGGAGCGCAGCAGTTCTGTTAAACACGAATATCTTCAAGGGCAAGTGATGGCAATGGCGGGGGCAAGCAAAGCCCATGTCATCATCACCAGTAACCTTTCAGCCCTATTGGTTAACCATCTCCGTGGCACGGGCTGCATTGCCTATCCCATGGATATGAAAGTTCGGATACCTGCCTTAAATCTCTTTTACTATCCTGATTTGGTGGTCACTTGCGACGATCGCGATCGTCGTTCTAACGAAGACTTTATTCTGCAGCCTAAGCTGATTATTGAAGTCTTGTCTGACTCTCCCGAAGCCTGTGACCGGGGCGACAAGTTTGCGAATTACAAAACCAGTCCAGCGCTTGAAGAATATGTTCTGATTCACCAAAAGCAAATTTTGATTGAGCAGTTTCAGCGCAGTTCCAAGAACCTATGGATTTCTAAAGTCTGCCGAGAGGG
>JBGTAZ010000403.1:0-7068 GCA_041749615.1 Leptolyngbyaceae cyanobacterium | reverse complement strand
CTAAGCATTTTTCTCAACTCAAATCTCAAATCTCAAATCTCAAATCTCCTTAGCCCATGCCACGCGGTGTTTCTAAATCGAATTTGCCCACAAAAGTCTGTCCCGTGTGCCAGCGTCCTTTCACTTGGCGTAAAAAGTGGGAAGATTGCTGGGATGAGGTGAAGTATTGCTCCGATCGCTGTCGTAAACGGCGATCGGAAGCAAGCACGAGTGACGATTAGGAGATAAATGTATGGCTGTTGATCGGGTGCAACCGAAGATTATTATTCACGGCGGTGCGGGTAGTTCGCTGAAAGGCAAGGGGGGATTGGAGTTAGTCCGGCGATCGCTTCATGCCGTGCTAGAAGACGTGTATCCAATGCTGGTGGCGGGGGCTTCTGCGGTGGATGCCGTGGTGCGGGGCTGTCAGCGATTGGAAGATGATGCGTGTTTTAATGCGGGTACGGGATCGGTGCTGCAATCGGATGGGCAAATTCGCATGAGTGCGGCGCTGATGGATGGTGTGATGCAGCGATTTAGCGGTGTGATCAATGTGTCGCGAGTGCAGCATCCGATTGACTTGGCGTTGAAGTTGCAAGAGTCGAGCGATCGCGTCCTTTCCGACTATGGCGCACTGGAATTGCTACGAGAACTGGGCGTGCCACCCTACGACCCAATCACTGAAATTCGCCTCCAGGAATGGCTACAGGAACGGGCAGGCAACTTTTCGAGAGAAATGGCAGGAGTCGTCGCCGAAACAGAATTAGTGGATAGCGAAGCCGGACGCGGCACCATTGGCGTAGTCGTATTGGATGGCGAAGGGCGAGTGGCGGCAGGCACTTCTACCGGCGGCAAAGGGTTTGAGCGAATTGGGCGGGTCAGCGATTCTGCCATGCCTGCTGGCAACTATGCCACGGCTCAAGCGGGGATTAGCTGCACGGGCATTGGCGAAGATATTATTAATGAATGTTTGGCAGCACGAATTGTGGTGCGGGTGACAGACGGTATGACGTTACACCAAGCCTTCGATCGCTCCTTTACCGAAGCCCACAAAAATCAGCGAGACTTGGGCGCGATCGGGTTGGATGCAACGGGCGCGATCGCTTGGGGCAAAACCAGCGAAGTGCTGCTGGCGGCATACCACACGGGCGATGCGATCGGCGATACCCTGGAATGGACGGGCACCGATCGGGTTGACAGTATTGGGATGGAATAGTTTTGAGCGATCGCTAACGCGATTAAGTACCTGAATAAGTAACCGCTACAATCTCAGTCTAATCACCACTAAAACCTTGGGAATTAAAGCGCCATGATTGCCCAAATCGAAAAACGAATCTACACCGCTGAAGAGTATCTAGAACTGGAACTTGCGGCTGAAACGCGCAGCGAATATCGCAATGGAGACATCATCCTCATGACTGGTGGCACCCCGACACACAACCGAATTAGTGGAAATCTCTACATTGCTTTGAGCCTAGCGCTGAAACGTAAGCCGTATGAGACATTTCATGTTGATCAACGGCTGTGGATTCCAAACGTTAGCCTTTACACTTACCCCGATGTCATGGTGGTGCCCAAGCCGCTGGAACTGCAAACGGGGCGCAGAGATACGGTTGTGAATCCTTGTTTCATTGCCGAAGTGCTATCTAAATCCACTCAAAACTATGACCGCAGCGAAAAATTTGCTGCCTATCGCACTATTCCTACCTTTCAGGAATATCTCTTGGTCGATCAACATCGGGTTCACGTCGAGCATCATGTGAAAACCGCCGTGAATCAATGGCTGTTCTCGGAATATGATGATCCCAATGTGGTCCTATCTTTCAACGCCTTTGAGGTTCAAATTCAAATCGCCGACCTGTACGAAAACATCGACTTCACCAGCGTCTAAGGTTTCATCCATCGCCAGAGCCGCGATCGCCCAGAGAACAAGCCGTCTGGTAACGAACGCACCCCCATTACGCCAATAATTCCCCCGTTTCTTGCAGCGAGTGCAACCGTTGATAAATACCACCGTGATGCAGCAATTCATCATGGCTACCCACTTCCACAATCCGCCCCTTTTCCAACACCACAATTTTGTCTGCCTCCCGCACCGTACTCAGACGGTGAGCAATAATAATCAGCGTCCGAGTGCCGAGCAGCGATCGCATCGCCAATTGAATCGATCGCTCCGACTCATAATCCAAACTAGAAGTCGCCTCATCAAACACCAACACATCCGGGTTCATAATCAACGCACGAGCAATGCCCACCCGCTGCCGCTGTCCACCCGATAGACGAATCCCACGCTCCCCCACAGTGGTCGCGTAGCCTCTGGGCATTTGACGAATGAAATCATCCGCTTGAGCAATCCGACAAGCCTCCTTCACCTCCTCTAATGTTGCACGGGGATTGCCATAGGTGAGGTTGTCCAGCAATGTGCCATTGAAGATGTCTACTTCCTGATGGACGATCGCCAGTCGTTTACGATACGCCGTAATATCCAGCCGCCTTATGTCTTCCCCATCGATCAAAATGGCACCGCTTTCTGGTTCAAAATAGCGAAACAGCAGCTTAACCAGCGTCGATTTGCCCGACCCCGATCGCCCCACTAATGCCACCGTTTGATATGGCTCCACCAGCAGGTTAATGTCTTTCAACACTGGGTGACCGGGACTGTAGCTAAACGCGAGATGGGAAAATTCCACCTTGCCCGTAAAGCTGTAGATTGGGGCGGAAACTGGATCGATTACCAAGTTGCCCGCATCTTGTCCCGGTGCCAACTGCATAAACTCATGAAACCGAATCATTGAAGCATAGCGACGGGCAAACACCTCTGCTAGTTGGCTAATGGGTTCGACTTCGGCATAAGCCATGCTAGAAATCGTCAACACGGTAATGAAATGCCCGATCGAAATCTGATTTTGCACGGCTGCCCACAACGTAAACACCAGCACCAAAAACACGCAGGTTTGAACGATGGTGCGCTCGTAGGTGCCCAAAATCACATAGCCTTTGTGAATTCGATAATTCAACACTTTAAATTCGCGATCGATCCGTTGCTGCTGACGGTTTAGCTCCTCCGACTCCGTAGCAAACGCTTTGACCGTCTTGATGTTGGTAATAATTTCTGAAGTACGGCTTTCCGTGTCTTCCCCATACTTATCCAGTTTTTCTTCTTGATCTGCCAGATCTTTTAAGCCCAATGCACTGAAGCTAATAATGCCCACAAAAGAAACCAGCAGCAGTAACGCAATTTTCCAGTCGATCAACCAAATCACGACAAAAATACCCACCACCCGAAATAACTTGGGGATTAACTGCCCCGTTATCTCTGGATAAGTCCAGGTGTGATTTGCTAAGCCCTTTGCCACTCGCGAAGCAATTCGCCCTGGATTGTTTTCGTCATAAAATTCCAGCGGCAACGTCAGAATTTTCTCCAAGGATTTACGGGCATAATCTCGCCGTGCCCGAAATGCAGTATCCCAGTTAAACCAAGGACCGAGCCAGGGCTGGATGGGCGCTCGACCGACCGATATGATGCCAATCAGCGCTACCAAAATGATCAACGACAAAAACTTATCTTGAGATCGACCGCTGATAGTTGCCGCGATCGCCACGATCTCTTGCACTGGGCGATCGAGCGGCTGATTAGATAATACGTTCAAAATCTGCCCGATCGCATAGGGCACAAACAGATCAATCACCTCAAACAGGCTTATTGCCGCAACGCTGAGAACCGTAATCAGCCAATAGTTGCGGTAAAAGAAAATGACATCTCGAAACTTCGCCATAACACCTCTCTAACAAATGCTGCCCTTATTTATTCAGTCTTCCCGCGCAATGCTTCTCTAGCAGTATGGGGAAAGGTCAAAACAACAACTGGGGGGTATCCCACATTGGTAACCCTCACCCTAAATCCATCTCCCAGAGCGGGAGAGAGGGACTTTGAATCTTGCTCTCCTTCTCCCAAAATAGGAGAAGGGGCGGGGGGATGTAGATACAAGCTTGCCTCCCGTAGGGTGGGCTGACTTTAGTTGCCCATCAGGTATTGTCTAACTTGGCAATCAAGTTGACAGGCTGATTGCACTACAAAAGTAGTATCGTAATACAGCTACAGCAAGAATGGTGAAATTTCGGAAACGTAGTCATCTAAATTTTGTTTGTAAAGAGGCGAAACTGCTGAATTTTTGCGCCCCAAAACAGATTTTTATAAAGCTTTAATAAAGTGTCCGTAGGATTACTGGGCAACGACCTCACGATTTAGTTAGTCTGCATTAGGAAATCAAAAATTGACAAGCTTGTTAAGAGATTATGGCAATTTCTGATGCCTCATAGCACTGGCGATCGCCGCATGGCAGTTTTTAACTCTGCCTAAAGGTGCTGGCGTTCGGAGTTAAATGTCAACTAAAAATTAATAGTCTTTAGAAACAAACTCTGTTTAGTGTGCCTCTGCTGTATGGGTTCTGGTTTTATGAGTCTCCTACTGATCGAGAATCGAAATCTAGTGAAAGGTTTGGCAAAAAATCTTGGCGCTTCTCTTCGCAGCTTAGTTTCCTGTGAGGCATTTATGTTAGAACCCATGCTCACAGGATGGAAGGTTGCGGGAGCGATCGCGGCAGGCGCAATTCCCCTTTGGTTTCTGACTTCTAACTCTGCTGACGCAGCCACATTAACCTACGAGATGACCGTTGATGTCGCTCAAGGAAACTACCAGGGCACCTATAAAGGCAGCTTCAGCTACGATAACTCAAACCCACTTCCACTTTGTCAAGATAGCCCTGCCTTCACCTGTGCAACCGTTCAGCAGAACAAACTCTCGGTTTTATTCAACTTTTTGGGAAAAGCTTACTCAGAAAAGCAAGATCTAGACTATGAGCTTGGCTTCCCGGCGGTTTACTTTCAAAATAATGCTCTCGTAGGCTTAAGTTTCGTCGTTATTCCGCCTACTTCAGATATCAGTTTCTCGATTCTGGGCAAGAGTTTTTACACTGGGTTTGCAACCTATCCCGATACGGTGACTCAGCAAGGATTGGTTGGCTCAGTCGCCTATCGATTCAAGCAACAGCCGCCTGCCCCTATTCCTGCCCCTGCCCCTATTCCTATCCCTGCCCCTATTCCTGCACCTATCCCTGAACTTGAACCCGAACCTGTTTCTCCTTGTCCTGAAAATTGCGAGGGCGTACCAGAGCCGTCTGAAGTGGCAGGGAGTGCTTTCGCGATCGCGCTCTTAGGATTAGGGCTAAAACTGCGGCGAAATGGGTAGAGTCTGCATGATTTGAAGCCGCCGTTTCAAATAACTCGAATATGATGAAAATAGGTTGTTTAAAATTGATGGCTTTTGACAATGCTCCGTTTGTCTAAATTCATAGGTGATATTGCGACAATCAGCCTAGTGAGTCTAGTGTTGCTGCCTCAAGTTGCCCGTGCCGCCCTCGTTCCCGTTCAATCCGGTGAGGCTGCCCCTGTCATTCCCAATGCGCCCTCTGATGCGTCTCCCGCTCCACTGCAAGATGCAGAGTTTGAGTTGCCTTCTACGAACCCAGACCTCAAACCGCTATACAGTCCAGAGCCGTTTCAAAAACCCACTCAAGAACAACCGCTGCGCCTAGAGATTAAACTAAGCCGCCGCCAAGTAACTCTATATCGAGGGAACACTGTGGTCAAAAGCTATGCGATTGCGGTGGGTCGTGCTGGCTGGGAGACTCCTAAAGGCACCTTTCAAGTTAAACAGATGTTTCGCAATCCGACGTGGATTCATCCCCTCAAAAAAGGAATTATCATACCGGGCGGCGATCCAGAAAACCCTTTAGGGCGCTATTGGATCGGATTTTGGAGCAATGGAAAAAACTGGATTGGCTTCCACGGCACCGATAATCCCAAATCCGTCGGCACCGCAGCCTCTCATGGCTGCATCCGAATGTATAACGCAGATGTTGAAGAGCTTTTTAAGAAAGTCAGCCTAGGAACTGAAGTGAAAGTTGTGAAGTGAGAAATGCAGGTTTCGGGCTTCAGGCTTCAGAACCTTGAACTTCGTACCCCGAACTCCGAACTCCGCCCTTCGCCCAAGAATTGATCCAATCCAAAATTTCCCGGTTGACAACCTCAGGGCATTCATCATGGGGACAATGCCCTGCATTTTCAATTTCCACCAGTTTTAAACTTGGGTTATGTTTCACAAACAGGGTGGCAAGTTGAGGCGGTACCATCACGTCTTTTAATCCCCAAACCAGCAACATGGGGATCGTTAGAGTTGGCAATACTGTTTTTGCCGTGTAGTCTCGCGTGGATTTGCCAATCGATCGCACCATGGCTCGTAGCGCTTTTACGGCATTGCGATCGTAGGCAGGCGTAGAAAAAACATCCACTAATTCATCCGTCACCGCTGCTTTGCCGGCGTAAGCTTGGCGTGCCCAAAATAAGCGAATTGCCTGCGGATGACGTGCCAGCCAAAATACGGCATCAAAAATGAGTGGAGAAGTCGCGATCCATTTCGTTAACCCAAGGGCAGGACGAGATAGTGGGCGGAGGAGGGCGATCGCCTGACTCACCAGCGGCGGCAGTTCTAACACCGACGCATCCGGTAAATTCAGCATCACAATTCCACTCACCATTTCTGGATGTGCTGCTGCTGCCGCCAAAGCCACTAACGATCCAATGGAATTTCCGACCAAGACGACAGGCTGATTCACCAGCGATCGCCAAAAATCATACACTTGCTCCACCCATAGCTCAATGCCAAAGGCAGCGGTCACCTTTTCAGACGCACCAAACCCCAATAAATCCAGTGCATAAACCGTGTGATGCTGCCCCAGATCCGGTAAATTATGCCGCCAGTGCCCAATCGATCCGCCAAACCCATGCAGCAAAAGCAATGGCGTTGAGCTAGTGCCAGCAGCGCGCACACAGGTATAGCGCGTTTGCCACCCTCGCCACATCCAATCTCGCTGATTGCCTAATCGTTGGTTCCAGAGAAGCGGAGTCACCATTTTTTTAGAAAAAATATAAATAAATCCTAGTACCCATTCTCTTCATCATAAAACGCCCTTTTGAAAATCTAGAGGTATGTGCAAATGGGTCTTGAAAATAGCCTGAATTACGCGATGT
>JBGTAZ010000402.1:0-8322 GCA_041749615.1 Leptolyngbyaceae cyanobacterium | reverse complement strand
ATGGCACCCAATTTGTCTGACAGCTACATCAAACCGCCAAAACCTGCTCCGGTTGACTCAAAAGCTTCTGGAATGGTGCTGCCTAAGTTTTTGCGAATGGTGGATAAAACCGCTGTAGACCTGAAGAATTTTGTCACGGGTGCGGATGACGTGGGCTATCACCAGGTGGGGGCAAACTGGGGCGTTGAGTTTACGCTGCCGGAATTAGTGGTGGATCTGCGAAAAGCGACGGTGGGCGATCGCGCCCTTCACGACCCCACCCAACGGCTGCAAACTGCACGCGGGATTGAAATCGGGCATATTTTTCAACTGGGCACCAAATATTCTGAAGCGCTGGGTGCCACCTACACCAACGAGCAGGGCGAAGAAAAGCCGCTGGTGATGGGCTGCTATGGCGTGGGCGTGTCTCGGTTGGCGCAGTCTGCCGTTGAGCAATCCCATGATAAAGACGGGATTGTGTGGTCACCGGCGATCGCGCCCTATCACGCGATCGTCGTCATTCCCAATATGTCAGATACAGAGCAGGTGCAAGCGGCGGAAACGCTCTATGCTGAACTCAACCAAGCCGGAATTGAGACGCTATTGGACGATCGCAATGAACGCGCTGGCGTGAAGTTTAAAGACGCAGATTTGATTGGCATTCCCTATCGGGTTGTGACGGGAAAATCGCTGAAAAATGGCAAAGTCGAAGTAGTGAAACGTGCCACCCACGAAGCTCAAGAACTAGCGATCGCCGAGGTTGTCTCTACCCTAAAACAATGGCTAATCGAATCAACTCATTGATGAATAAGTGAGGGCTTTTGCTGATTGCCTCCATCCCTTTCTCTCTTTCCCCTGATATCTAACACCTGACACCCAAAACCCGCTATGCAAATCTTCATCCTGATCCTTTCCAGTCTAATTAGTGTCCTTTCTCCCGTTAACTTTGGGATCGATAAAGTTGCTGAAAGTACGATTCGGGGGCAATTCAAAAAAGTCGAGCAACTCAAAGTTCGGGTGGATAATACCCCGGTTCACAATGCGATCGGAGGTAAAGTAGACAAAATTCGGATTGCCGGACGAGGTCTGTTTCCCTTAGAAGGCATCCGGATTGACACCCTAGAGTTTGAAACAGACCCAATCAACATCAACGTAAAAGCACTGCAAAAAGAAAAGAAAGCAGAGCTACAGGCACCGCTGGGCGTGGGGATGCGGCTGGTGATTCGAGAAGAAGATCTGATTAGCGCGCTAAGAGCGCCTGTCGTGCAACAGGAAATTCAAAAGCTGCTGCGCGGTTTGAACAACAACAAAACCAAACAAGCACAAGCGGAACCGTCAGGAAAAGTGGAGCCGTCAGGAGACGCAGGGAGAACAGGAATTCCTCAGCGAATTCAAGACCTGCGAACCAGGCTAGACGAGTATCGGATTTTGAACCCCAAAGTAGAATTTTTGCCCGGCGGCAGAATTAAGCTTGAGCTTGAGGTTGAAGAGGTAAAAACGGCAGAAAAACTCAAAATTGAGGCAGAATCGGGGATCACGTTTGCGGAAGGACAACGGTTGACCTTAACCAGCCCGATATTAAAGCTGAATGGGGTGGAGCTTCCCGAACAAATCATTCAAAGCTTTGCCACGGATCTTTTCAACCGCTTTAAGACAGAGCAGTTGAGTAGCTTACCCGGAAGTCTGGGTCAAGTAAAATGGTCGCAACTGACGGCGCGGGTGATCAAACTTCAGGTTAAAGATAAAAAACTGGAGCTTGTGGCATTCCTACGGCTACCCCAAGGTTTAAAGATTTAAAACTTTGCAATTTATTGCCTGTTTATTGCCGAAATTGCTCCAAGCGGATGTAGATCTATTAAACTTGCGGTGACTCTGTGTACCGACTCTCAGCGATGGCGCGATCGCTGCAATCTATAATTCCACCCTTTGAGGAAGACTCTGATGCAAGACCAACAGCCCCGCCGCCCCATTCCCCCTGGTATTCTTGCAGCATTTTCTGCGATCGTTTTGCTCACAGGGGGTGGCACTGCCTGGTGGGCATGGTCATCGCGCACCCCACCCTTAACCAATCTCAATCCGATTCAATCGTCTCAACCTGGAACAGAGGGAAATCCCTCTGCCCCCGCCCCTGCCAATTCAAACACTCAAAACCCGGCGGTCAATCCGGCTCCGGCAACTGCCGACAAAACGCTTCAAGTTTACTGGTTAAAACCTTCTGATACAGGCGTTCAGCTTGCGCCGCGCCCGGTCAAAATAAGTTCTAGCGGAGATCCAAATGCCCTGCTCGAAACCGCGATTCAGCAACTTTTGGCGGGTTCAACCACTGCGAATGAAGCGACGACCATTCCAACCGGAACTCAGCTTCGCAGCCTGTCTATTAAAACCGACGGGATTCACATTGACCTGTCTAAAGAGTTCACTCGCGGCGGCGGCAGCACCTCTATGACGGGTCGTTTAGCCCAAATTTTGTACACGGCTACCAGTCTGAATCCGGCTACTGCTGTTTGGTTTTCGATTGAAGGAAAACCGTTGGAAACCCTGGGAGGGGAGGGCTTAGTGTTGGAGCAGCCCCTCACTCGGCAAAAGTTTGAACAAGACTTTCCGATGGAGCGCTAAGGGTTACTGACTAAGCCAATTCATTCTGAAGTTTAGTGTTATGGCGAGTAAGTTTGTAGCGAGTACGTACTGTGATGGAGCGATCGATGAGCGATAACAATTCTCAGTTAATCACCGACAAGTCGGCTTCAGAAAATGAGGCGACTCGTGTCCGTTTTTGGGGTAATGTCACGCTGCTTGAGGAAGGAAGTCGCTATCGGATTAACCGGATTGAACTGGCACCCGGACACCACATCATGACGCAGATGCACTACCACCGCAGTGAACATTGGGTAGTAGTGTCTGGAACCGCCAAGGTGATTTGTGACAGCAAGGAGACCATCTTAATTCAGAATCAGTCTACCTATGTGCCCATGTCTACTGCCCATCGGGTCGAGAATCCTGGAGTGATTCCTCTGGTGATGATTGAAATCCAAAATGGCGAATATTTAGGCGAAGATGACATTACTCGGTTTGAGGATGCCCCGTAGATTGTTGATTAGCCTTAACCCAACAGAACAGCCCAATGTTTAACTTGGGCTGTTGTACTTTAAAGTATGCAAAACCGATCAATTCGTCTCCAGCATGAAAGTCTAGAACCGTAGCCCCGCCCCGGCTTGAATCGATACTGCGGTTCCATTATTGGATTTATATCCATCGAATGCCACGATCGCGTTGGTGTATAGCATCAGGCTGGTATTCGGCAACGAATAATCAACTCCTGGCTGAATGACGAAGCTACTCTTATTGCCAATGGGCGTTTTGTCTCCTCTGACAATGGAAGCACCTGCCCCAATGTAGGCATCTCCCTGCCAGTTAATGGGAATATCGTACGAAACCGTGGGAACGACTGCAACCCCATTTCCACCCACCAAAACCTGAGTACGCAATGAAACGGGCGCTCTTAAAAACTTGTAGCGAACTGCGAGAGATCCCGAAGTGTTGAAGTTTTCGTTTGGACTACCCCCCCCATTAGTTACGCCAAATGCTACACCAGCGCCAATATAGCTACCGTAAGCGGCTTGCGCTTGAACGGGGGATGGAGCGCTAACGAGTAAGCCAGCGGCAAGAGCCGTACCGCCGATCGCAGCGAATTGATTTTTCCAGCGGGTTACTACTTGCATATTTAATCGATGACTTTTGAATGGGTGCATGTTTCACTCCTTAGGTTTCTGCAATGCAGACCTGTCTACATTTAAGCTTAACTCCTAAAAACTGAACCACTTTTTTTCTATTTTTCGATGATGATTGGTTATTTAACCCCTAGCTGTTGCCCTTTGTAAACTAATGCTGCAATATCAGACCGGGATGCTGACTGGTTAGGCTTTAACTGTTTGGTATCTGGATCGCCAGACAATAACCCGGCTTGAATGGCAGCCGCCAGACGCGATCTCGCCCAGTCAGGCACTTGATCTTGATCTTGATACGGCTGCAAAATCGCTTCAGGATCAGAAGGGATGGGCAGGGCTAAGCCTCTTGCCATGGAGACTGCTGCCTCTATGCGTGAGACTTTTTGGATGGGGCGAAAGGTTTGATCGGGATAGCCACTCATAAAGTTCATTTTGACGGCTTGATCGATCGCGGGTAGCCGCCAATCCTTTGGAGGTACATCAATGAATGCGATCGCAGGCAGCTTATCAGGTTTGGCATAAGCTTTTTGAACTTGAATGGCAAATTCTGTCCGGCTAACGGGCTGGTCAGGCTTGAATGTGCCATCGGAAAAGCCTCCGATAATCCCTTGTTCCGAAAGCGCAGTGATAAACGAATATGCCCAGTAGCTTTTGGGAACATCCGGGAATGATAAGGGCGTTCCAGGGTTCGCAGGAGTACGACTCCCTGGTGGCGGGGGCGGGACTAGACTGGCGGTCGATCGCACCGTTGGGGATGGCGCGATAGAGGGTGTTGGCGCTGGCGCTGAGGGCTCTGGGGTTGGGTTTGCCGCAACTGGAGGACTGGGAGTCGTGACTACGACACTGCTAGGTGAGGGCTGCTGAGCGGAGTCTTCTAAACGGATATCTTTTTTGACCCGATCGCTCTCTGCTTCTGTGGGTTGAAGTGATGGGGTGGTAACGACCTGAGGTGTGTTGGTTTCACCGGCTTTGTTTAGAAAATTCCCTAGGGAAAACTGTTCTTTATTTTGGTTTAGTATCCAAAAGAAAATGGCACCGAATGACAACGCTGCAATCAGGAGCGCGATCGGCTCGTCGTCCCGAAGATGAGGTGGACGCTGTCTTGACGAAGAAGAATTTGACATAACGCTGCCCTGATCAACAACAAACCGCGATTCAAGCTGCCCCAATCGTAGAGATCTGATGGGCTTTTGTAAAGCAGAAGTTTTTTGGATGACGACGCGAGGTGGAACTAATTTGCTCTGAATCCCAACTCCTCCCCTCGCAATCCCCATGTACAATAACCAGGAATCCTTAAATCCCGCGATCGCGAGTGCCCTATGAACTCCGCTTGGCAAACCCTAACGCTTTCTACCTTGCCGCTCCAGCAATGGCTCAATGCTAGCTACCTGCATTATTTCGTCGGTCCGCTACGGCAGTGGCGACGGGGAAGTGGGCTGATGCGGTGGGCAGACGAGATCGGTGGCGTGCTGGTGATGCTGGTGTTTGGGCTTGCCCCGTTCGTCAACAATGAGCTAGTTGCCGTGCTGTTAGCCGCCTGTGGAGCCTACTGGATTCTGCTAACGCTTTCGGAAGACGAGCAAGCAATCGCACTTCCCCTAGACCAACCGACCTCTCACCCTGCACCCCGCACCCCTTACTCCGGAACTCGCACGCCGCTTGCCACGCCCATTCACTTGTTGGTGTTGCTTTACTGGTCAGCCGTGTCGATCGCCACGGCAATGTCTCCTGTGAAAAAGGAGGCGTTTGTGGGTTGGCAAAAACTCACCCTTTATCTATTGTTTTTTGAGGTGGTGTCACGAGTGTTGCGATCGCCCCGCATCCGTTCTTGGGTGATTGCCGTTTACTTATTAGCCGCCTTAGCAGTGAGTGTCTACGGGTTGCAACAGTGGTTTTCGGGTACGGCAGCTTTGGCAACCTGGGTCGATCCCGCTTCGCCGCTTTCCAAAACAACGCGGGTGTATAGCTATCTGGGCAACCCGAATTTGCTGGCAGGTTATTTGATTCCGGCGATCGCCTTTAGCGTTACAGCGATTTTTGTGTGGCAAAGCTGGATGCAAAAAACACTCGCTGCGCTAATGGTGGCGGTGAACAGCGTATGTTTAGCGCTGACCTTTAGTCGCGGTGGCTGGCTGGGTTTGGTGGTTGCCGTTGGCGTGTTGCTGCTGCTGCTGGCACACTGGTGGAGTATTTATCTCCCGCGATTTTGGCAAAAATGGGCGTTGCCCCTCGTGTTAGGCAGTGCCGCTGGCGTGATGGTTTTGGGGCTGCTTGTGGTGGAGCCATTGCGCGATCGCGTAGGCAGCATGTTTGCCGGACGTGGAGATAGCAGCAACAACTTCCGAATTAATGTGTGGGTTGCAGTGATTGAGATGATTAAAGACCATCCCTTTTGGGGAATTGGTCCTGGCAATGTCGCCTTCAACAAAGTCTATCCGCTCTATATGAAGGCGCGCTATTCCGCTCTGAGCGCCTACTCGATTTTGTTAGAAGTAATTTTAGAAGCCGGAATTATTGGACTTACTTGCTTTGTATGGCTGCTGGTAGTGACTGTAACCCAGGGCTGGAATGCGATTCAACGGCTGCGGCTAGTGGCTGATCGCGATGGCTTGTGGCTGATTGCGGCGATCGCGTCCCTCTTTGGCATGATTGCCCACGGCTTAGTCGATACGGTGCTTTATCGCCCTGAAGTGAATACCCTGTGGTGGCTAATGTTTGGCATGATTGCCAGCTATTACATGCCGCAACAGCCAGAGCCGCGATCGCTAGAAGCCAGAAGCACGCTACAGCCCTAACGGTTACCCATCACCCGCCGCAGATCACCTTGAACTCCCAACAGATAAGCTCTTAGCAGTCGGGTGCATGGGCGTTGTTGGGCTGGGGGCTAGGGTTCCGAGATTCTAAATTAACCAGAATACTCATCAATCGCTACAATCATAGGGAAATTTTGAGGAGTTTTCGATGCTCCTTGAGGACAAAAATGGCTAAGCAGCCATCCTGTGAGAAAATAGAACAAACGATCTATTCTGAATTTGGAGAGAAAGTGTTACACCGCCAAAAAGCCCTATTGTTGATTCTTCAGCAAGTTGGATCTACTGCATCTACTTTGCAAATGATGAAGTGGGCATTTTTGCTTTCTCAAGAAACTCCTTCTCACGGAGGAAAAACTTTTTATCAGTTTATCCCGTATCGTTACGGCCCATACTCTTTTACCCTAAATCAGGAAACTGATTCACTTATTCGTAATGGCTTTTTAGAAAAAGGAAAAAATAATTGTTGGAGCCTCACGAATTTAGGGAAAAAGTTTGATGTTGATTTGCCTAAAAATGTAATTCAAGACATTCATTATGTTGCTACTGAGTATGGTGATTTATCGAGTCAAGAGCTACTTGATTTAGTCTATGACAAATATTCTTGGTTTACGATTAACAGTGATCTTCCTGGGAGAAGAAAGAAACAACGACCCATTGCTGAAAAAGCTATCTATACTGCTGGCTATGAAGGAAAAACGGTTGATGAGTTTCTAAATCTTTTAATGGAATCTGGCATCTCACGGTTAATTGATGTTCGCTTCAACCCGATCTCTCGACGCTATGGTTTTCATAAGAGTACGCTCGCGCGATTATGTGATTTTCTGGGAATAGACTATCAGCACCTTCCCGAACTAGGAATACCTAGTTCCGAACGAGAGGATCTAAGTTCTTCCGCCAAGTATGCATCTCTTTTTAATGATTATCGAAGTAGTCTTCCCTCACGAGAGAATGCCTTACTGACTTTAACTAGCTTGTTAAAGTCTAAACCTAGTGTTCTTGTTTGTATGGAAGCTGATCCAAAATTTTGTCATCGAAATGTTCTTGCTCAACATCTGGCAACCTTGATTGATATGCCAATTAAGCATTTAGGGTGTCCAGTATGAGTAACCAAGAAGTACGAACAAAGGTTCTTATAACTGTGATGACTTATCCTCATCCATCAAGAGGTTATCAAGAACTGGTGTGTACGGCTGGTGTAACTGAGCAGGGCGAATGGATTCGACTTTACCCTGTAGACTACCGCTATAGACCAAGAAACCAACAATTTCGTAAATATCAGTGGATAGAAGTTGATCTTCTACCACATGGGGCGGGCAATGATCGGCGCAAGGAAAGTAGAAAGCCAAATCTAGGCACAATACAAGTTTTAGGAGAACCACTATCAACAAAAAATGAGTGGAGAGATCGCCGTCGAGTCATTGAGCAGATACCAGTTCATACAGTAAAGGAATTGCGCTCATTGCATGATTCTGAAAATGTATCTCTTGGTATTGTGCGTCCGACAAAAGTGATTGATTTAAATATCGAGCCTGCTGATTCAGAATGGAAATCCGAATGGCAAGCTCTATTCGATCAATTAACTCTCTTCGGTCCTGTTCAAAAACCTCTTCGCAAAATACCATACAAGTTTAGTTATGTTTTTGAGTGCGCTGACAGCCACAAACCCTGACTGACTGACAGATTTTCTCGCATCTGGGCATTAAGCAGTACTGAGTCGTTGTTCTAGGGGAATAGCACAATCGACCGTAGTGCCTCTAAAGTAGAGGGGTTGGCGCTTGACGAGTAGAGATTTTGAGGGGATGCAA
>JBGTAZ010000401.1:0-13307 GCA_041749615.1 Leptolyngbyaceae cyanobacterium | reverse complement strand
CTGGGCATATAGCACCTATCGAGGCAGTTAGAAGTCAAGTTATCATGTGATAAGTGGGTTGAAAGAGTTCAGGGTTTTATGGTGAAATTCAGATCAAGAGTAGCGAACAGTTCACTCCAAAAATTGGATAACCAGGACGGTTGGCTGCGGCAGATTTTGATACTGTGCCGCTTTAGTTTCAATTTTGTGCAATTGATTCAACGCCAAGCTACAGGGCATTCCATATTTTGCCTGAACCCGATCGCTAGCAATCTTCAGGGCTGTTTGCGATCGCTGCACAAAATCCTCCAGCGTGTACTCCGTGTCCGGCGTGAAGTATTCTTTGACAATCAGCGATGGCGAATAGCAAATATCTTGAGAACCATCAGACTATTGAATTTGAAAGCGAATTTCAGGCATGGGAGCAAGCGGTGAACAACAGAACTAGGTCAAATGATTAGTTGATTGTGAGTCATTTATGAGAATAAACCAAGTAAACAATATGAGGTGCAATCAATTGTGGATGACACCTGATTTTTGGGAACTCTATGCATACAAATCTATTTAGATAGTTCGGATAAAATCTCATGACACAATCAGATCTATTGAAATTAGCAAAGCAGGGTAATGCCGATGCGATCGCGACCCTCATGAATCGTCAACTTCAACCAAAGGGGATTTTAGCTAGAGCTACTAATGCTCAAGGCTGTCTCAAAATCATTTTTGAAGCATCGGAAGTCCCTAACCAAGAAAAGCTGGTTAACTACACGCATAATAGTATAAGTAAATTAAAAGCATCCTCAATACAAAAAGTGATAGTCTATGCAAAGCAAATTGGTAATGAGTTTCCAGACTGGCAAGATGAATTTAATCTAGAAGATATCAAAGTAGTTTTCCAAACTCACACTCAGAAGCCTCCCTTTACGCAACAATCTGTTCAAACATCCTTTATCCTATTCACTGTTTTTTGGTGGGTTGGCTTTCCACTTTGCTTCATTCCAGAGCTTGCTTTGTTAGGATTGTCCCTTCTTATTGCAGCCATTGTTTTTAGCTCCATATTTCTTTATCGCCATTGGTTACTCTTGCAGGGGCACGGAGCGCGGACAACACCAGGAAAAGCTGTAGGCTTCAGTTTCATTCCTTTTTACTGCTTTTATTGGTGGTTTGTTGCCTATGCTGGTTTGGCTGAAGACAACAACAGCTACATGAATAAACAAAATATTAATGGCTTTAGAATGAGCTATGGTTTATCAATAACTCTTTGTGTTTTAGGAATTTTAGGATCAACAATAGGATTAGTACCAATTCTTGACATTATTATTTCAATTCCTAGTGCTATTGTTGGGTTCCTCTTTGTATTGCAGCAGAGAAATTGTATTTTGGCAATAATGCAATATAGACATCGCTATGATGGTCATTTTGCCACCATCTAATCTAGTAAATTAATATTTATCCATTATTTAGGTTTATTATCCTCCCGGTATCAACGAGCCAATCTGCTGATTATCCGAGTTGTAGACCGCCATTGGCACACCGGAGTTGGTGCAGACGGTTTGTAGGGCACTTCGTAAGGACGCTAGATGTTTGTCGATTTTGTATAGCGCTTCCGCATCGCCCGAAAAGCTGCTGAGTCCGCCTAAAGAAAGAACACGTCGTTCGTAGCTGGGGCTAAAGCGCACATCAATAACGTTATTAGTAATCGTGTAATCGCAAATTTTGCCCTCTGCCGTGCAAATTCTTTCCAAATCCGATCGCACCTGTGCCACACTTTCAGCCTGTTTCAAAGATCCGGTATAGGTTGCCATTAAGGTTTGCGCTTCATCCGTCAACAAGCTGCCAACCGGAACTTGCTTAGCGGCTGCTAAAGCTGCTTGCCACGCGGTCACTGCTTGCGACCACTGATTTTGCTGCTGCAAGATTTTGGCACGTTGCGCGGCAGTTTGGGCTTGGGCGTAAACTTTGGCAGCTTGTTGTTCTTTGGTGGCGCGATCGCCCACGGCTGCTAGTTTTTGGGTATAGCCTTCCATCAACTGCTGCGCTTCCGGTTGGCTCGTCGTGCCCTGGGGAATCTGCGTCAAATTATTGATCGCCACTTGCCAAGTAGACTGTGCCATCTGCCACTCTGGTAGCTGTTGCGCCGTGCTTTGCCGGACTTCCGCCAGTCCTGCGGTTTTTCTCGCGGTGGTTAAGCGCTGCTGGGCATCCTGTTCCGCTTTCATCCTCTGATCGGCAAACAGCAGATTCGCCCGATAGGCAATTAATCGTTCTTGGGCAAACCCAAACAGTGGGCTGTTCTTGGGGACAGTTGCCATCTGGGCGATCGCCTCTTTCCATAGCGATTGAGTCACCTGCCACTCTGCGATCGGCTGAGCCGCCGATTCCGCCTTTTGCGTTGCCATTGCCGCTTTCGTTTCTGCCGCCAATACTTGATTTAACCGCTGCTTAAACGCCTGCGCCTCCCCGTGATAACTAGACCAGGGTGGAATTGCGATCGCCAATCGCTGTGCTTCTAGCAAATCTGCTGTGGATTGTTGCGCTGACCCACCCGATCGCGTAGTTTGCGCCGATCTCTGAACTAGGGTTTGAGCCTGTTGCAACGAGGGGCAGCCGCCAACCACACACGGACGAGTCAGCGCAAATAGACTGCCTCCCACCAACACCGCCGTTGCCATCCCGCCAACGCCCAACCAAAACCAGGGCGGCAGTGTGAACTGTCGATTAGTCCTGAATCGGTGTGTGCTTTCATCCGCATCATTATCAGTTAAAGCACTGCTATTCTCTAAGTCAAATGCCTCCCCATACACCGCTAGCCTGCCCGACGCATCCGCAATATCCTCATCAGACGTGTCTTCAACTGATTCCGATTCATTCGCAATAGGGTTTGCTTTGTCAAACTCTTCCGATGGTATGGCGACTTCGGATGGATGAAAGGATGGATTAAACAGCGCCTCCGGGTCAAATTGAAGCAGAGCGGGGATAAGCTCAATCGTATGGTAGGCATAGGGTTTTTGTTGTCCCAACACCCGCAAAAACAACTTGACCTTAGCACCCGTTGCCTCCACCATGGGCGCAGTCAATTCCCTGGGCAACTCCAAAATGGATTGCTCCAGCGTTTCAAACACTTCCTGCGGGTTAGGAGTGTTACCCGGAGGATGCTGCACCAGCACCAGCAAGTTATCCTTCAGCGCACACTGCACCTGTAAAGGAATCTCAGGCGATCGCGGCTGTAACTGCTCTTGCAGCTTTTGACCCATTCGCTTCAATCGATCTTGCTGCAACCCAATCTCCATGCAACACTCTAACTAAATCTGTGGCTTCTATCCTAAACGCTAATCTACCCCAGTCATCGCGAATTAACAGACCTGTCACAGAATTGTTATCTGTTCAAGGCAAAATGGGTAAAACAGGGAAAAGGGAAGAGGGGGCAGAAGATTCTGAACCCAAACACTTCCTGAAACTTGCAGCCCACAATCTCAATCTCTCACTTAAAACTCAAAACTCAAAACTCAAAACTCAAAACTCCGCACCCTGCACTCCACACCTATCCGCACTCCGTACCCCGTCACCCTTATGGAAATCCTAATTGTTGAAGACGAGCCTGAAATTGCCCAGTTGATCCAGCTTTATCTGGAAAAAGAGGGATTTAGCTGTCGCGTGTGTCGAGATGGGCTAAATGCGCTGCAAGTATTTCAAGAGCAAAAACCAGACTTGATCGTTTTGGACTTGATGATTCCAGGGTTAGATGGCTTGGAAGTATGCGCTAGAATTCGCCAAAAACCAGGTTTGAAAGATCCCTACATTTTGATGCTGACGGCGCGAGGGGAAGAACTCGATCGCATTATTGGCTTATCCACCGGGGCTGATGATTATATGGTGAAGCCGTTTAGCCCCAAGGAGTTGGTGGCGCGGGTGCGGGCATTGCTCCGGCGAACCTTGCGTCAAGGGGGGCAAACAGAGTCGTATCGAACGTCGCATTTTGTGGTGGATGTGGATCAGCGATCGGCACAGCGCAACTTAGAGGGAAATTTAGTACCGCTGGATTTGACGACGCTGGAATTTGATTTGCTGTCTACCTTCATGAGTTATCCGGGGCGCGTGTGGAACCGGACTCAATTGATTGATAAGCTCTGGGGCAGCGACTTTTTTGGGGATGAGCGCGTGGTGGATACGCACATTGCCCGGTTGCGAAAAAAGATTGAACCCGATCCGGCAAATCCGACTTTTGTTAAAACGGTGATTGGTGTTGGCTACAAATTTGAAGATGGCGCATCCTAAAATCTATGGCTAAACCAATGGCTAAATTGGGGCTGCGATCGCGCCTTTTCCTCTCACACCTCACTGTCATGATTGTCGGTTTAAGCACTCTAGTTGCCGTGGGCAAGCTCTACTCGCCCCGCTTATTTGTGCTGCAACTGGAAAATATGCAACTTGGCGGCGGGGTCAACTTAGTGCGAGTGCGGCAAAAATTAGTCAATGGCTTTGAAGCAGCCTGGAGCAAAGGAGCATTTTGGTCCGTGCTTGTGGGGGCATCATCAGCCGGTGGATTGAGCTATTTGGTTGCCAAACGCATCACACAGCCATTGATCCAAATGGAGCAAGTAACCCGGCAAATCGCCGCTGGCAAACTGGAAGAACGCCTGCCCGATAGCGAAATTCCTGAGTTGAGCCGCTTGGCGCTGAGCTTTAACCAAATGGCGGCAAACCTGGAAGGCGTGGAGCAGCGCCGTCGGGATTTGGTGGGCGACTTGACCCATGAACTCCGCACCCCGCTAACCGTGCTAGAAGGCTACTTGGAAGGGCTGGCAGATGGCACGATCGACCCCACAGTGGATATGTATCAGCGTCTCGCCAAGGAAACTGCCCGATTGCGCCGCTTGGTCAATGCCCTGCAAGAATTGTCTCAAGCAGAAGCCGGATACTTGCCGATTCAAACTGAAAAGCTCAATCTCCGCCCATTACTTATGGCGATGGTCGAAAAATTTTCCGATCAATTGCTGGATGAAGGTCCCACGCTAACGCTGGATTGTGCCGATTCGCTGCCGCTGGTTAAAGCTGACCCTGAACGGGTGGAACAAATTCTGGTGAATTTGCTAGGAAACTCATTGCGATACACCACCGACGGCTTTATCACCGTGCGTGCCTGGAGTGAGGCTAAGAAGGTTTGGGTGGCGGTGGAAGATACCGGATTGGGGGTAGCCGCAGACGATTTGCCCCATGTATTTGAGCGATTTTGGCGAGCAGATCGATCTCGCGATCGCGCTTCTGGTGGTAGCGGCATCGGGCTTGCCATCTCAAAGCGGTTGGTAGAACTACAAGGCGGCACGATTGAGGCAACCAGTGAACTGGGTCAAGGCAGCATCTTCCGATTCTCCCTGCCGATCGCGTGAAGAGCCTGATTTTTCCAGCCTTCCAAAGCCGCGATCGCCCTTACAGCTAGAACATCTGAACTGCTGCGCCCCGATTATGATTGACCATGACCGCCTGTTCAAAGAGTTGCTCTCCACCTTCTTCATTGAATTTCTAGAGCTATTTATTCCAGAAATTGCCAGCACGATCGCCCCTAACTCGATTGTCTTTCTGCAACAGGAGTATTTTGCAGATTTAGTCGAAGGTGAGGAGAAAGTCATTGATCTGTTGGTGGAGGTGAAGCAGGCGGGTCGAGAGGCGACCTTTCTGGTTCATGTTGAAGCCCAGGCATCCAGTCAAGCCAGCTTTAATCGCCGGATGTTCCATTACTTTGCACGGCTGCATCAGCGGCATCTCAAGGATATCTATCCAATCGTGGTGTTTTCGTTTGATCAGCCTTATCGGGCTGAACCGGACGCTTACCAGGTGGAGTTCCCAAATTTAAAAGTTTTGGAGTTTCGCTTTCGGTCAATTCAACTGAATCGCATGAATTGGCGCGACTTTCTTGATCAACCGAATCCAGTAGCGGCGGCGTTGATGAGCAAGATGCAGATTGCACCGGGAGATCGTGCCAAGGTAAAGGCAGAATGTTTGCGCTTGTTAGCAACGTTGCGGCTAGACCCAGCTAGAACACGATTGATTTCAGGATTTGTGGATGTGTACCTACGGCTGAATCAGCAGGAAGAGGCTATGTTTCAGGGTGAACTTGGTAAGCTAGAAGTAAGCGAGCGGGAGGACGTGATGCAAATTGTTACTAGTTGGATGGAGCAGGGAATTGAGCAAGGAATTGAGCAGGGAGAGCGATCGCTGATTCTCCGCCTCCTAACTCGGAAGGTGGGTGAGATTTCCGATACACGGCGATCGCAAATCGAAGTCTTATCAATTCCTCAACTCGAAGCACTGGGCGAAGCATTGCTAGATTTTAGGGAAATCGCTGACTTAGATATTTGGTTGCGAGAATACCAGTAGACGCGATCGCGTCGGTTTCCCAATTCCCCCCCAGTTCTTTTAGGACAAGCCTCCTAACCAGAGCAATACAATGAATTTGTCTTCCATCTCTACGGCAATGGTTCAAACTCCCACTAAACCAGTCACTTTGGATGAGTTCCTGAAGCTGCCAGAAACCAAACCTGCCAGCGAGTTCATCGACGGTCAAATCATCCAGAAGCCCATGTCTCAAGGAAAACACAGCACCATTCAAAGCGATTTTATTCCAGCCGTTAACGCGATTCTTAAACCTGATCGTATCGCCCGTGCTTACTCAGAACTGCGTTGCACTTTTGGCGGTAGATCCGTGGTTCCAGATGTCACAGTCTTCACCTGGGAACGCATTCCCCGCGATGACAACGGCAAAGTGTCCAATTCCTTTTTGATTCCACCCGACTGGACGATTGAAATTCTTTCCCCTGACCAAAGCCAAACCAAAGTCGTCCGCAATATTCTCCACTGTTTAGCTCACGGCACTCAAATGGGTTGGCTGATTGACCCAGAGGAAGAACTGGTGTTTGTCTATTTTGCAGACCGCCCTGCTGCCGTCTTTGAAGAAGTAAGCGATTCTCCAGAGGAGAGTCTACGCCAACGCATCCCCGTTCCAGCGTTTGCCGAACCCTTGATGCTGACGGTGGGTCAACTATTCAGTTGGCTTGAGGAATAGGGGAAAGTGCTGCTGCAAAAACGCTTCAGCTTCAGCGCGATCGCGAATTTCTCCATCTAATGTGGCATTGGTGAGTGCTTCCAAAATTGGCTTAAACTGGCTGCCGGGCTTATAGCCTAGTGCTTTTAGTGCCTTGCCGTTGAGCGGCGGTTTGACCAATGACCAGTGAGTTAAGTAACTCCAAATATTTTTCCGCAGGAGACGATTACCCCGAACGGCTACTAGCATTAGCATCGGCAGATCGTAAGGCTGTAACACTTGCACCATTTGGCTTGGCAGCGAACAGTTGGGTAGCGCGGCTGAAATGTTGGTTTCAGCCTGTGCCAAGTTTTGCAGGCGATCGCCCGTTTCCACCGGAAGCTGTAACCCTACTGCAACCTCTGCTCGATGCTCAGGCGGAATGTGAGCTAAAAGAATTTCTAGACGCAGAAGCCATAGGGGTAAAGCATTGTAATTCGGCATTCTGCACTCTACATAACTCCTTCGGAGACGCAAGGCGAACGCCATTTTCAGTGCGGTTTCCCCTCGCCGCAGTTGTCGCCACAGGCTAGCATCGACTGTCAGGCTGGAATGAATACAGGTGAGCGCCCCCAGGTCAGCGAGACGATGCAGCGCGGGGAGCCAGTAGGAAGTTTGCAGAAGATATTTCAGTTCAGATCTGAGGCGAGTGTGCAGCGCCGGGGTAACAGTCTGAAAATTAGGATTGTCGGGGTCTCGAATCGTTTGAAAGATGCCACTGGCGATCGCGTAGCGAATCAACTCCTCAGTGTGTGGCTCGATCGCAAAGCCAAGTCGCACCGCAAACCGAACGGCTCGGTAAATCCGGGTGGGGTCTTCGATAAAGCTGTTGGCATGAAGCACCCGAATGTGCTGAGTTTGCAAATCTAGCCTGCCACCAAAAAAATCGAGCAGTTCCTCGCCGCTCGACTGGGTTAGGCAAATTGCCAGCGCGTTAATCGTGAAATCCCGTCGATATAAATCTTGCTGAATGGAACCCGCTGCTACCACAGGGTTAGCCGCCGGATAGGGATAAAATTCTGTGCGAGCCGTGGCAATATCCACACCCAAGGATTTGAAAACTGGATCATCGTGCCACAGCAACGCCGCCGTTTGGAATTTGGGGTGAATTTCTAACCGTGACTGGGGATACTCAGCCTGGAGCGATCGCGCCAATTCCACACCCGCACCCGCATCGGCAGGCTGATCACTGCCATCGACCACGAGATCAATATCTTCAATCAACAGATTATCAACCTCGTTTTGGGAATTGAGCAGCAGATCTCGCACCGCACCGCCCACCAAAAACAACTGCCATCCCCGCGCTTCTGCTTGGTTCGCCGCAACCGTCAACAGATTCCACAGAGCCGGAGCTAAACGAGATTGCAGAAAAGAGCGGAAATGTGGCGCATTCGGCGCATTCGGCGCATTACCAGAGGATTGACCCTGTGGATACCGAACCGTTCTGTGCCCGATCACGGCGGCATCGCTAAAGCCATAGTCAGCCGCAGTATCCACATCCCGACGAGAGATTGTGCCAAGGCGATCGCCTGCTGCATCCAAAATCACTAGATCAGAGCCTCTAGACTGCTTCAGAATTTGCTGCGCTTCGGCGATCGTCTGATCAAACCGAATCGTGCAGATTGGCTTTAAATCTCGATCCGCAAAAAGCTGAGCCAGTGGGTCAGAATTAGAATTCATGCAAACTGAAGCGCAAAGAATAGATTGAGAAACAGACAAAACCAACTCAAAACTCAAAACTCAAAATTCAAAACTCAAAACTCAAAACTCAAAACTCAAAATTCAAAATTCAAAACTCAAAACTCAAAATTCAAAACTGATACCTTCCGATCTATTCCCTGTCACCTGTTACCTATCTACCTGATTTTCTGGGTCACTTTTTTGATAGGTTAGTGATTAACCTACTTGCTTAGTTTATTGCCGTATCGGGAGACGCGACCATGACAATCATTTTTCAGCTTGCGCTGGCAGCATTGGTTCTTCTATCATTTGTAATGATTATTGGTACGCCAGTTGCCTTAGCAACCCCCCAAAACTGGGATCAATCTAGACGGGTGATCTTTTTGGGGTCTGGCGTTTGGGCAGTGTTGGTAATTGTAGTCGGCATTCTTAACTACCTGGTCATTTAAGTCGTCCGCAATTTTTAAAGAACTTCACACTTCAATTCAACTACTTTTGATAAAAATATTCAAAACCCGTGACCCTTATAATGATTAAGGATTACGGGTTTTTTATGCCGGAGCAGCGATGGCAGTTTTTGAAGGAACATTTACTCAAACGGATTCGTTTCGTTTTGCGATCGTCATCGGTCGCTTTAATGATTTAGTCACCACCAAACTGCTGGAGGGCTGCCAAGATTGCCTCAAACGGCATGGCGTGAATGTTGACCCACAGGGAACACAAGTGGATTATGCCTGGGTTCCTGGCAGCTTTGAAGTGCCGCTCGTGGCTCGACAACTCGCCCTCAGCGATCGCTACGATGCCATTATTTGTCTGGGTGCCATCATCAAAGGGCAAACCCCCCACTTCGACTATGTAGCCGCAGAAGTATCCAAAGGGATTGCCGCCGTCGGGTTTCAAACTGGCGTTCCGGTAGTCTTTGGAGTGTTGACCACCGATACGCTCCAGCAGGCGCTAGAACGGGCAGGCATCAAAAGCAATCTGGGCTGGAACTACGCCATGAGCGCCCTAGAAATGGCAAGTCTGATGAAACAAATGAAAAGCGTGCCACCAGCAGAAAATGGCAGCACTCAGATCGCCGCAGGAACAGCAGCAACACTCCCCGCCCCTGCTCTGAAAAGCGCTTCACCGGAGCCGACTGTCACCTGAGTTTGGATTTTTCAAATTACTGCGAAGCTTTGCCGCCAGAGAATTATGATACTCTCTCAAATGGTGCCGCTTGTGGATAGCGATCGTTCAGTTTGAGAAGCAGAATTTGTGCAATATTTAAATTTTTTACTAGCCCAGTCGGTGCGAGGATACCGTCGTATCACCAGCGGATTGATCAGCATCGCGGCGGTTTTAGCCATTAATCCCCAAGCCGCGATCGCCCAGGTAACCACACTACCCTCAGCCCTCAACCCTGATCTAACCTTTCAAACGACCGGACGCGAACGCCCTCCGCAAGTTGGCGATTGGTATACTACTATCACCTCTGCCAGCACTGATAGAATCCATCGATTTTTCATCAGCGTTACCCCATCAGATTTAGCCGCCGCAGGGGGGGCAATTCCCGTCCGTATTTTGGATGGAGAAAGCAATGGAGCGATCGATGAAATCAATGCTAGTTTCTTTGCCAGTGTGGTCTGTGTGGCAGCAGGCGACAACTGCGACCCATCCCGATTTACCTTGCTGGCTCCAGGGGGTGCAAACATTGGGACGTTGACCTATAACGTGGGCTTACCCGATGCGGATGGTCGAAATGATCTGTTGGGCACCATCACAACGCCTGGAATTTATCAGGTGACCAGTGAGGCGGGAGCATTCCCCATTCTAGGAGATCCGACAGTCGCCTTAAACAATGACGATAACGGCTTCCGCATTCAAGTTTCGGGCGTTGCCAACTTGCTAATTGGACAATTTCAGGGAAATATTCAGCAAAACTCCGGAGCTTCAATTAACTTGAGGCTGTTCACCCTGGTCGGTCCAGGGACAGGAACCCTGTCTTTCCGCAACTTTGATCTGGATGGCGGCGCAGCCCTTAGCTACATTAGCCCACCGGGTGGCTTAAATCCTGTCGTCCCCGTAACGGTATCAGGGAACGGGGTCTGGAATGGCGGCGGCGACTTGAATACTGGGGCAGACAATATTACGGGTTTAAATCCACTGAATGATGCAGGGGCATGGGAATTTCAGGTGAATGCTCTCACCACAGACAACCAAACTTTGTTTGAGGCAAATACGGGTCCTGATCGCCTGCCGCTGTTTGATACCCAGCCCACTCGCGCTGGAAACTTTACGGTTACAACCGACACCACCCGCGAAACGCCTGTGGGTCAACGGGTTTGCCACCCATTTCGAGTAACCAATAACTTCTTTACGACCGACATCGTCAACCTGGTGCCCACTGGCACAAACCCTAACTACACCGCCCAATTTTTCCGAGATGAGGCGGGTACGCTGCCACTGACCGATACCGATGGCGATGGGCTGGTAGATACAGGTATTTTGGCGGTTGGTGGCTTCGTTGATCTATTCCTGTGTGTGACTCCTGCACCCGGTGCCATTCAACCCGACGGCACCATCCTCACCGACACCACTACGATTACTGCCACGTCCTTTATGGATCGTGAGGTGCGTGCCCAAGCGGGTGCAGGCGCTCCGGTGCCGCAGTCGGTTGTGAAAACAACGCGCCCATCAACTGCTGGGGCTGGAACGCCTGATTTTAAGCTGGTGAAGCGGATTACCAACGTGATTCGCAGTGGGGCACCGCTGGCTGGGGTCAACTTTGGCACAGTGATTGATGACCCCACGGATACCAATGATACGGCGGCGGGTTTTGCCCAAATTCCACTTGTGGGTGTGACGGCTATCCCCATCACTACGCCAGTGCAGAGCAATGATGAAGTGACTTACACGGTTTACTTTTTGTCGGATGGCGCATCTCCGGCGATCGCGGTCAACCTTTGCGACTTGATTCCTGGCGGACTGAGTTTCATTCCTGGGTCTTTAGAGTTGAAACTTGGGAGTGCGGCGGCATTTTTTGCATCACCTTTTGCTACCCCCGGTGGCAACTTCTATGCGCCCTTGGCACCACTGCCCAACAATAATTCCTGCACGATTCAAACCAACCCCAACGGTGCGGCGATTTATGAGTTGGGCACTGTTTCCAATAGCCCAGGCAGCAATTTTGGTTTCGTCCGCCTCCGCGTCCGGGTCAATTAGCTTGATGATTAGTGGATGGGTTAGGTGAGGGATTGCGCCAAGCGTTGATGGGCGATCGCCAAAGCCGCCGCATCGCCCACGTTTCCTGGAAACAGCACGACGGGCAAGTTGGGAAACTGAGGATGGTCGGCAGCGGTTCGTACCATGGAAACACCGGGGAGGATCTGACCCAGTAGCCATGCCGTTCTTAGGGCTAGCCCGGTACTGAGAGTATCGTTGGACGTGATGCCGCCTTTGCTAATTAAAAACCCAATGTTTTCTGGCAAGTTTCGCAACACATCCATCAGCAATCCAGACACCGCTTCGCCAAAGTCAAGTCGGGTTTGGGCATCGTCGAAGGTGAGTTCTTGCCGACTGGTGTAGACTACCGAGGTTTTGCCATCTGCATAGATTTCGTGGGTCTGAGCCAAAATTTCGGCTAGAAGTTGCGATCGCGCGGCTTCCCGATCCGGTGCCAACAGCCGCGCCACTTCCACTTCCACCCCAACGATTCCAGGCTGTTTGAGTAAATGCTGGAGTTGCTCCGTCGTTTTTTGAACATGGGAACCAACAATCACCGCGCCCGGTTTGCCGTGACGCACATATTGCGCCATCGCTTCTGGGGCGATCGCTTGAGCCGGTAATGCCGCCAACGCCGTCAGCAAACTGGCAGCACTCCGAAACAAAAACCGTTTTCCTGCCGCCGCCGCCGCGAGAATGTCAGCAGCAAATCGATTCAAATCCGCTTGCGTCTCTGCATCCACCACACAGCACTGGTTATCGTGCAGATTGAGCAATCGCTCCAATACGCCCTGGCGAATCTCTGTCAACAGAAAGCGCTCAACCTGATCGGATGGAATCCGTCCCTGGGTCTTTTCGGCAACATAATCAGGCAGATAGCTATGGCTATAGCCAAAGACAGAATCACGGGCAAACTCAGTTTCGTGAACGGGAGTCTCTACGCCCTTCACGTTCAGATAATGAACGCTATCACGAGTGGTGCGACCCCCTTCAAAAAAGGCTGGCGTGAGGAAGTGAGCATCAAAAGCGCCCAATTCTGCGGCAATCACATCCGTTTCAATCGGGTAATGTCCTCGCAGGGTGGAATCCGAACGACTGACTACCAAAAAATCCTGCACATTCTCTAAGGTAAGCGCTTGCTTCAGGTTTTGGCAGGCTTCCTGGGTGACAGCCGCCGCTTTCTCAGGAGTCAGCGATCGCGTGTTCGTCAGCACAAAAAATATTGGCGCATCATCTCTCAAACCAATCCTGAGCGTTTCCACATCCCACTGCATCAACAGCAGGCAGCTATGCACCGTTTGGGAGCCTGTGGGGTCATCATCTAAAACAATAATCTTGGGGCGGGTCATTTTTATTAACGCGGCTG
>JBGTAZ010000400.1:0-2992 GCA_041749615.1 Leptolyngbyaceae cyanobacterium | reverse complement strand
GTGCCAACTCCCGATGGGAGCGTGACGATGAAGATCCCCAAAGGGGTAGGGTCAGGGCGATCGCTCAGACTGCGCGGTAAAGGCTGGACATTGCCAAAAGGTGGACGTGGTGACTTATTTGCCAAGCTTCAGATTGTTACGCCCCAAGACCTCAGTGAGATCGAGCAAGAATGTTACGAAAAAATCCAGGCCAATACAAACTTTAATCCGCGTACTCAGTTAGAGGAGATCAAGCTATGAGCTTCAGCCTTTCAAAAACTGTGGTTTCACTCGAAGGCGAGCAGCTTTACACCTTTGAATATGCCGCATCGATCACTGAGACTTCAGTTACGGTTGTGATGTCTTATGTTGAGCTGGGCGTAATTGAGCCAATCGGTAATATGCTTCATTCCCGTGAGATTGCTCGCATTGCCCAGCTTCAGCGGCTGCGTCAAGACTTGGGGTTAAATCTAGCCGGAGCCGCAATGGTACTTGATATGGCTCAGGAAATTGCCCAACTACGGGCACAGCTTAAGGTATATCAATCTCATTCACAAAACGCGCTATGAGGCATCCAAAGCAGCCGCAACAGCCGACGTTAGACCGAGTGCGCAGCGAAGTCCTGCAACAGTAGGAAGACTGGCCAGAAACGCCGATGTTGTTGCTAGGCTTTGCCTGGTTAGGACTGTTTATCATAGAGCTAGTTTGAGGACTGAATCCTCTGCTAGAGACGATCAACACCCCCCTTTGGATCGTCTTTATCCTGGATTTCGGCATTAAATTTCTTCTGG
The DNA here is from genome assembly GCA_041749615.1 of Leptolyngbyaceae cyanobacterium. Taxonomy (GTDB): domain Bacteria; phylum Cyanobacteriota; class Cyanobacteriia; order Leptolyngbyales; family Leptolyngbyaceae; genus ULC077BIN1. Next base: position 2,222 of record JBGTAZ010000400.1, on the reverse strand, counting down.
CTCCTTACAGAATTTCCTATCTCAAACATCACTGGCTGAACGCTTTTCCACTATTTATTCCGGTGCTGCGAAATCTTCGGATTGTGCAAGTCATCCAACCTTTACAATCCATTTGTGCGCTTCGAGGGCTACAGTTGCTGCCAGTGATGGCACGTAAGCTACTGCACATCTAAATTGCTCAAAACGGTCGCTGAAACCCTCACGGGAAGGCAGTTGCTTTGAAAAAATAAATACTGAACAGCTTATTAGGTCTTTAGGGTTACGGTAGTTTTTGAGCAGTACTTCGCTCAGTCCGAATTAAAAGGTCATTGAGTTATGCCTCCGTTAGTTTGTAGATTAGATCTTGTTTTGACCTTTGACACACACTAATTTGCAATTTCCGATTGGCTATAAAAGTTTTACTCCACAAGTATTTCACATGAATAATACCCCATACAAATGTTTATTGAGTTGGCAAATTCCGTCAATCGGATTTGGGCTAACATTTCTTCTAGGGTTGGGATTCAGTTACTCTAATCAAAACATTAGACCAGAGGTTCAGTCTGTAGGGTTGGTCATATTCATTGTTTTAGTAGCGCTCGGTATTTATTATACTGTTCGTACTTTTCGCTCCTGGCAACGCTGCAAAAATAAAAACTATATCAAACATGCGATCGCCGGATTATTAGCCAATCTCTTGCTAATCCTCTTCACTACAACTAGCATCAGTGCGATCGATGCAATGAATCATCCCGCGAATATAACCAAGCATTCAGTAGTGGAATTTAAGCCTTCGTCGAATGCGTCCAAACTGCCAATCTGGATTGATACAGATCCAGCCTGTGGTCAAGGTGCGACTAATGATGTGGATGATTGTTGGGCATTGATGATGGCACTTCATGCGCCAGAACTCGATCTGCGGGGCATCAGCACAACTTTTGGTAATACCAAAGGTGAAACTGCTCTTCAAGTTGCGCGTCAAGCGATCAAGTATTTGGGCGGCGCGGCTCGAACGCTTATTTATGAGGGTAGCCATGCTCAAGGAAGTCCAGAGTGGAAATCGACACAGGCATCGGCGGCGATCGCGTCCATGCTACGCCGAGAAAAATTGACGATTATCGCTCAAGGGCCATTGACAAACATCGCCACTGTGATTATTAATCATCCCGATCTGGTGAAGAATATTGATCGCATTGTCATCGTGGCAGGAAAACGACCAGGTAATTTATTCCATCCTGGACAGCAATGGTGGTTTCATTTCCGCGATTTCAATATCCGTAAAGATACACCTGCTGCCAAAATTGTTTTGGACTCTGGCATTCCGTTGATACTAACCCCCTTTGAACTGGCAACAAAGGTGACGATTATGCGATCAGATTTGGACAAATTAGCATCTGGTGATGAAGCTGCCCAGTGGTTGCAGCAGGTAAGTCAGCCCTGGATGTCTTTTTGGGAAGATCGTCTGCACAAACGGGGATTCCATCCCTTTGATGCACTAGCGGTTGGCTACGTGACTATGCCTGACTTATTTAAATGCACGATTTTACCCGCACGAATTGGGTTTAGTTTATTTCTCGAACCATTTGGCCTGGGACACGATCTGGAAGTAGCACCGGATATCAAAGGGTCGCAAGTGTATTACTGCTCGGATGTTGATCGACGATTTAAAGACCGCTTAATTGATCGTTTAATCGGTCATAAAACAGTCCCCAACGATCTTTAAGGAGTAAACAATGAAAACACAAGAACAGCAACATTTAGGTATTGTAGACGGTCTGCTAATGCAGATGTTTGGACGACCCAAGGGACTACTGGGCCGATTGGGTGGCATCATCCTAGCCCGCACGAAACATGATTTTACACAGTTGGTTATTCCTTTACTCGAAGTTCAGTCAGATAGCAAAGTATTAGAAGTTGGATTTGGGCCTGGAGTAGCAATTCAAATTTTAGCTGCTACAGCGTCAACTGGATCTGTGGCAGGCGTTGATTATTCCCAAGAAATGGTCGAGCAAGCCACAACACGGAATGCAAAAGCGATCGCAACAGCCATAGTTCAGCTTCACTATGGCTCAGTTGAAAAACTACCGTTTGCAGATGACACCTTCGATAAAGCTCTGGCGATTAACTCCATGCAAGTTTGGTCAGATGAGATGGCTGGGCTTCGGGAAATACGGCGGGTGATGGTTGGGGGTGGCAAGATTGCGCTGGCGTTTACCTCCGCTGCTGGTCAATCGAGTACTGGA
>JBGTAZ010000399.1:0-4978 GCA_041749615.1 Leptolyngbyaceae cyanobacterium | reverse complement strand
CGGGAATCGCCCCCAAACAAACGGCATACCAATTCCTCATTTCAAATTTCTCAGGAGTTTACTTAAGCGGCGATTCTCCCAAAATCCTCAAAATTTGGGCATCATCTTGAGGTAAGGCACAAGGATTCTTGGAGATACCCGGCGATCTCGCTTCGGGGCTGGAGGAGGATGCGATCGCGCCCAATGGTTTGCAAATATTGTCTTGCCGCTGGCTAGTTAACTGCCGCTGTAGGATTTGGCTATCTTGTCCTTGCAACCTTGTAGCATTTAATTCAACGGTAGTTGATCGGTTCAAATTTTGGGAGTTCTCTCCAATTGAAACCTGATTGTCACTGATTGTTGGCAAAACTATTGCTGGCAAAACCCCTAAAATCCGGTTCTGCACAGAGTAGGTTAATGTGCCATCAGTCCGCGAACGAGCGATTGCTCCGGCAGTGCCACTAACTCCGTTCGGAATTAGCTTCAACGTATAGGCTTCATTCAAAACGAAGCTGAACGGGTTTGCCACAAAATCGGCATAATTACTTCCTGGAGCAGTCGGCAAATAGCGATCGCCCACATTCGCTGTCGCATCAGGACCGATGACAAACGGCGCATCTCCCCCTTGTATCGTAATCCCATCTGCTAGAGTAACAACGTTTCCGGTGCCTCCGGCATAACGAATCCGAATCGGAGACTCTCTTGCCGTGCGGATGCTGACAGGTGCATTAATTGACATCCGCACGTTGAATGGAACTGTCGCATTTATAGCAGTAGTCAAATCTGCTGATGTTGCGCCTGTTTTACTCTCTAAGAATGGTAAGAGGGCGGAGTCGGTAGGCAAATGGTATTGTAGCGCTGTGGAAAAGGAGCCGGAAGCCCCTTCCGCCCGAAACAACCCCGCTGCAAAAATATCAATCCCTCTGCTGCCGCCAGTGCGACCAATAGCAAAAAGCGTGTTAACAGTAATATTTCCACCTGTAGAGGATAAGAGGATTCCGCTTTGAGAGTCCTCACCATCGGATGAAAGCGATCCAGTCTGAATATTCCCTCTGGCGGACAAGTCAATTAGTGCTTGACCCGTTGATCGCGCTTGAATATCGCCCGTTGTCAAGTTGCTAGCGGCTGAAATGACAACGGCTTGAGGCTGGGTAGATAAATTGGCGGGATCAACGGCGATCGCCGACACCACCACATCTCCAGCATTCACCCGTAGCCCCGAACCGATCAGAGACACCGAACCATCCGGATTAACCGTAACTCCAGTCGCATTGCCCAATCCGCTGCCCGTGAGTAAGAGCGGCAGATTGACAATGGGCGTTGTCCAGGCGGCAGGTTGACTTTCAGCCGCAGTGGGAGGGCGAATATCCAGGCTCAATAGCCCGTTTACAGTCGTCAGTCGTACCAGGTTCTCGCCGGGGACTGCTGCTACAGTAATTTGTCCACTAGGTGCAGCAAGTGACCCGGTGTTGATAACAGTTCCACCGATGAGCGTTACGTTTTGGCGATCGCCCACTGCTAGGTTCGCCGCATTGATAATTGCGCCCGGTTGAGGCATGGTAAAGCCCAATGCGCTTGGAGTTCCATCCAATGTTCCATAGTTATTAGAACCTGCTGCATTAAACCAGTTGTCGTTTAAACGAATGCCGTTGGCGGTGGTGGCAGTAAAGGAACCGGGCACATTCAAACTGGCATTCGCACCAAACACAATGCCAGCCGGATTCATTAAGTACAGATTGGCGGTGCTGCCTGTCACCTGAATTTGTCCGTTGATAATCGAAGCATTGCCGCCTGTGACTCGCCCAAGAATATTGGCGATCGCGGGATTCGAGAGAAAGTTGGCAATCTGTCCCACGTTTAATCCAAACTGTTGGAAGCTGTGAAATAGGTTGGAACCTGCCTGAGTGCCGCCCGTAATATTGAAAGTGCTGCCAGCTTGGTTCACCCCCGTATTGGTGCCATCAGGAGCGCTAATAATCTGCGCCCAAGCTGAAGATTGACTGGGCACCAAAAACATCGCCGCCAGCAATAAGGGGGCGATCGCGATTCTACTTCTCTCTGTTCTTCTCATTTCTAATTCCTCCCTATTCCCTTCACCTCTTCCGTAGATAACCCCAACGCCAACGCCAACGCCACATGTTCCGCACTCAACCCCATTTCTAGCAGCCGAGGAATGGCATCCTGTCTCGCCTGTTCCGCCGATTGTCTAGCTTGTTCTGCCGATTGTCTCGCCTGTTCCGTTTCATCAAAATCCAGTAGTTTCTTGCCCGTTTACGGATCAAAAAAGCGTAGTTCGCCTTCTAATAGCCGCAATTCCAGTCCTAACACGTTGCTGTAGAACATTGGGCTGTCGTTTGTAGTGATGGGGGCGATCTCCTGATACTCGCCCTCAACTAACCGCGATCCCTTCAATTGCGGCTGAAGATAATCTCCCGTCGGGTCGTACTGAAAATATTCCGTCACGCCTGAGTTGCGATACTTGTGTCGCTTTTCTTCCTCGTCTTGATATTGGGTCGTTTTAGACGTGATTTCCATAACAAAATCGGGCAGTTTATCGCCTTCTTCCCAGGCTTTATAACTGCGACGCTGTTTGTTTTCCACGCCAAAAATCACAAACACATCCGGCGAGACAACCGCATCCCGGACTCCCTGCCTGTAGTAGATGAACAGGTTTCCCGATACATAAACATCGGCACAATTTCTGAAGTAATGGCGCAGCGCTTTTACGCCGTAAATTAGGTAGTCACGGGTTTGATCGCTCTCAGCCATGGGTTTGCCATCAGCTTCGGGATATTCAATTTCAAAGTCGAGTGGCTGGCTGATTAAATTCATGCCGCATCCCTCACCAAAACTTTGGTTTAACGATAACATTTTGCGATCGCGTCCTTCCCCAACTGCAATCGATCGCAACCTCCCCATTTCAATTCTTTACCTTGCGCCGACCCAATTTAGGAGGTTTCCGAGAAAAAAGATACCAATTAAGCAGGTCGGATGAGAATGTCCCATTTAGGCAAAAGTGGATTTCGTTCTAATCTTCTCTCTATCTCTCGCATCGCTGTTTTTGTGAGGGAGATACCTTTTTGATAGACCTTCTGGTTCAAGTGAACAATGGGATGTAAACCTTTCCAAGTCATGCTCCGTGCCCATGCGAGCATGGTTTTAACGTCCACTAACTTGGCACCATTCCAGTGTTGCTCCAGAATGCCCCAACATCGTTCAATTGGATTGTACTTGCTGTGATACGGGGGATAGTAAAGCAGATGAATGGATTTCCCAATGGTATCGGTCAACTCCACTATCCGCTTCAAAAACTGAGTTCGTACCCCGCTACTTTCAGGGCCATTATCGACTTTGAGTTGGATGTGTTGGGTCGCTTGCTGTTGGCAAGGAGTGAGGCTGTCCCACCACTGCTGCACCGCATCGACAATGAAATCACTGGTTTTATAAGAATTGCCAAAACTCAGGTGCAACGCTCCAGTGTCTTCATCCACAATGCCGCAGGGAATGTATTTCTCCTTGCAGCCCATATCGTGGTCACTTGCTTGGTTGTCTCCTCTGGTTTTGCCTCCTCGACTATACTCACCCAGATTGACCCTAGCCTTGCAATCCAGGCTCAATCGCCTAGTTCTGCCATCATTCACCTGTTTGTTGTAGCGGTCGATATTGTTAAAAATCTCGTCCGTTTCTGGCAGTTTTTTTGGGGTTTCGCTTTGACCACTTGCCGCAGGCGGTAGCCCATCCGGTTGAGCACTTCCGCCATCGTACTCAAAGACGGCAATTGCTCTGGAGCAAAACCCTGCTCCTCTAGTGCTCTCACTGCTGCTGCTGCTGTTAACCGGGTATACGCGATTGTACTCTCAAAGGTCGGGTCTTGTTGCGCATGAGACTCAGCTAATTGCCTCAACCTGCTGGCGGCTTCAAGGTGCTGTTGCTCCCATCGTTTCGTGCCGCTAAACCCAGATTGTGCTCCCATACACGTGATGCCTGTCTTCAACTCTGCCAGTCCTAGCTCAACCGTTTCTCGCCCCCAGCCAAACACGCTCTCAGTCAATCGAGCACTGCCATCACAGTATTTCAGTGACATGTTTGCTTGAAAGCTACGACGTTTTGCTCCACTCAACTTGGATGCCGCTAGACGCAGGTCATCGATTTGACTAAGGCTTAACTGCTCACCTTCACGGCTAGTGAGTGACATGGCTTTTGTTCCCTCTTGCGCTTGCTACTAAGAAAATTCTACGCCCTTATCTAACGGTAATATCTTTCTCGGAAATCGCCTAAGTATATAAATACCAATACTTAAGTACTATAAATTTTCCTTGTTAGCTCTGAATTATGAGCTTTTCTATTTTATATTTATTATTAGGGTGAATTGAAAGGCGCACTTCGTTCGGGATCAACAGCTTAATAGTTTTTTGTCTTCCAGATGTCTTTGCTATCCCAATACTTGATGACATTAAAGTGTTAACGATAGGCAAAAAGTGTTGGGCGACAAAAAAATGTTAATGACGACGCTAATCTGATAACAACGACGCTAATTTGTTATCGATGACAGATAAAGTGTTACTCGACAAGAATTTTGGTGAAATCGGGATGGCGGGATTCGAACCCACGGCCCCTTCGTCCCGAACGAAGTGCGCTACCAAGCTGCGCCACATCCCGTTAAATGAATCGATTCATTTAACTGTATCTATTCATAGCTTCTTATCTTAGCATTCTCAAAGTTCAACATTGGAAGACGAGAAAGGAAGACGAGAAAAGTCTTGTTTGGGCGAATGCCAATGAATAAAAAGGGCAGACCGTTCTGCCCTAAGAGGTTCAGTCAATCTTTATAGAAAGACGCTGGAGGCAGTGAAATTGTGCCCTAAGTTTAATACCTTTAAGACTGCGGGGTCTGAGGACTGCTAAAAAGAGCGATCGCCACCCTTAATGCTTGCCCCACTGGAGATGAACGTACCGCGTGGGGAGATTGGGCGCTCCATTTCAGCAAATGCTCTCGAAA
>JBGTAZ010000398.1:0-20086 GCA_041749615.1 Leptolyngbyaceae cyanobacterium | reverse complement strand
CGGTGGTGGAGTGGCGATCGCTATCCACCAGCCCCAACGCATAGCACAGGGCGTAGTTATGCAAGATGGGTTCGGTTTCATACAATCGCCCAATCTCACGAGTGGCAAAATACATCGAGTCGTGAAGCTCCAATGTACAGCGATAAATGTGAGTCATCAGCTTTGCTCCGCTGGTGCTGTAGCTTTCCCTTTAATATGTTTTCTAGCGTAGGCTTTCGCTTCTTTATCCGCCTGCTGCAAAACCTCTTTTAGTCGCGTTGCATCACTTGTCAGGCTTTTGACCTCCTTCAGCAATGCATCGAACTGATCATCCATAAAAGGTGTTCTCACAATGGGTTCATCATCAAGCAGTAACTTCATCGCTACCTTTGCTCGATCTATCACATCATCCTCATTCAACGGGTCAAGCGATTCCAGTTCGCTTGCAGGAAATAGATCATAAATCGCTTGAGTCCAGCGCAAATTACTGGTGATTTCGCCATCTGCAAAAACAACACCCACTAACTCATTTCGTATGGTGCCTGTCCGCGTGGTTTGTGCTCCGTACCGACTGGTACGCAGAATGTTGTTGAAGACATATAGGAAACTCGCTTCGGTTGGGTCTTTCAACGTAACAATGCTGGGAAAAAAGACTTGAGGACGAATATGATCCTGACTATTGATCCGCGATGTTGTTGTACCAATTTCTCCATCGAGTTTTCCTTTGTCCTTCCCCTTGGGTAACTCTTTCATTTCTCCCTTTGCTGCCATCGTTCCATTTTCATAAGGAGCATTGAGCGTAAACGTTTCGTGAGATTCATCAAAAAGAGTGATGGAAAAGGCGGTATCCACAACAACTTTCGATTTTTCAGAGCCAGAATCCCCGATCGCAAAACCGTAAATGATGCAGTCTGGATTATCCATTGCAAATCGCACATTGTACTCGCACTCTTCGGCTGTCATCAGTCCATAATTACGCAAAAGTTCTCGACCAACCAATCGTTCAGGGGTTGTCTGCTTGCGTTTAAACATCGCTAGACGGCTGATGGGAGCAGCATTCTCTCGTTTGATTCCCGCTCTGACTTTCGCTTTATTGAGTTCCTGATCTGTTTGGAATAATGGGTAGGAATCGGTTACGCGCACTGTTAGAAAGTGAACATATTTTCCCATTGGTTTGTAGGGAATTTCAGTGTGGAAGTATTTAGCATCAACGGTTTTGAGAAAGTTCATTGTTGCCTCCAATAGGTTTATCAATTTCTAGTTTTCATCGATTGCTGGACGAATTCTGACTCTGCTTAATGTAGCCGTGACGATCGCACCCGTTTCAAGTTCCTGTCCATAGCGGGAAAGTACTTGCAAACACACGGCAATCTGTTGTCTCGTACTGAGATTAACCAAGCGTAGAATGCCACAATGGGGCAACCCTCGCACAATCGCTAATTCTCCAAAGTCTTTATCTAATGTTACGAGTATGCGATTTTCGTGACGGGCTGTTGCCAAAATTTGCTCATCTCCAGGATCTTCAGACCAGTCTCCAGACCAAATCACATCGTAACCAGCGGTGATCAGTTCGTCCCTTACTCCATACCAAACGCAAGTATCTAGAAGGATTCTCATCCAGGAGTCTCCAACAGTAAGGGTTCAACTCGCTCATGAGCGACCAGACAACGCGCATAAACTAAACAGGACTGGATATCTTCTCGCTCCAATGAGGGATAGGCTTCAAGTAGCGTTTCGGTAGTATCGCCTGCTGCCAGCATTCCTAAAATATGCTCAACGGCAATGCGATGACCGCGAATAATAGGTTTGCCACCAAAAATGGCAGGGTTGACTGTAATTCTTGCAAGTAATTCATCTTGGTTCATCTGTAGTTTTCTCCTAATCACATTCTTGGAAACGTTAATCACTTTTCTCTGCGTCGTCAAGATTTGAATCTTCCATACCCTGTTCTTTTCTCTTACGCCATTCTTTATCGTCCTCTAGTCGATATAAGAATTCGCAGGTATCACGAATCAGGTTGAGTTGCCGACCTGCCAAACGAGCACGATCGCCTTTAAAAGTGCCCTCAAAGACTTCTAGAACGAAGTATCGCGAGAAATCTAAAATTGCTTCCCGTTCTTGATCACGCTCACTGTTTTTGAAAATCCATCGTCCCTCAGCGGTTGAGCTATGAACACGGTTCATCAAACTAGCTAGTCGTGCAGCTACATAATCAACTAATGTTTCACCACGGCAAGTACTATTCTCAGCCTTGAGGACAACATCAGCAGCCTCATCGATTGGTTTGAGAATCGCATTTGCTTTTGTCGGTTGACCTTTGGTTGATTTAGCGCGGTAGAACTTGCGAAACAATTCAGTCAATTTCTTGGGATGATGGATGGGAGATAGTGGATTAGTCACATGGAGTTCCTCATTTTTAAAGTAGACATAAGGATCGAAACAGGGATAAAACTGATGGGTATAGAGCCGAATTTTAGGCAGTCCAGGAGTATCGAGTTGTTTGTCTCTGCTGTATCGTTTCAGGTAATTAAATATATATAAAGGATTCGTTTCAAAATCTCGTGCCAGTTCTGAGAGCTTTCCCCAGTTTGGGTTATAACCATTTTTTGTTTGTCGAGCATTGACATCTAAGTTAATGGCATAGGCAGCAGTCAACGAGTTGAGAGGCGCGGTGTAGTGTTTTCCGTTGTGTTCCCAACCCTCTAAAATGTAGTCCAATCGAAAATGGCTCTCTTGGGTCAGCATTCGGAAGGCTTGGGGGGCGCTGTCGAGGAAAACAGTTTGTTCAAAGTCTGTACCATCCTTACAAGGTGGAATCGGTGATTCGGAAACCACTGTTTTAACATCGAGAATCATTGGAAAAGCAAATGCTAACCAGGCTGGCATTACCCAAGACTCAGTATCGGTTGGGTCAGTTTTACCTCGTTTTTCCGGCGGTAGCGCCATAAAATAAAACGTCATCGGTTGGTTTTCAGAATAGTTCAGTTTGAAGATGCGACCCTTGTAGGCAGTGTTCGCTGGATTATCTTGAAACTGAAATATCCCTGCCGTTTGATAATTTGCCAAAGAGAAATCAGCCGTTAAGTCCTGGCTAATAAAATGATTGCGTAAGCCAGCATCGAAGCGAGTTTGAGAAATGTGATCGTAGGCTTCATGGAGAAATCGGTTGGTTTCTGGGCTGAAGTAGTAGGTGGGGTAAAAGAAGAGATAGCGGTATTTACCATCCTCAAATTTTTTACCCACTTCCTGAGTTTCACTCATCAGGATTTGCCGCAGCATAAACTCGATCGCGGCAATGCTAGAAATATTCCGTTTTGCATTGGAACCGAAAAGCATCTGCTTATTCGTGTAAACCTGCGGGGTAAAAAGCACACCCGATTCCATCTGTTCTTTCACCGTATAGGCAGAATGAGTAATCGAGCAGATCAGTTGTTTACCCCGTCGTTGCTGTTTGGCAGCATTGTAGTTGTTGAGTTCTTCAAGGAACTTGTCCTGAGAAGTGACTTGATTATTGGGCAACATCACAACTCGTTGTACCCAATCGCGCAGATCATCCCAACCATCGCCTTTGATGTCTGAATCTGTTTCAGCTTTGTTCTTAAAAGAATTCTTAAAATCCTCAAACTCTTTCAGAATGGACGAGATGAGAATTGTGACGCATTCAATAATTTGATTCCCTGCTTTCGTAATATCTTCATCGCCAGAGTGAGCTTTGATGTATTGAGCCGCAAGATAGTACCACTCTAAAGGAAGCCCTCCGGTATTTCCCTTGAGCTTGAGTTCCTTGAGACTTTCATTAATGTGCTGGATCTCTCGGATCTGCGGAATACATTCAGAGATTCCTAGATGTTCCGCAATCTTGAGAACTAATAAGTCTCCAGATTCGAGATCACCTAAATTGAACTTCTGTTTGTTCGTTTTTGTCCAATTCTGAATTTTGGCAACACGACTACCCCAAATTTTACGGGTGACTAGATCACCGAATTCAGCAAGTTGATCAATGCGAACATCGCTTGTGAAGCTGAAGTCGTGTCTTTCGGATAGTGCTTTTTTCTTCTGAAATTCAACTAATGAATTGCTACGATCGCCCGCCTTACTGTTCGTGACCTTACTGCAAGTTGCTTTGAGCGCAATCTGCATCAGTTCAAAGTCATTGAAAAACAAGTCATAGTAGTCGGCATATTTCATGCCTTTTCCCTCACGGACAAAGCCTTTCTGCCGGGTTGCTAGCTCATTGATGCAAAGGTCTTTGATTTTTTGGATAACGCGATCGGGCAAATTTTCGGATGTGATTGGCGGAGCATTTTTCAGTCTGAGATAGATCACACCCGTGGGCAAATATAGTAGTGGTTCATAGTATTTGCACTCTGGTGTATTCACGCTCATGAATTCATCCATCACAGCATTATTCACCACATTTGTTAAGACACCATGATTTTCAGAGATACTGTGATAAGTCAAATCTATCTGCTGATCAGATTTTTCATCATTGTTTAATTCAGCAAGGCAACTGCGGATACTGGTGTTTTCAGCGTCTTGTGGATGTTTAATAATGGATGCTAATAGATCTGCTAGCCGCGCCAGATTGGATAGCTCTACATAGATGTTTGAGTCTCGACCTAACTCAAGTTCCGCAGTGTTGAGGTTGGTATCGTCCTTTCGTTGAGCATTGTAGGCGATATAGAGGATGCCGTTGATTTGACTTTTGTAGGCTTCTGGATCGTCAGGATTAAGGAAGCGATCGAGTGCTAGTTCTCGAATAATCACATCTACAATGATGCGATGATCATCCACACTGAGCTTACGAATACTGTCTTTCTCAACTGCCTTATAAACGTCGGGCATGGATGGAAAGCGGTTGTAGTCAAACTTCTCGAAGTCGTGCAAAATGAAACCTGCGATCGCCAATCGTCGCCGCTGCGGTTTTGGTCGCACAATGCGTTGAATGGTTGTATCCAGTTCCTCTAATCGCTGCTCAATCTGATTGGCAGGAAACAAACCATTCAACAAGTGAGTGTTCAGTGATTGATCATCGGCACTACGGCGGCTAATGGGTTTGATCGTTTCTCGACCTTCCCGAACTTGGCGATCGTAGTATTCCCGTTCCTTTTGTTCAAAGTATTTTCCACCTTTCGCTGTGGTGCCGATCGCCACCCGTAACAGGTTTGGCAAGACATACTCACCAAAATCGCGCATGATCTCGTCGTTGGGATTTTGAGCCGCGATCGCCCGTCGCAGCAACCTCAGCGTAATAAGTTCTGGTGCAGGCGGTTCAACTTCGCGATCATTTGGATCGGCATCCATCCCATCCTCATAATCTTCATCGGGCAAATCTTCTTCTATTGATGCCTCTACCTCTAAGAGGCTAAGTTGAACCTCGCTAGGTTGCTTGGAATTCTTGGGCATTTTATTCACCATTTCTGCAAGATTCTGTGTTCTGCTAAAAGTGGAAAGCTGACCGTTACATAACTAACAAGCTTGGTCTGGGGGGTAGAGGAGTTCAGTAAACTCCTCTAGTTGCGAGATACTAAACCAGCCAAATTTGGGGGCTTACATAATTACGCTTGGACTTAACGCGCGCAAGCTATGAGTAGTCAGCTTTCCGTTGATTAGGGAACTGTCAGGGTTGAGCAACTCCCTAATACTGAACTAGGCAGCAGCAGGCACAGAGAGTAACTGATACCAAGCTGCTTTATTTCGACCATTCAGATACAGAGTTTGAATGTCATAATTCTTACCCCTCAACCGTTCTATCGTGGCACTGAAACGATGTGTGATTGGGATAAACTCTGAGGCATGGTGAAGTTGACCATCTAGTAAAACCCTCAACACACGCTGTTCAACGGAATCTCCTTTCATAGAATGATCCTTTAGGAGTATATGTGTACGCTCATTAAGGTAGCAGGTTCGCTCAAAACTGAAAAGGTATCGCAGAAATTTTTGTGAAAGAATCAAACTTAATTAACCTAGAAAGCTTTTTGCTTGGTACACTACTCTTATGGCAGAGACTAGCAAGAGTAACTGTTCTCGTTAGCCTCAAACCCTTACAGGGATTGAAAAAATTACGTTTGGTCTTACCCGCGTAAGCTTCTTCTCTGCCATCTACCCAAACCCTTACAGGGATTAAAACTAGCAGATCCATATTTCTTCTCCTTTACTCTTGATCCGGTAAGCAACTGTTTCTAACAAAAGGGCGGCTTGCCCAAAGGCGATCGCGTATTGTGCCTCGCGATCGCGCCTGCCTACTTCATCAATCGAGTAGATCGGAAAGTGCATTGGCAGTTGTAACCGTCTACGAGCTTCGATGGCTGGGCAGCGAAGCACATAGCTGACCAAACCCTGTCGGCTGACGCGATCGTTGATTTGGCTAATCCAACGATTCTGCGGTTGCCATACCTGCACTCCGACTAAAACTTTCACCTGATAAGCATCTGCTATCGTCTGCAACGCTTCTGCTGGATAGGTGAACCGCCAATCCAAACGTTCTTCTCGGTAGCCTTGCAGTTTCATAAAGCCCAGGCAATACTCAAACCGTCCTTTGGCGATCGGTTGTCCTGATCGAGTTGCTGCTGCGTCTAGCTGTCGCCGAAATTCCGCCTCAGTCATCATCTCGATGTCTAAATTGCTCAAGATTCCTGGCAAGCCATAAGTCTTAAATTTCTCTGAATCATAGGATTCTGTAAGATCGAGAACACCGCACTGCAAAGGACTCGTTCCCCGAAAACTAGCCGCTTCCTGCCCGATCGGATTACCATCTTTGCCGGATAGTTCTTTCCAGTCCTTATGCCATTGTTGTAAACAACCTCTCACTCGCTTAAATGGCGTTTTGAAAATTTGCTCAGTTGTTACTTGAAAGGCTTCTAAACTTCGCGGATAGACTGTCTGTAAGCGTGGATGCCCCAGCCCTGTTTTCTTACTGCACAGATTCACTGACTGAATCGCAGCCCACCGAGAATAGTAGTTTTGAAAGCTATTGATTGGTCTATATTTACTCTCAATCTGCTGACGTAGAAAGGCGCGATCGTAAACATTACCATCTTCAAATGGAGGCTCTTCATCAGTGAATAGTCGTCCTACTAAAAAATTGGGTGTCAGCGCATAGGCAGTAAATGTATTAAATGGAATGTTTTTTCCATCCTGTTCATACCCATCATGTCGCCCCAACCGTCCCAAGCGTTGGATGAAGCTTCCTGCATCTGCGGACTCAAACATCAAAAAGTTAATCTTAAAATCCACCCCAACATCGATCGTGCTGGTTCCTAAAATTAAATCTGCTTTACGGGATGCCTCGCGGGTTGTTTTGCCTGATAAGCCCGTGTTTTCTCCCACTGTAAAACCATGCGGCTTGAGAAACTCTCGAAAGAATGGAGTCAATCGTTTGACTGACGCGATCGAGTTGAGAATTATCGCTCCCTTACTCCCTGGATGTTGAAGCAGATAATCTAAAACAACTTGAACGTTGTCTTTCAACCACTGCTCTGAATGCCGCGATGATGGCTCCAAAGACACAAAGTTAAGTTGAATTTCCCGTGATACCTGCCGCCATTGCTGGTTTTCTAAAGCTTGGCATTGCTCCGGCGTATTAGGGAACTGATACTTGCCTTTAGCACTGGGATCAATCAAATGAGGATTTAAACCAGCATCTTGCAAACGTTGCAACAAATCATCATTTGGTGTGGCTGACAAAAAGAGGTACTTCTTACCACGCCCTTTGGTATACCGCATCAACAACAGTGTATTAATCACACTCGCAACTTGTGGCGCACTAAAAATATGAAACTCATCAAAGATAAACAAATGAAACTTGTCGTCAATCCGACCCCATAACTTGTCAGGATTTTCCATGTCAGGAATGAGATAGGCTCCCCGGTGCAGATAGTGAAAAATATCGGGGTTTGTCAGCAAAATTTCTCGTTGACTGGTGCGAGTTGCGATCGCATCTGCCTTCCTCAATTTTTGCGACTCAGCATAAATTTCTAGTTCTTCTCCACTCAACCGCGCAACTCTTGGTTTTCCTGGTGGCTGAAATTGCTCAATGTAGTTTTGAACCTGCATTTCCTGATCGCGTGCCAGTTCATTCGTGGGATATAGCCCGATCGCGTTAATGCCATCCCCCTGCAATACCTCCAAATAAGCCGCCAAACTTTTGCCATCGCCTGTCATCGCCGTGTTAAATACAACATCAACATCTGGGTCGCGCAGTGCTTTCAACGTCTCTGCTTGATGCCACGCTAACGACCAGCCCAGAGGCAACTTCACACCCTGTGGCACAGCAGTGGCAGGACAGGAATAAACAGGTTTGAGTGTAATACTGAGTTCCGTCATCGTTGTTAAGGTGTACTGTGAGTGGTTGCGATATGTCCATCATGGCAGCACAGCAAAAGAAGAATAAGTACAAAGTGAACGTACACTTTTTGGGGTTCTCATGGGTCGCGCGGTGATTCAGTTACGCTGCCGATATCGGATAGCGGCAAAGCTCGGCTAGAGCAAATTGCGACTGAGTAGGGATGTTATGGGGCGATCGCCCGAATATTTCCCATTTTTCATCAAAGAATTTGCTCCCTTTATCAGCCACCCGATCGCCACTTGCAACAAATTCGGCAGTACACACTCTGCAAAATCCCGCATCACTACGTCATCAGGATTTTGTGATTGAATCGCTTCTCGTAATAGCTTGAGCGTCAGGAGTTCGCGTTGGGTTGAGTTGAGAGCGCGTTGGCTCAGCCCGCCAAAGGCATCGCTTTCCTCATCAAAGCCAAAATCGCCTTCGAGAAAATCAAAATCATCACTCATTGGATTCGTCATAATTAATTTCTAGAGAGTCAATGTACGCTGTAATTTGTCTTGCGTAGATGGGGTAGATTGCCAAAACTTCTTGGATTGCGGAGAAGATTTTGTTTGGATCAAGCTCTTCGTAGAGGTGAACTAATTCATCACGAAGGTTTTCAAACTCTGAGAGAGTTCCCAAGTTCCGCAGTCAATAAGCCATACTGCCCCGAAGCCAAGAAAACTTCATTTCTCTTGGGTTTAGCCTGATGAACTCGCTTGAGTAAATATCGGTTTACATCAAGTGATGCTTGAATGATCAGTTGCAGCGTTCTCTCAACTGCAAGTTGCATTTCATAGTTGTCGAGATAGTCTTCTAAAGTGACAGTCTCAAAACGTTTGAGTGCATTGAGATTTTTCATCAGACTTTTCAACTTGCGATTGATTGAAATGGGGTTGATGCTGGTCATACGCCCCACTTTTGTAATTCGAGTTCAAGTTCTCCTCGCTCTTTGTGATAAATCTGCTTGAGTTCTGCCGTCGTTTTCAATGCTCCTCGACGAAATGCTTCAAACTCTCCAGCCGTCTTTTCATAAACAACCTTGCCTTCAGCCGCGATCGCGTGAGCCAACACATCCGAAGCATCTTTTAGATCAATCCAATCCATTTCGTTATCACCCAAATCGAGAATTTGCTGAAGTACACCCCACGATCGATAGCAGCGTAACCCGCCACCCGGTTCATAGTGCTGGCGAAGTGCTTCATCAAACAGCAGGGCAAAATCCCAATCGCTGGATGGAAAATGATCCCCTCTGGCTCTGGAACCAAAGAGAACCAGCAATTTCAGATAAGGAACTTGCTCCAGAATTTGTGGGATGGCTGCTTGGATATCGGCGATCGATGAATCTAACCCTGACATCACGATGTCTCCTGCAAAATTGTCTTAGAAAATTGTCTTAATACTTGCCTTCAGGTTGCAGTCTACCCTTGGGTGGCATGGCGTTCGATTTGGGCGATCGCCTCTAAACTATCGCGTAACCGTTCGCGATCGCGAAGCTCTCCGGAGGAATTGCTACAAACGACCAAGCCGGAGGCAATTTCACACCCTGTGGGGTAGCAGTGGCAGTACAGGAATAAACAGGCTTACAGCCGTTTTCAGATGAATGTGCCACGCTTGCAAACTCTGTAAGCCCCCTAAATCCCCCAATTCTGGGGGACTTCAACTCTAGTTCCCACCAGAATTGGGGGGCTAGGGGGGCGGAAATTGCTGTAAGCGTAATTTTGTAAGTATCAGTCATGGCAGATCCAACAGTAGGGGCAGTGACTTGACCAAAATGTTACCGCAGACTCAATTGGCAATTCTGCTTAAACTTTCTGGATTCGAGGTAAAATGTACTTATGAAAAATACTATTACACATTTTTTCTAGCAGTGCAAGTACATTATTCAGTCCTTTCCTAGAATGCCCAGAAAGAAAGAAACGCTCACACTCTCCGTCCCAGTAGGGACAAAGGCTGCCCTCGACGCGATCGCCCGTCGCTTGAAGATATTTTGGGGCAACAATCCCAGTCCATCGGGGTTGGTCGGTGCGATCGCCCAAGGTGAACTAGAAGTGGGTCAACCGTTTGTGTTGAACCCTGCCCAAGTGCTGGCGTTGCGGCAAGCAATCCGCGCTTTAGTGGATGCTGGACAGTTGGAAGAAGCCAAAAGTGTAATTACACTTTTGATTGAAAAAGGCAAGCTGGAATCGCCTATGCGCCAAGACTTGATGCAGCAGGTTAGCCAACCGATGGAAGGCTGGCGCATTCAGCTTGATCAACTGATCGAGCAGCAGCAGCCGTTTCACCTGCTCTACCAGAATTCCCAAAAGCAAGTGTTGGAATATACGGTGCGCTATGCCGAAATTCTATTCTACGAAAAGCGCTATTATCTTCAGATTTGGTGCGACGAAACCGAAGATAGTCAGGACTTGCCCGAACTCCAGCACAACCGATGTTTTCGGCTCGATCGCATCCAATCAATTTTCCCCATTAGCGGTGAGTGGCGGGGCAGATTTGATACGATCGAGGTGCAGCTACATTTCTTAGGCTGGTTAGTTCAAGCCTATGAGCCAAAGCCCGACGACATTTCAAACGAACTAATCGGCGATCTGCGTCAAGTAACGCGGCGGATTGTCAACCCATTTTGGCTGATTCGGGAAGTGTTTCGCTATGGCAAAGACTGTGTGATCGTCGCACCAGAGGGTGTGCGATCGCAATTTAGGGAAGAAGTGCGATCGCTCTGCGAACACTATGAACTCTAACGAGAGCATCCTTTTGGCTGATCTTGCCAAGGTTTTGTCACTGGCATCCCTATGATCCCTGTCCCTTCAAATAAACCTTTTTTGCTATAAAAGTTGCTGCCAAATTTTACGAAGCGGTGTAGATTGTCGTTAATTAATCCTGCGTTAATGGTTTATCTCCCATGCCAGAAAGGAGCCGCGAGTGAATGCAGCCGAGCAAGCAAGCAGCCTGGAAACTGCTAGTAAAATAGCCGCGATCGTCAATCTATTCAAGGCTGAGTTTCCCGACGCACGGGTAGACTTAAAACCCTGGGCAAATGATTCTGACACACGAGAGTCGGTTGATCCTGACTCGATCGACCTTGCGTTTCATCTACCAGGGTTTTCTCGGCTATTTCAAAGTCGGAGTATTTTGCTCCAGATTCGGTTCCATACCGATGGGTTGACTTCTGAGCGTCGAGTGATTGGGGCAGAAATGGCAGGCTTTGATCATCGTGGCAACCAGTGGCGGCTTTCGACGATCGAAAATTGGCTGTTTGAGGGAAGTTGCAGCCCGGTCGATCAGGTGCGCGATCGCCTAAAGGATTTTTTGAAACAATCCCTGGAGTTATTCAATTCACCCAAATATTAGAGGCTAAGCGGTTCTCTAAAAAGTGTGAGTTGCAAATCATCTATAGTTTTTAATGAAAAGGATTTTTTAATCAAAGTCGCTAAGCACTATGATTGAATAGCGATTGACTCGTGCCAAGCATTACATCGTATTTTTGATATTTTCGGAGAATCTATATGCTCACACTCAAGATTGCTGTGTATATTGTGGTCACCTTCTTTGTAGGACTGTTTATTTTTGGCTTCCTATCTAGTGACCCATCGCGTAACCCAAAACGCCGAGATATGGAATAGCCAATCTTTGGCTTTGTCTTACCCCTGTTACTGGGGCGGTGGTCTGCCACTGCCCTGGTTGCACCAGTGAGATTTTGCTCATGGGCTGTACCCGTTTAACTGTTTGCTCAAACTATGCCCTATCCGGTGCCCCCCGAACTGCCGCCTTTGCATTCGTCCCCAGCTACTGAGACGATTCGCTGCCCAAAAATTTCCTTGTCAGCTTCCTTGTCAGCTTCAACGATCGCGGCAAATGATGCGATTTCATCTGGCGCGATTCGTAAAACGATCCCTACGGGAATCGCCCCGCCTGAAGGTGAACGCTTTTCTTTAAAGACTGCCACTGCAATCGCCTCCTCTACAACAGTTTCGCCGCCGCCAGATAATTTTTCGGCTCAACTGCCGCAAGCTTGCGGCTCATCTTTAGGAACTGCTTCTAGATCGCTGCCCGTGAATGCGCCAATGAATGCGCTATCGTCTGCGCCAGTGAAACCCATCGCTAAGCCGGAAAGCCGCCAGCCCGCTAGCCGCCCATTAAAAATAGTGGCTCCTCCAACGGCGATCGCTCAATCGAGAACTGCCCAGCCAGCCCAGCCAGCCCAGTCAGCACTGTCACGATTCATTCCAGCCAAAGCCTCAACCCCTCAACCCAATCCTCTGTCCTACAGCATTTCAGGGGTGAGCGGTAAACTGCCTCAAACGGCTGAGGCATCGGTGATGAAAAAGCTCGATCAAGCCTTTGTCTTTGATCAGTTAATCGAAGTCTATGATGCGATCGGCTCACTCACCGCCAGAGATTTAAGGCGGCTAGCTAAGCGATCGCCTCGTCAAATCATTCCCCTAATCACCGCCCAAGCTCCTGAGGCTCCCGCGTCGCCCCAGTCTCTCGCAGAGATCCCGACAGAGATCCCCGCAGAGATTCTGATTCCTCCAATCCCTCCATCGGGTGATAACTCGCCTGCCGTTCCTCCTGTCGATCCGCTGCCCACCGATCAAGTCCCCGTTCCGATTCTGCGGCAGACTGTCAGTGAAACCGCCACCAGTCCAACGGTTAACCCCGTGGAGGTCACGGCGGATCGGTTAGATTATGACGAGCGCAATCAGGTATTCACGGCGGAAGGCAATGTGATCATGCGCTTCCGTAATGGGCTAGTAGATGCCGATCGCGTTCAAGTAAATCTAGTCAATCGGATTGCTGTAGCCGAAGGGAATGTTGCCTTTACCCGTGGTCAGCAAGTGTTGCGGGGGCAACGGGCGGAACTCAATTTCGTTCAGGGGGTCGGCAGCATTCAGCAGGCACGGGGCGATATTTATATTCCCACCGCCGGAACAGACATTTCCATTCCAGCCGCAACTGATGGCGTGGCAGAAACGGTTTTGGGTCGTCCGGTTAGCGATCGCATTACCTCCCAGCAGCCCATCCAAAATCCGGCTGGCGCTGGCGGAGTGTCGATCTCAGCGGGAGCGGGACGCGATGTCACTCGCGTGCCGGGAGGATTGCCCAAAGGCGGCGAACTCAAGCGACTCCGGTTTGAAGCAGAGCGAATTGACTTCACGCCAGAGGGCTGGGTTGCCACCAATATTCAAATTACCAATGATCCCTTTTCGCCACCCGAACTGGTTCTCAAAGCCGAAAAAGCAACCCTAACGCGCCTGTCTCCGTTCCAGGATGAAGTGAAGCTAACGCGCCCTCGGTTGGTGTTTGACCAAAAGTTCTCCCTCCCGTTTTTATTCTCGCGCACCGTTTTAGATCGTCGTCAACGCGAGGCAGCACCGCTGCGCTTTGCCTATGATTCTCAAGACCGGGGTGGGCTTTACCTGGAAGGGATCTTTAATGTCTTGCAAACCGATAAGGTTTCCTTCACGCTCTATCCTCAAATTTTCATTCAACGCATGTTTGATAGTCGCCAAAGTGGGTTTGGGCTAGGCGACCCCAGCAATTATGGCTTGAGAACCCAGTTAGACGCGGAGTTGAGTCCTAGTACCTTTCTGAAAGGATCGGTGGCGCTGACCAGTTTTGATCCGGCAGAGTTTGAAGATACGCTACGTGCCAGTGTGCGAGTCCGCCAGATCCTCGCGACACCCATTGGTCCCCATACGTTGGCGTTTGAATATAGCTATCGCGATCGCCTGTTTAACGGCTCCCTTGGCTTTCAAACCGTGCAAAGCAGCATCGGATTGGTGCTTGTTTCTCCCAATATTTTGTTGGGGCAATCGGGCGTTGTTTTGAACTATCAGGTGGGCTATCAGTCGATCAACTCAGACACCGATCGCCTAGGGTTGCTGTCGGCTAACCGCACTAATAACCGGGTCAATTTAGGGCGTTTTCAAGCATCCGTTGGATTAAGCAAAACATTTACGCTATGGGCAGGAAAACCGCTGCCAGCCACTCGTGACCAAGGTCTCCGCTTCTCTGCCAACCCGATTGTGCCCTATCTCAACTTCAGTACGGCTCTGCGGGGGGTATACAGCAACTACACCAGCGGCGATGTCCAGCAAAATGTGTTTGGCGTGGTCGGGTTGGCAGGTCAGTTTGGGCACTTTTCTCGTGATTTCTTGGACTACACTGCCTTTAGCGTTTCCTATAGTCAGGCGATCGGCAGTGGCGAATCCCCTTTCCTGTTTGACCGGGTGGTCGATACTCGCGTGGTGTCCATCTCATTCATTCAGCAGCTTTATGGTCCATTTCGCGCCGGATTCACCACGGCTATTAGCTTAGACACCACCGATCCAATCAGCACCGATTATTTTTTGGAGTACAGTCGTCGAACCTATGGCGTTATCCTGCGATATAACCCAGTTTTGGAAATTGGTTCTATCACCCTCCGAATCAGCGACTTTAACTGGACGGGCACCGCAGATCCGTTTGCTGGAACCGGGGTCACTCCGGTGGAAGGTGGAGTGACACGACCCTCAACTTTTTAAATGAAAGTTTTCAGTCAGAGACGGGGCGATCTGACAGCGTTTTTTGCATCCATCCCTATCCTTAAAGAGCCTACATCAGGCTGTGAAGACTATGACCGCTTCAGTTGAACGAATTCAACAAGAAATAGCTCTACTCGATCAAGCCTTGGCGACTCTAGCCGAAGCGTTTCAAACGGCGTATGCAGGCTACTTATCTGCGTTGGGGCAAGCCGTGCGAAAACAGCATGTTTTGGCAGCCTATCAAGTTTGCACTCAGGGCTATCCGCAGCAGTTTTTGGATTTATCGGTGAGTCAACGGCAAGGATTGCAGCAGGCGTTGCGAGAGTTGGCAAAACAAGCCCAAGCCAATCTTTTAGAACAACTGCGCCCGTTTCCGCCGGAAGAACTGTTAAAAAAATTAGAGCAGCCTCCGAGGTCGCAAAGCGCTTTTTTTATGGGACTTGCCCAGGAGTCACCCGTCAAATTAGAGGCAATATCTATTGATGCCAATGATTTCGCGTCTAGTCAATCCACCGCCGAGCCATCCATACTCAAGGAAACACCCCCAACTCCAGCGCGCTTGGTTGAATGGCAAATTCGGGTTGAATACGGCATTGGCAAAGAGCTAGCCGCCCTTTCTCATCAAACAAATCGGCTGCTTCAGCAATCCAACATCTTACCCGGTCAATTGCCCGATGCTCTGTTGCAACATGCAAGCAAAACAGAATTGGCGGACGGCGTGCCGCGATCGCCCAATCTGCTCAATGTGTTGGTTGAGGCGGTGAGTGAGGCAGACGCAACACCGGAAGACGATGATGCGAAGGCTCCAGAGATCTTACAAGTGTTGGCGATTCATCTGCGACTGGTAGAAATCGAATTTGCGGATACATCGACGATGGTGGCGCGGCGCAAAATTCGAGAATTGACTGCTCGATTAAAAAAACTAGGGCAAGACTATCGCAAAAAACAACGGGAATATGCGATCGCCTCTGCCCAAGACGCATGGCGGGCTAGTTGGTTTGAAGAATAGCCAGGATCGGGCTAGCACCGTCGATTCTTTGAGAGCGGCATGACATACTTTAAGAGCGCCATACCATAAGGGCGCAATACCCCTGCTGACTGTTGCCCATGCCATTGACAATTTTGGTTGCTGATGATGATGTCGGAACGCGCCTATCGATTGGCGACTACCTTGAGATCGGGGGATATTCGGTGCTTCGCGCTGAAAACGGGCAGGAAGCATTGCAAATGGTTGAAAAATTTCAGCCTCATTTGATTGTGACCGATGTCACCATGCCGCGAATGGATGGGTATGAGTTTATTCGTCAAGTTCGCCAGCAGCCTGCATTTCGGTTGCTTCCTGTGGTGTTTTTAACCGCTCGAACCGAAACTCATGAACGCATCCGGGGCTATCAATTAGGATGCGATGTTTATTTGCCGAAGCCATTTGAATTGCAAGAGCTAGGTGCAGTGGTGCGCCACTTATTGGAGCGACTGCAAATGATTGAAATGGAGTGGCGATCGCGATCGCCACTCCCCACTCCTGCCGATCCTGTTGCAATGCCAACCCTTACTCTGGCGGCTGCCCTCGCCGCGATTGAGGTAAAGCTGACCAAGCGCGAACAAGAAGTGGTGTTGCTATTGTCAGAGGGGCTTTCCAACGCGCAAATCGGCGATCGCCTACATCTGAGTCCGCGCACGGTTGAAAAATATGTCAGTAGCCTACTCGACAAAACAGACACCAGCAATCGGGCTGAGTTAATGCGGTTTGCGATCGATCATCATTTGGTGTAGAAAAGTTTGGAGTGTGGAGTTCGGAGCGTGGAGTTCGGAGTTCGGAGTTTTGAGTTTTGAGCTTTGAGTTTTGTTCGCGTAGCGTCTCCGAAGGAGATATTTTGAGTTTTGAGTTGATTTGCATCTTGTATCCCGTACCCCGTACCCCGTACCCTGTACCCCGCACCTCACGTTTTTAGCTGCTGCTTCACATGATTCAGTAGCCCCAAACAAGCATCTTGCAGCAAGTCAATCACCTGTTTAAAGCCATCGGTTCCGCCGTAATAGGGGTCAGGAACTTCTTTAAGAGTGTGATGAGTGCAAAAATCGCACATTAAGCGCACTTTTTCCCGATATTTCCCAGCCGGATCTAGCGCACAAATATTGGCGTAGTTCTCTCGATCCATCGCCAAAATTAGATCAAATGCGTCAAAGTCTGATTTGGTGAACTGTCGAGCGCATCCTTTCATGGCGATGCCCTGCTGAGTGGCAGCAAGCGTCATCCGCTGATCCGGTGGAGCGCCGATATGATAGCTAGATGTGCCCGCTAAATCGCAAACGATCTGCCCAGTTAGATGATTTTGGTCAATTAAATGGTTCATGATGTTCTCCGCCGCCGGAGAACGACAAATATTCCCTAAGCAGACAAACAGCAGTGTGTAGGACATAAAGCAGTGTGAATTGAATTAAACAAGCCAAAACCGGGAATGATTTGATTTTTCCCGGTTTTAAACGATCCGTGTGAGAGGGGCGATCGCGCGCTTAAAATCCTCTAAGTTAGGAACAACGTCACAGACCGGGCAAATTCAACCCGCCCGTCAATTCTTCCATCTTCTCACGCATCATTTCAGTAGACTTTCTGTAAGCATCTTTCATGGCAGCCGTGACTAAATCGGAAACAACCTCTGCTCCCTCGCCAAGAATATCTGGTGAAATTACGACGCGAATCGGCTCCTGATTTCCACTCAGAACCACTTTCACAAGCCCCCCTTGTGCCTCACCTTCAATCTCCATTTCCTCAAGTTCTTCTTGAAGCTTCTTAGCTCCTTCTTGAACTTGCTGAGCTTTCTTGAAAGCATCGGCTAGCTCTTTCATTTTGCCTAATCCGAAGCCAAAACCTTGTCCTTGTGACATAACGCTTTAATGAAGTAGGTGTTCAAAACAAATAGCAGCTTCATTATTGCACTGCTATACCAAGCTGGTTTATTTTCTCTAATATTTTGTGAAAAATCGGTTGATTTGTGGAAAATCGGTTGAATAGACTCACGAAATTTCACTGTTATTCTTGATTTGGGCTAAAACTCGCCCAAAATTTGCACCTCTGGTTCTAGCCACAGGTTCCATTGATGATTCACCGCTTGTTGGGCATGGCAAATCAATTGAAAAATGTCGTTCGCATTGGCACTGCCACAATTAAGAATGAAATTTGCATGGCGCTGAGCGATTTGAGCGCCCCCAATTTGATAGCCTTTAAGTCCTAGTTGCTCAATGAGCCAGCCTGCTTTGTACTGATTAGGATTGCGGAAAACACTGCCGCAGCTTGGCAAATGATAGGGCTGGGTGGCGCGACGCTGGTTTAGATGAACCGATGTTTCTGCGGTCACTTGGGCAGGATCGGCACCGGTTTTTAGCTGAAAGGTGGCTTGAGTCACCAGCCAGTTTTTGCCTTGCAAAATTGATGTGCGATAAGCGTAGCCTAACTCTTGGGGCGTAAAGATGCGGGTTGTGCCATTGGGTAGTAAGACATGAGCATTGAGCAGTGAATCAGCCGCGCAACCGCCATGGGCACCTGCATTCATCACAACGGCTCCACCCACGGTTCCCGGAATACCCACAGCCCACTCCATCCCTTGCCATCCGCGTCCAGCAACTTGCCATGCAAATCGTGGCAGGGGTTCACCTGCTCCAACGGTCACTTGCCCGGTGGCAGCGTCAAATTGAATTTGGCGGAGACGGCGAGTGCCCACGACAAGCCCTGGGAGACCGCGATCGCTAATGAGTAAATTAGAGCCTGCTCCTAACAGAGTAATAGGCAATCCTTCTGCCTGCGCCCACTCAAAACTAGCCTGCAATTCTTCACCGGTTCGGGGAGCAACATACCATTCTGCCGGTCCACCGACGCGGAAGGAGGTAAGCGTTGCCAAAGGAATGTTGGCTTTGATCAAACATTCGGTTCCAGGTAACCGAATCGGGTAAGCAGACGGTTTCAGCATGGATTGAGGACTGAAGGTTAAGCGTTTCGCCGCTGTTAATTTAGGAGAATCGTAAGAAAGAGTCATGACTAAACTAATTAAAAGGAATGTCCCATACCAGAACCCTATGAATTTTTGATGGCAATTCAAGTGCCCCCGATGCCCTAGAACTCAACTGTTGTGCCGGATTTAAGCGTGGTTGCACCAACGCTGCGACAGTTCTTGTTCTATTTTTTGGTGAGAAATCATCACCTCTGGAATGATTTGATTTAAGTTTCCGGCTCCCATAAACAGTGCCAGGTCTCCTGGGCGCAAAATTTCGACGAGGAGTTGATGAATCGACGGGAGAGAAGCCCGATAGAAAACCTGATCTTGATGATGGGCAATCAAGGTTGCCAAAGTTCCACCATCTAAGTCAGCAGGTTTCGACTCGCCCGCACTGTAAATATCGCTAATCACAACAATATCTGCATTTGAAAATGCTGCTGCAAACTCAGATAAAAATGCTTGGGTTCGGCTGTAGCGATGGGGCTGAAAAATTGCCACAATTCGCTTCAGAGTAGAGCCTGACTCTTGCACTTTGAGCCGTGCTGCCGCTAGGGTTGCCTGAAGTTCGCTGGGATGATGGGCATAGTCATCGACAAAAAGGATGTCATTGGACTCGCCGCGATATTCAAAACGGCGACGAGCGCCTTCAAAGGTGGCGATCGCTTGAGCAATGGTTGAGAAACCAAGACCTAACAATCGCCCGACTGCGACGGCTGCCAGGGCGTTGCTGAGGTTATGACGACCTAGCAGCTTGACGTTCAACTGTCCTAAAATGACTCCGCGCTCCCAGACTCTAGCCGTGCTTCCATCCCGATGAGAGATACAGTCAACGGTATAGGTGGCATTGGCTTGAGGGTCTAGGCTGTAGGTAATTGAAGGCGTGAGGCGATCTCGCACAACCGGGCAATCATAGCTGCCAATTAGGGTTTTGCAGTTCGCCTTGAAGGTCTGAAAGGTTTCAATCACCTCATCCAAGCTGTCGTAATGATCAATGTGGTCTAGCTCAATATTGGTAATCACCCCAATTTCCGAAGCCAGTTTAACTAAAGATCCATCCGATTCGTCCGCTTCAGCAACGAGGTAAGGACCTTGACCTACATGGGCATTGCCTTGCCAAGCATTGACTTCGCCACCCACGACAATCGTTGGATCTAACCCCGCTTGCAGCAGCATGTAGCCCACTAAGCTGCTCGTGGTGGTTTTGCCATGAGTGCCCGCGATCGCGATTCCTCGGTATTCGCGGATCAGTGCGGCAAGCACAT
>JBGTAZ010000397.1:0-11133 GCA_041749615.1 Leptolyngbyaceae cyanobacterium | reverse complement strand
CGCCATTTTGGAAGATGACCAAATTTTCTTGCACCATCAAGAGCGCTATCTAGAAGCTAAAGGGGGCGGTGCCAATCTTGCCAAGGCGTTTTATCTGCCGACTCGCGCCGATGCCTATGTCTCTGCGTTGCGGAAGTGGGTGACTGACTATGAAGCCGATCCGTTTCCGGGACAACTGCTGTCGCCACCCTTAACCGATGCGGTGCTGCTCGATCGCTACCAGTCTCATACCCAACACTGCGCCAGTTGTCGCGCTGCCTTGGCGAATATTCAAAGACTTCGGTTAGGACTGGCGATCGCGGGTGCAATTTTGTGGGCAGTGTTGCCACTCCTCACCCTTGGTTTGGGCACTCCATCCCTGTCTGTTGCAATTCTAATGGCGGTAATTCCCTTAGCAGCAGGTGGAATCTGGCTATGGCTGGGCAATTTAGAACGTCAGTTTTATCAAGGACGCGCCGTCCCGCCTCGCAATTTGCCAGAGAAGAAAAAGCTAGAGAAGAAAAATTAGGCTAGCTTTTTTGGGCTTGAATCACCTGCAAGCTGCCGCCCGCATGGAGAGCGTGCTTCGTCACCTGAAACCCGATCGCCGTCAGCGCTGCTACTAAATCTGTTTTGAGTAGCTGCCAAGCCGTTTCCGTTTCAAACAGCAGCAAAAAGATCGCTATTCCTGGCACAAACACTGGATTAGTCGGCTGGTGAAAATCGACCATCGCAAACGAGCCTCCCGGCTTCAGCACTCGATGCACCTCACTGAAGATGGTTTGCAGTTGATCAGGTTGCATTTCGTGCATGGCAACGCTGGTATGCACCAGATCAAACTGGTTATCGGCAAAGGGCATTGCCTCTGCAAAGGCTTCCACATACTCTGCCTGGGGCACATTATGCTGAGCGCGTTTGATCGAAAACGGGGAAGCATCTAGCCCGGTCACCTGACGCGATCTCTCGACCAATACTTGCGTCGTCTGTCCACTGCCACAGCATAAATCCAGCACCTTAGTTTCTGGCGCGATCGTCAACCCCTCCAATGCCAGCCTGCGAAATCGCCCTTCGCCGCCCACACTCAATGCTGCTAGTCCAGAAATGCCGTCATAAAGCCACTGATAGCGATAGCTGAGATCTCGAAGAATGGTTGCCATAGGAGAATTACGAGTGACAAATTGCGAGTGACGAATGCTTAGTAAGAGGTTTAAAGCGAAATATCTTGAAATGAGCCATCTGCTTCTGGTTCAAACTCTATCACTTCCACAACGGCATCTAGGTTGAGTGAGCCGTAGAGATGAGGAAAGAACTCACCGGTTTCAATTTCGTCGAATTGCAAACGAGCTTTGAGGCGATCGCACTCTATCTTGAGTAACACCAGCCCGGTTTGTCCACGATAAAAACGGTTGGCAGATCCCACAACTTGGTCAATTGTAGAGCAGTGGATGAAGCCTTCTGTTTCTACGCTGTCTGCCCGGTACTCGCCGAGTTTTTGCGCCTGTGCCCACTGCGATCGCGTCGTAATATGAAAAATCACAGTACATTCCTCAAAACTGAATCAATGGGTTGAAGGTGATCTCGGAAGACGATGCAGATTCCTTAGATTTCATTCTAAGCTGCCGCACCGGACAACCCGTTCACAA
This sequence comes from Leptolyngbyaceae cyanobacterium, assembly GCA_041749615.1. Classification (GTDB taxonomy): domain Bacteria; phylum Cyanobacteriota; class Cyanobacteriia; order Leptolyngbyales; family Leptolyngbyaceae; genus ULC077BIN1. The sequence continues at coordinate 9,511 of JBGTAZ010000397.1, read as the reverse complement.
ATCCTGTCACACGGTCGTTGCCTGAGTGGTCTACGATGGGCAGTGGTCAACTGCACCCAATGAGGTCGTACCCAGATGAGGCGGACATGATTGAAGTGGAGCATCTGAGCAAAATTTACGGTACGGCATCAGCAATCTCCGATGTCACTTTTTCCGTGGAGCCGGGGGAGATTTTGGGCTTTTTGGGACCGAATGGAGCCGGGAAAACTACCACTATGCGGATTTTGTCGGGATATTTGCCAGCTACCACTGGAACGGCGAAGGTGGCGGGGTATGAAGTGCATCAGGACTCAATGGCGGTGCGATCGCGGATTGGCTATTTACCCGAAACGCCGCCGCTGTATCCCGATATGACGGTGGAAGGATTTCTACATTTTGTGGCGCGGATTAAGGGCGTGAATGCGGGCGATCGCGCTGCAAAGGTTACGTCGGCACTGGAAAAAACTAACCTGACGGAACGGCGGTCTAGCCTGATTCGTAAGCTTTCTAAGGGCTATCGGCAGCGGGTGGGCATTGCTCAGGCGATCGTCCATGATCCACCGGTGATTATTTTGGATGAACCGACCGTGGGGCTTGATCCACGGCAAATCATCGAAGTCCGCAATTTGATCAAAAATTTGGCGGGGAGTCATACGGTGATTCTCTCGACGCATATTCTGCCGGAAGTCAGCATGACGTGTAGCCGGGTGGCGATTATCAACCAGGGGCGGGTAGTGGCGACGAATACGCCGGAGCAGTTGATGGCGCAGCGGGTGGGTGGTTCTGGGTATGAACTGGAGATTGAGGGCGGTTGGGAGGAGGTGCAACGGGTGTTGCGATCGCTAGCGGGTGTGCAGGATGTGAAGTCGGTGGCGGCTGAGTTGCCAGAGGGATTTTGCCGGGTGCAGGTAGTGGGTGCTGATGGGGAGTTGTCGGGGCGATCGCTGGCGGGTGCGATCGTGGGGGCTGGGTTGGGCTTGTTGGAAATGCGGCGAGTTCAAGCCAGTTTGGAGGATGTGTTTTTGCAGTTGACGACAGAAGAAACCCCGATTGATGAGGTGCACCCTGGCAAAACTGTCAGTGAAACTTAACCCTTACAAAATAACTAAATCTGATAGGTGTTTTGAGTGGAGGATCAGGTGTAGATGAAAATTTTGAACAGGATTCAAGTTGTTTTTGCAAATATTGTGGCAATCTACCGCCGGGAGTTGCAGAGCTATTTTGTCTCGCCGCTGGCATACCTGATTGCAGGGGTGTTTTGGCTGCTGGCGGGTTTTTTCTTTGTGGCGCTGCTGCTGGGTTCGCAGGGAATTATTCAGCAAGCGGCGCAGGCTGATTTAGTCGGTCAACAAGCGGGAATTCCGGTGCCCCCCGTGGATGTGCCCTATCAGTTTTTGCAGTTGTTCTTGAGTGTTTTGGGTTCGCTCTCGCTGTTCATTTTGCCAGTGCTGTCGATGGGGCTGTATGCGGAGGAACGCAAGCGCAGGACGTTGGAGCTTCTGGCAACGTCGCCAATTACCAACTGGGCGATCGCGGTGGGCAAGCTACTGGCAGTGGTCACTTTTTTCACAACGCTGGTGCTGCCGCTGATGGTCTATCAAGCGATTGCCCTTAACGCCAGCAGTCCACCGATTGGTATGGCAATCATGGCGGCTGGGCATCTGGGACTGATTCTGCTGGCTGCTGCCATTTTGTCCCTGGGTATGTTCATCTCGTCCCTAACTGAAAGCACGATGCTGGCGGCGGTGTTCACCTTTGCGCTGGTGCTGTTCCTCTGGGTGATTGATTTGGTGGGCAAAAGTATTGGCGGCTCGGTGGGTGACGCGATCGCCTATTTTTCTCTTCTCAAGCACTACACCAACCTGGTTCAGGGCATTGTCGATAGCAGTAGTTTGATTGTTTTTGCTAGCTATATTTTTCTCGGCATTTTTCTCACCGCTCAATCGATTGATGGACTGCGGTTTCAGCGATCGTAAGGGAAGGGAGGAGAAAGTTTTGAGTTTTTAATTTTGAGTTTTGAGTTACGAAGATAAGAAAAGTTTTGAGTTTTTAATTTTGAGTTCATTACTCGGTAATTGTCATTCGCCATATAGTTCTAACGGGCATTCGTCACTCGCAAATCGTCATTCGTCACTCGCAAATCGTCACTCGCAAATCGCAAATCGTCATTCGCTATGAAATCTCTCCGTCCTTTTCTTAAATATTTGTTTTGGTTTTCGCCGATGCTGGTGGTGGCGGGGCTGACGGCGGGGGGTGTGGCGGGGAGTTGGGGGGCGATTCCGGTGGGAATGATCGTGGCGGGAGTGGCGATCGCCGGGGTGGGATTGCTGGCGTTAGGGAATACGCCGTCGGATCAACCGGAATTTTGGCGGCGGCGATCGACGGAGGCAGGCGCAAATGCCTTGGTGTCAACGCTGGCAGTACTGGCAATGTTGGGGCTGATTAATTTTCTCGGAGCTAAGTATGTTTGGCGAGTTGATTTGACGGAAAATCAGCAGTTTACTTTGGCACCCCAAACCCAAGAGCTAGTTCGAGGTTTGCAGCAGCCCGTGAAGGTGTGGGTATTTGACAAGCAGCAAAATCCGCAAGATAGAGAGTTGCTAGAAAGCTATCGACGGCTGGGCAATCAATTTAGCTTTGAGTTTGTCGATCCGCAAGCCGCGCCTTCCCTGGCAAAACAGCTTGAGGTGAAAAATATTGGTGAGGTTATTTTAGAGCGATCGCCCAATCAGCCGCCCAATCAGCGCAAACAGTTTGTCCAAGCGGTGAATACTCAAGATCGCCTATCTGAAGTAAAGTTGACCAACGCGATTGAGCAGATTAACAGCGATCGCAAATCCACGGTTTACTTTTTGCAAGGGCATGGGGAACGGGCGATCGATGGCGGACAGGGCGCAATGGATCAAGCCGTGAAATTATTAGGCGAAAAGAATTTTGTCACAAAACCACTCAATCTGGCGGAAAGTCGCAAATTGCCGGATGATGCCGATGTCATCGTTGTTGCTGGACCGCAAAAGCCGCTGTTAGCCGCTGAAGTGACTGCCCTTAAAACCTATCTGGATAAAGGCGGGAATCTCCTCCTGCTGATTGATCCGACCAATCCTGACCCCAAACTGGAACCGTTTCTAAACGAGTGGGGTGTGTCATTGGATAAGCGCGTGGCGATCGATACCTCCGGGGGCGGAAAGCTGGTCAACCTCGGACCTGCCGATGCTTTGGTCAGTCAGTTTGGCAATCATCCCATTACTAAAGATTTGCAGGGCAATCTGGCGTTTTTCTCCCTGGCGCGCCCCTTGGGCATCAAAGAAGTGACTGGGGTCAAAGCCTCACCGTTGTTGTTTACGAATGCTACCAGTTGGGCAGAAAGTGATTGGAAGTCGCAGCCGCTGCAATACAATCCGCCTGCCGATCAGCAAGGACCTTTAGTGTTAGGGTTTGCCTTGACTCGTCCCGTCAGTACGGAAAAAACAAAAGAGTCTCGCCTGGTGGTGATTGGTAATTCTAGCTTTGTTGCCAACGATTTGCTAGAACAGGTGGCAAACGGGGATGTGTTTTTTAACTCGGTGCGCTGGCTGAGTCAACAAGAGCAATCAATCTTGGCAGTGCGCCCCAAGGATGCCAAAAATCGTCGGATCAACCTGACAATGACGCAGGCAAATTTGGCAAGCTGGCTAGCGCTGGGAATTTTACCGCTGTTGGCATTTGGCACCGCGATCGCCGTCTGGTGGAAACGCCGATAAATATTTAGGATGGGGCGATCTGTGCGAAACGCATCCCAACCGGGAAGAATCATCAATAATCATTAGATTTAGAGCGCCGTTAAATTTCGTTGTCTAAAATCAAGACAGATGACGTTTAACTTTAAAGTAAAAGCCACGATCGCCACCTCAAGGGTTTTATGAAATACTTAGCCATTCAACGGGTTTGCCTGACGGTAGTGGGATGTTTTTTAGCCAATGCGATCGCGATCGAACTGGCTGGCTCCTCTCCTGAAATACGGATGGGCATTGGCATGGAGGCTCAAGCGAGAAGCAGTGGTGGTCGCAGTGGCGGCGGTTCGTTTCGGTCTAGCCCGTCTCGTCCCTCTACCCCATCTAGCCCCAGCCGTCCCTCTAACCCCTCCTATTCCAACCCCAATTCTGGCGGCTCTTACCAATCCGATCCCTATGGGTATAACCGGGGCGGCGGCACCGTGATTGTTCCGGTGCCCGTAAACCCTGGATACGGCGGTAGCACAGCCTATGGCTCCTCCAATGATGGCATATTCACCTTAGGGTTGTTGCTGATGGGTGCTACGGGGTTTGCTCTGTGGATTGCCTATCGGGCGGTAAAAGCAAAAAGTGGCGATCGCTCAGGGTTTGGGGCGGCAAGTGTTGACAAAGAGCTAGACAATAACACCGTCACTGTCAGCAAGATTCAAGTAGCGCTGTTGGCACAAGCACGGGAGATTCAGGCAGATTTGACCAAATTTAGCCTAGAAGTAGATACCGACACTCAGGCAGGGCTTTATCAATTGATGCAAGAATCGATTTTGGCGCTATTGCGTAGCCCAGAAAATTGGAGCCATGTTTTAGCCAATTCCGAAACTGTGAAAAGTCGGGAAGCGGCAGAGGCACTGTTCAACCAAATTTCCGTTGCAGAGCGCAGCAAGTTTAGTGTAGAAACGTTGAGCAATGTGGGCGGTAAAGTCTATCGACGGGATCTTAAGCCCGATCCTGAAGAAGATCCTGCTTCCTATATTGTGGTCACGCTGGTCGCAGGAACCGCCCACGACAAACCGCTATTTGACAAAATTCAGACAGAAACCGTATTGAAGGAATCACTGCAAAAACTGGCGGCGATTCCACCCGATTATTTGATGGTGTTTGAGCTATTGTGGAGTCCCCAGGATTCCCAAGACAGTCTGACCTATGAAGAATTGCTGACTGAATATACAGCTATGGCTCAAATTTAGCTATGGCTCAAATTTAGCTCAAGCTTCTCAAATTGAAAGAGTGTATTTGAACGAGTCAGTATATTTGAACGAGTTAGTCAAGTCAGTGGGCACATTAGCCCTGTAAATGGGCACCTATAAAAAGAAGGTAGAAAGAGCGTTATGGTGCAGCTAGAGGGCGCGGATGAGACAGAGTTAACCAATGAAATTGTGACGGTTAGCCTATTGCAAATTGCATTACGGGCAGACGCACGCAGACTTCAGACGTTGCTGACCGAATGGGGCGAAACCGCAGACACCGCCACCCCAGAAGGACGATTTTCACTGCTGCAACAGGTGTCGCAGGGGCTATTAGATTACTCCCGCTATTGGACTCATGTCTTAGCAAGCTCCAAAACAGTCAATGCTTATGAAGAAGCCGAAGAGCTATTTAATGCCTGGTCGCTGCGAGAACGCAGTAAATTCAGCACGGAAACCTTGACCAATATTGATGGAGTCATTACGAAGCGATCGCTCGTTCCGCCCAGTGTGGATGACACGCCCGCTTATATTGTGGTGACCTTAATCTTAGGCACCGAAGGCGATCGCCCCTTATTTGGCGAAATTTACTCCGCTTCAGCCCTTCGCGATGTCTTAGATGACATTCGGCTGATGCAACCCCGCTATCTAGTCGTCTTTGAAATGCTTTGGAGTCCTCAAGACCCCAACGACAGCCTCACCGAAACCGAACGCGCCACTGAATATGCAGAGATGGCAGCGATCGCCTGAGCAATAAAAATTCAATAAGTCCAGGATTTTGTAGGAGTTTGACACACCCTGCGGGAAGCAAGCTATGGGCGACGATTTCCATAGTTTATCCAAGATTTATATTCCAAATGCGGAATCCATACAGCTTGCCAGCCTAAGATAAGAATATGAGTGATAAGAGTGACAAGGACGACAGCTACAAGCTTATTAGCGACAACCGCTACGCTCGCTTTCAATTTGAGATTTTGGAAACCTATGAAGCGGGTATCCAACTCGTTGGAACTGAAGTGAAATCGATTCGGGCAGGCAAGGTCAATCTTAAGGATGGATTTGCCCTGATTCGTGATGGAGAAGCGTTTTTAATGAACGTTCACATTGCTCCCCACGACAGCACCCGGCAAACCTACAACCACGATCCCCGCCGTAACCGTAAGTTGCTGCTTCACCGGGATCAACTGCGGAGCTTGATGGGTAAGGTTGAGCAGCAGGGTTTAACCTTAGTTCCCCTAAAAATGTACATGAAGCGCGGCTGGGTCAAGATTGTGATTGGGCTGGCACGCGGTAAAAAACTGCACGACAAGCGAGAAGACATTAAGCGGCGTGATGATCAGCGCGATATGCAGCGCGCCATGAAAACCCAATAGGGTCAGGGTATCTTAATTCAAAACTCAAAACTCAAAATATTCCCTACGGGAACGCTACGCGAACAAAACTTTCCCACGCCCCGGAATTTCCATGCCTGACAATACCCGATCGCGCCTGCACCAACTCCTGCAAGAACGAATTGAGCATCCAGAGCGGGAAGGTGAAATTGATACCCTGATTCATCAAATCTTCGATCAAGACTGTGCCATTTTGGTGCTGGATTTGTCTGGTTTTTCGCGGCTAACCATTCGCCACGGCATTATTCATTTTTTGGCAATGGTGCATCGCATGACCGCGATCGCCGAGCCGCTTGTGACTCACCACAAAGGACGAGTCATTAAACAAGAAGCCGATAATTTATTTGCAGTTTTTCCACAGGTCGATGCGGCAGTGGGTGCAGCCGTGGATATTTTGAAGGGATTTGCCGCCGTCAACACGGGTCTACCGGATGAAAAAGATCTCCATGCCAGCATCGGTATTGGTTATGGCACCACTCTGATCATTGGCGAGATCATTGGCGACAGCGACCTTTATGGCAGCGAAATGAACCTGGCAAGCAAATTGGGTGAAGATATTGCTCGTCAAAATGAAATTTTGCTGACCGAAGAGGCATTTAAGCAGTTAGCCCACGCCCCTGATCCCGCCTGGGAACAACTCAACTTCTCTATTTCTGGTCTAGAGCTAATTGCCTACGCAGTCAAATAGGTAGGATTTCCTCGCTCCTCTGGTTCGGTTCTACTCACTGTGGTACAACTAACGCACTTGTTAGAGTGTTTTGTAGAAAGATAACGCAGCTTGATTGAGGTTTTGATTGTGAATAACCAAGAACGCTTGCCAGAATTTATTACTGACGAAATTGAGAAAGGCAACTCACTGTTGCAGTATGTGCAGTCGATGCCTGCCGAAACGATCGCGCAATTATCCCGACCTGACTCGGTAGAAGTATTTCAAGTGGTAGAGCGGAATATCATCGGGCTATTGGGTGGGCTTCCGACCGAGGGCTTTAACGTTCAGGTTTCCACGACTCGCGAAGATTTGGGTCGGTTGCTCGCTTCCGCAGTGATGAGTGGATATTTCCTCCGCAATGCCGAACAACGGATGGCATTTGAAAAGTCATTTGCGATCGCGTCTGATGCGACAGCAGAATAAGCCTGCTGCTTCGCACCTGACCGGAGACAGTGAATTGGCAAATAGTAAATTGGCAAATAGTAAATTGGCAAATATAGACTCGGTGAGCGATCGCTTGCCGAGTTCTGTTATTTTTGCTCTCCGCTCCACCCTGCTGGAGTGGTACAGCATTCAAGGGCGCGATTTACCCTGGCGACGCAGCCGTGATCCCTACGCCATCTGGGTGTCGGAGATTATGCTGCAACAAACCCAAGTGAAAACCGTGATTCCTTATTACGATCGCTGGCTTGCCCAATTTCCCACGATTCCAACCCTGGCATCTGCCGAACAGCAGCAGGTGTTGAAAGTCTGGCAAGGCTTGGGATACTATGCCCGTGCCCGAAACCTACACCACGCTGCCCAAGAAATTGTTAGCCAGCACCACGGCAGTTTTCCCACAGATTTACAAACCGTGCTGACCTTACCTGGAATTGGGCGCACCACGGCGGGAGGCATTTTGAGTGCCGCATTTGACCAGCCAACTCCCATTTTGGATGGTAATGTGAAACGGGTGCTGGCGCGTTTGGTTGCCCTGTCAGTGCCGACCTCCAAAGCGATCGCCCAACTCTGGCAATGGTCGATCGCGCTGCTTGATCCGGCGCATCCCCGCGATTTCAACCAGGCATGGATGGATTTGGGCGCGACGGTTTGTTTACCCCGCAATCCTCTGTGCGATCGCTGTCCCTGGCAACCCCACTGCTGCGCTTACATTCAAGGCATCCAAACCGAACTTCCTATGACTGAAACTCGTGCCCCGATTCCCCGCAAAATCATTGGTGTTGCCGTCATCTGGAATGATGCGGGACAGATCCTCATCGATCGCCGCAAACCCGACGGACTGCTGGGCGGCATGTGGGAGTTTCCCGGCGGCAAAGTGGAACCGGGCGAAACCATTCCAGACTGCATCAAGCGCGAAATTCAAGAAGAACTAGGAATCGCGATTGAAGTGGGCGATCGCCTAATCGTCGTAGACCACACCTACAGCCATTTTCACGTCACCCTCAACGTGCATCACTGCAAGCACCTCAGTGGCGAACCCCAAGCGATCGAATGCGACGAAATCCGCTGGGTCGAACTCGCCGATTTGGACAACTACCCATTTCCCAAAGCCAACCTGCAAATTATTGAAGCCCTGAAAAAAGATAGGGAAAGATGAGATGGCAGGGGTCGGGTATCAGGGATTAGGGATAAGTGGTGGAGTAGACGGACAAAACTCAAAATTTAGAACTCAAAATTTAGAACTCAAAACTTTACCCTCATCATTCACCATTCCCTACTTCTGCCGCCTGCATCACTCTCCTAGCAAAGGTTTCCTGATAGGATGAGAAGCTCAATTCATCTACGTCGATCGCATCTCCGTTCAGTTACTTTCCGAAGCAGGGGGCATCTATGGCGCTTGAAAAAAATGGCAATGGCACCACAAAATCGAAGCATATTGTTCTGACCTCTCATCCAGCCCGATTTGGACCGAAGCCGATTCCGATTCATTGGGGAGCCACTGATCCGCTAAAACGGGGGGCGATCGTCGGCACCTTGACCAATTCTGCCCAACGCAACGTCATCGGTTCCCATTCGGGTGCCTATGGTATCTATCGGGCGCTGGCGATCGCCAGTGGTCAGTTGCAAGCCGATCACCGCGCCGATTTAACGAATACGGCTCCGGCGGCATTGATCGGACCTCACGCCGCCTGGTTTGATCCCAAAAAAATTGTCTCGCTTGATCCATTTGGCGCACTCGTGGGAGAACTCTACGCCTCACTCTATGAAGCTGGATACGACATTCGCCCGACGATCGCGGTGACTCAAGCTCACATCAACATGCCCGAACTGGTGGAGGCGATCGCCAAAGGGCGTTTGCAGGTAGACGGCACCATTATGAAACAGGGCGGCGATTTGGTGGTGACGAAGGCGGCGATCGAACCCGTCTGGTATCTCCCAGGCATTGCCCAGCGGTTGGGTGTCACGGAATCCGATTTGCGACGGGCGCTGTTTGAACAAACAGGCGGCATGTTTCCAGAGTTGGTTACTCGTCCCGATTTG
>JBGTAZ010000396.1:0-6196 GCA_041749615.1 Leptolyngbyaceae cyanobacterium | reverse complement strand
GGGTCGTTTGATCTGGTCACTGCCTCGCTGCTATTTCATGAAACGCCCACCGCGATCGCCAAGGAGGTTTTGCGCGAGTGCCATCGCCTGTTAATGGTGGGTGGCGAAGTCCTGATTTTGGATGGCAACCAAAAAATGTTGCGCCAGACCGAATGGCTGTCTGACATCTTTGAAGAACCCTATATTCGCGAATATGCCCAAGGCAGCACCGATGCCTGGATGGGCGCTGCTGGATTTGGCAAGGTGCAAACCCAGGATTTTTGGCTATTGCACCAAGTTACCCACGGCGTAAAAGCGATCGCGGCTCAATCCGTTGAGTTCTCCACGCCAAATTTTGAGCAAGCACCTGGAAAACAGTGGGCAATGGGCTAAAAGTTGCCGTGGGTTTCGTTGGCGGTTTTGAGGCGATCGCTTTTACGCAGCTTCGCAGATCGTCGGTTCTGGCAAAGATTCACCTGTCGTCTCATAAGCCATGATCAGCGACTCCAAAGCTTCAATTCCATTACTGACGGCTAGCTCATAGGTGGTGCCATGAGTGCGCCATTGCTGCCCTGGAAAGTCGGGCAACCCAACTAAAAAGCAATCGTCTTCCTCAGACCATTGGATTAGCATTGAGTACTTTAGTTGGGTCATCGCTACGATCAGCCTAGAAGTTGCCGTGGGTTTGGTTGGCAATGTTCAGGCGATCGCAGACTTCGGCAACAGGCAGGGCACCTAGTTCACCATCGGCACGGGTACGAATGCTGAGGGCATTTGCCTCCACTTCTTTCGCGCCAATCACTGCCATGACGGGAATTTTGGCTTTTTCGGCGTTGCGGATCAGTTTACCTAGGCGATCGCCGCTGGTGTCTGCTTCTGCCCGAATCCCCATTAGTTGCATCTTTAGGGCAACCTGTTTCGCAAAGGGTAGTTGCTCCTCGCCCACTGCCAGCAAGCGCACTTGAATTGGAGCCAGCCACAGCGGAAAATCTCCGGCATATTCTTCAATCAAAATGCCAATCAGCCGCTCCAACGAGCCAAAGGGGGCGCGATGGATCATCACCGGGCGTTTGCGGGTGCCATCTTCCGCCACATATTCCAATTCAAACCGCTCTGGCAAGTTGTAATCCACCTGCACGGTGCCCAGTTGCCATTCTCGCTCCAGCGCATCCTGGAAAATAAAATCTAGCTTGGGACCGTAAAACGCGGCTTCACCAATGCCTTCAAAGTGATCCATCCCCAAGGTTTCTACGGCACGCCGGATTGCCCCTTCCGCTTTTTCCCAAGCATCATCAGAGCCAATGTATTTGTCAGAGGTGGGATCGCGAAAACTGAGACGGGCACGGAAATTTTTAAGCTGCAAACTTTTGAAAACTTCCAGAATCAAATCCACGACGCTGAGGAATTCTGCATCCAATTGTTCTGGAGTGACGAAGAGGTGCGAGTCATCCACGGTAAAGCCGCGCACACGAGTTAAACCGCCCAACTCACCGGATTGCTCGTAGCGATAAACCGTGCCAAATTCCGCCAGTCGCATCGGCAATTCGCGATATGAGCGCAACTCACTTTTATAGATTTGAATGTGAAACGGGCAGTTCATCGGCTTCATCACAAAGCCTTGCTCTTGGGCGCGATCGCCGTCATTGTCCGCCATCATCGGGAACATGTCTTCGCTGTACTTCTGCCAGTGCCCCGACAGCTTGAACAAGTCTACACGGGCAATGTGGGGAGTGACGACAGGCAGATAACCGCGCTTCACCTGTTCCTTTTTGAGGAAATCTTCCAGCAGCGATCGCAGAATGGTTCCCTTCGGAGTCCACAGGGGCAAGCCGGGACCCACCGGATCGGCAAAGATAAACAGACCCAATTCTTTACCCAGCTTGCGATGATCGCGTCTGAGCGCTTCTTCCTTGCGGCGTTGATATTCTGCCAGTTGCTCAGGGGTTTCCCAAGCGGTGCCGTAAATCCGTTGCAGTTGGGCTTTGGTTTCGTCACCCCGCCAATAGGCTCCCGCCACACTTTCTAGGGCGATCGCGTCGGGGTTCAACTCTGCGGTGGTTTCCACATGAGGTCCGGCGCACAAATCCCACCATTCTTCGCCCAAATGATACAGCGTGATCGGGTCTTGCAGACCTTCTAGGATCTCTAATTTGTAAGGCTCGTTGATCGCCCGAATCCGGCGATCGGCTTCCTCGCGGCTGACTTTTTCTCTCACAACCGCTAATTTACGCCGGATGATCTTTGCCATTTCTTTCTTAATGGCTTTCAAATCTTTCTCGGTGAAAGGGTCTGGACTGTCAAAGTCGTAGTAGAACCCATTTTCAATAAACGGACCAATCGTCACCTGCGCTTTGGGAAATAGCTTTTGCACCGCCATCGCCATTACATGGGAGGTGGTGTGCCGAATCTTTTTAAGCGGCTCCGATTCGCTAGTCTTGGGCAGATGAATTTTTTCAGGTTGAGAGTCTATTGCAGATGCAGGAATTACAGACATGGGAATCGCTCCAAACTTCTAAAGCATTTAAGGAATTGCAGGATAAGTGACTCAGTGGGGCTGAAAATTTTGCCCCTAGCTAGTTCGCCCGCTTCCATTGGCAATGAATAATAGGGAGGGCTGAATTTGGAGTTCCCAATACATCATGGATTTTTGCTGACTTTTGCACAATCGTTCAGTCTAACTTAAATCTGTCAAGGCACGCAGAAAGTTGGCTGTCGGCAAACTCTTTTGGTAGACCCTCCAGTGAATGGGCTGTGATACTCTTCTCTGCGCCTTAACCCTTTAGAAAAAGTTGACTTGCTCATATAAAGTAAAGAAAGTTTAAGAAGCTTAAAAAGCGCTAAGATATTCTCATAAATATGTTCATTTTACTTGCCCAATGTCCTCTTCCAATTCGTCTGAGTCCGAGTTGCTCAAATCCCTTCTAGAGCCATTGCTAGATGATTTCCAATATTGGTTTGAGCGATCGCGCACCTTTTTAGAATCTACCGAGGTCTCACTTTTGACCGCAGAGCAACAAGCAGACTTGCTTGCCAGAGTTGCCCAAGCTCAATTGGAAGTTAGTGCAGCCCATTCTTTGTTTATGGCAGTTGGGGGTCAGGCTGGCATCGAAACCTCAGTGCTTGCGCCATGGCATCAGTTGATTTCTGAATGCTGGCAGGTTTTTCATCGTCATCGTTTGGCTGGATCTTCACCCTCCATTCAGATGGAGTCTCAGGAATAGGGCAAAATTAAGTTTACAGACTTTAGTATGGTTTTTGGTCAGGATTCGCTTTTAAATTAGCCGACATATTGTCTTTACAGTCAGAGCCTCTTAGAGTTGAGAAAACGCCATGATATTACACTTTATTTACATTGTTGCTTTTACCGTGTTGGCTGTTTTGGCGATCGCCAACATGTTTCGCAACTTGATGACCCTGGGTCTCGACTCTCAGCGTTCCTATTCACCCGCCAACGCCCCCTTATATGGGCGATCGCAATACGGAGGCGAAAACCGCCCCACTCCTCATCCTGAACTGCTCGATGAGTTTGGCAATATTTTGAATGAGCCGCTGCTAATTATGAGATCGATCACGGTTGAAGATGCGCGTGAACAGCTTGATGCACTTTATGACGCTTCGCCCGGTTCTAGCAATGTGAATAGTGAACCTCGCGAAGAGCTTTAGTCAACGGTAGGATAAGTCCGAACCATTTGCCTGTAGCCTTTGCCTATAGCCATAGATTGCAAATGACTAAGCCATCGGACAGCGATTCTAACTTAGAGGATGCCTCTGAAAACATAGAGCCAGTGGATGCAAACAGCGCACCCTCTGGTTTTTCGTTGTTTAAGCATCAGATTAAGAATGGTTTAGGTGCTGTAGGCGATCGCCTTAAAAAAAACTTGCCCGTCGAACAGTTGGCTCAAACCTTGGCGCAGTGGTTTGGGGTGAATGAAGCCCAAGTTGCAGAAATCTTAGAAACCGTCCGAGCCGAACTACCGACAACGGAAGCCATTTTAATTGGCAAACCGCAAGCGGGAAAAAGCTCCATTGTGCGCGGTCTAACGGGCGTTTCTGCGGAAGTGGTCGGTCAAGGGTTTCGCCCACACACTCAGCACACTCAGCGCTATGCTTACCCTACTGATGAGTTGCCCCTGCTAATTTTTACCGATACGGTGGGTTTGGGAGACATTAACCAGGCAACGCAATCGATTATTCAAGAGCTAACGGAGGAGTTGCAGATTGATCGCAGTCGGGCGCGGGTGTTGATTTTAACCGTCAAAATCACAGATTTTGCGATCGACAGCCTCAAGCAAATTGCCCAGCAATTACGGCAGGCTCATCCTGAAGTGCCCTGTTTGCTGGCGGTCACTTGTTTGCATGAAGTCTATCCCCCCAACACTGAAAATCACCCCGACTATCCACCCACCTTTGCAGAAATAAGTCGGGCGTTTGCGGCAATTCAGCAAGCATTTACGGGATTATGCGATCGCGCAATTTTGCTTGACTTCACGCTCGAAGAAGACGGCTACACTCCTGTTTTTTACGGCATTGAAGCGCTCCGAGATGCGTTGACTGAGTTATTGCCTGAAGCAGAATCTCGCACGATTCATCAGCTATTAGATAACGAAGCCGGTAAAAAGCTAGGCGATCTGTATCGCGATGCAGGCAGGCGCTATATTTTGCCGTTTTCGGTGATGGCGGCAACCGTTGCGGCGGTTCCGTTGCCCTTTGCCACAATGCCTGTTCTCACCGCGTTACAAGGCTCAATGGTGGTTTTGTTAGGGCAACTGTATGGACAAACCCTGTCACCTGCTCAAGCCGGAGGATTAGTCAGCGCGATCGCAGGTGGATTTGCAGCCCAGGCGATCGCCCGCGAACTGATTAAATTTGTCCCTGGTTTTGGCAGCGTCATTGCCGCATCTTGGGCAGCAGCCTACACTTGGGCGCTGGGAGAAGCAACCTGCGTGTATTTTGGCGACTTGATTGGCGGCAAAAAGCCCGATCCAAAACGGATTCAACAGGTGATGAAAGACTCCTTTGCGGCTGCCAAAGAACGCTTCAAAAATATTAAACAACCTTAGAAAGACGATTGATTGTCTCTCTCTAAGGCTGGTCAATTATCCCGTCAAAATTTGTTAGCGATGACCATTACCACTGCGGATGGGAGTGCCGCAGGGATAGGTTGCCACAACGGGTTTTCGGGCTGGAGTTTCTTCCAAATTTGTCATTGCAACTGGGGAAGCCACAAAGCGATCGGGATCTGCCTTCGCCGCCAGATAATCCCGCTGGAGAGTTGCCACCATTTCCGCCCGACGGTCATACAACCGCTTTAACGGACGAGGCGCACATTGATTCACCACATACGCCGTCATAATCGGCAAAGCGATCGTGCTATCGGTGTAGCAAACCACTGTATTAGGCAGTTCTTCGGGATCAACTTTCCCCCAGCTCACCGCCTCATTCGGGGTTGCACCCGATAAGCCACCGGTATCAGGGCGCGCATCGGTCACCTGAATGAAGTAGTCGTGTCCCCGTTCTTCCAGCCCCAACACTTCATGGATTTGAGGTTGAGTTTGCAGCAAGAAGTTTTTCGGACTGCCACCCCCAATGATCAGCGCGGCACTTTTGCCTTCTAGATCAGGGTTGCCTGTGTCACGAGCCGCATAGGCGATCGCAGCGGTTTCATTCACATCCAAGGATGGATCGATCATTAGCTTGGAGCCTTCTAGGGCGATCGCGGCGACATTCATCCCAATCGAGCTATCCCCCGGAGAGGACGTATAAATCGGCACCCCACACTCATAGGCAGTCGCCAACAGGCAAGAATTTTTCACGCCGACTTGCTGTTCTATTTCGTGCAGATATTTACCCAATAGGTAATGAAATTCTGCCGTACTCATGCGTCGTTGAAACGGTTCAGCCCACAAAATTTCCCGGATAAAGGCATCGGTTTCCAGCAGCACATCGTAGTCAAACACAATATCGTAAATCCGAATTCGCCCTTCTTGGCGCAGTTTCACGTCATCTAAAAACGGGCTGCTGGCAAACAGATCCAGCCCTAACCCATAGTGAATATCGTGGTAAAGATTGGCTCCGGTACTAATAATCCAATCGACGAAACCATGGCGCATCAGCGGTGCTAAGACTGACACTCCAAATCCAGCGGGAGTCATGGCACCCGAAAGGCTGAGTGCGACCGTAACGCCCTCTTTCATCACTTCGCGGGTCAGCAATTGAC
>JBGTAZ010000395.1:0-2023 GCA_041749615.1 Leptolyngbyaceae cyanobacterium | reverse complement strand
GCCCGACGCAGGACAAAAAACAACACGACCAAGAGCAAGAAAGGAATCAGCAGCGTGCTGAGAATTCTGGCTATACCGTTGTCATCTCCCTGTTGAGTAACGGAGATGTCAACGTTGTTCTTCTGCAAGATGTCTAACAGTTCAGGGTCGTTAGGCAAGTTGATGCCGTAGGTTTCGCCATCGTTTGCTTTAGCTTGGGCAAATTGGCGATCGGAACGAATTGCCACCTTCTCAACTTGACCCGAACTAACTTGATTGATAAATTCGCTGTATCGCCACGTCTTGATAGGGGGTTGTCTGTTGTCCCAAAGTGCCGTTGCCAGAAAGATGACAACTACGACCAATAGGGCATACAGCCCCGCATTTTTCCACCGCTTATTCACTGAGGCTGTTCCTCCTAGATTCTTGAAGCAAGGTCATATTTTCTTAATATTTATTAATGTAGCTCATTTGACTAGCATCCTGACATGGGATTCTAGTTTGCTACGTCTCGCCAGTATCCCCATTCTGCCACTGGAATTGAGGAATGGGGGCATTACCTCTCTATAAAATCTGACCAAAGCCCTAACCTCGCAGAAAAGTACAGGCGTTCGGCTAGGGGCTTCAGCCAAAGATAAATGGATGTTGTAAAGTGAAATTGTGAGAAAAACACATAAATCTTTACGATGAAAGAACTACGGGCAGATTTATTAGGGCGAGAGGCGATCGCTCTTTACCTCCAAGCAGAGTTTCCATTTCTGGAAGATCCCGGCGTTCTTTCTCCGCACGTTGGCGGCAGAGCAGCGGGTTTGGCTCGGCTTCAAGCTTTCAAAATTGAGAAGTACAGCAAGCAGCGCAACTTTCTAACGGGCGAAGTGACGCGCCTATCGCCATACATTAGCCGAGGTTGCTTGTCACTGGAAGAGATTCGACAATGGGCGTTGCAGAAAACGCGATCGGGTTCGGTGGATAAGTTTGTGGCAGAACTAGCTTGGCGTGCGTTTTTTCATTTGGTGCAGGAGGAGGAAGGCGATCGCATTCTCACAGATCTGGAGCCTCCCAAAGTTCCTCTCAATCAGCATCAGAAAATGCTTCCAGAAGATATAGCTGCCGGAGCAACGGGTTTGCCTTCCATGGATACTTTTATCGCCATGTTGAAGGAAACGGGGTATCTACATAATCATGCGCGAATGTATTTGGCGAGCTACGTCGTTCATTTCCGCAAGGTGCATTGGCGGGCAGGCGCAGATTGGATGTATGGGCTGTTGGTTGACGGCGATTTTGCCAGCAATCATCTCTCTTGGCAGTGGGTGGCTTCGACTTTCTCGAACAAGCCTTACATTTTTAACCGAGAAAATTTGGAGCGCTATGCCGGGGCAGTGTTACCTGGCGATCCGCGTCAAGGCGATCCGTTTAACTATCCTTATGAGGAGTTGAGCGATCGCTTGTTTGCGGGAGCCTATCGTCCGGAAGAACGGCGATCGTCGGGGAGTTTTCAGTCTCGATAACTAGGTTCCTATCCTGTTAGCTTTCTAAATCTTTTACTATGCCTTCAATTATTTGGTTTAACGAGGATGGGCTTAACCCTGAGCATCAGATGCTCAAAGACTATCCAGATGCAGTCAGGGTTTATGTCTTTGACGTGCCTTACCTGAAGCAGTGGAAAATTTCTAAGCATCGGGTGCAGTTTATCTATGAGTCTTTGCTAGAGATTCCGGAGATTCGGATCTATCAGGGAGAGACGGTGCCAGTTTTGACTCAACTTGCCCGTGAGCTGAAAGTAAATGAAGTTGTGACGACGGAAACACCAAATCACATCATTAAAAATTGGCAGCAGGAACTTCAGCAAAATATTAACCTGGTGACTTATCCAGAGGTTTATCCGGTGCGGGATACCAGTTCTCCTCGACGGTTTTCGCGGTATTGGAATAGGCATGACCGAGCTTGGCTGAAGGCTTGAGTTTGCAGAGGCGATCTCTTCGAGTTGCCCAAGGGGGTCGCTTGGAAATATCTGCAAGGGGTCGCTTCAAGATACCGCCCACTC
>JBGTAZ010000394.1:0-4254 GCA_041749615.1 Leptolyngbyaceae cyanobacterium | reverse complement strand
AACCCTGCGTTTCCGATTCAAACTTTACTTTGTACCAACAATACCCGTCACTATTGTTCTTGACCTGTTGCGCGGCAATGAGAGAGTCGCCAGCATAACCAACATGAATTTTGTTGGCTGATGAATTTGGCTCCTCACGCACGTTGATTTGAGAGCCTTTATCCTGACTCATCAACCTACCCGAAATCGGAAATGAAACCTTAAGACAACTCCGCGAAACATCGCTGCGCTGTTGAGACCGAACTGACTCGGTATTCAGCGCGAAGAAAGAGAAAGCCGCAAAAACAGTGGCAAACGCCGCAGTTTCAAATCTCATAGAGTGCCCCAATAAACTGAACTTAGAGTGCCCGAATCCTTTCAAGGATTGAAAAGTCAAACTAAGAGGTTTCTATGCTCGATTTTCAAATCGATTGAATCGCTCCGTCATCATCTTTATTGACTCTCCAAGCAATTTGACCGCCCATGCATTTTCCTGCACGGCTAAAGGCAAACCCTGCGTTGTTAAACTGCTGCCCTTTAGAAGCAATCGTACTGTTGCTTACGCCCAATAAGCTGGCAACGTCATTGGTGGTTAGCAACCATCCTTTTTCAGTCGCCTCTTCGAGTTCTCGTAAATAGGCAAGCTGCAAACCACGTCTTGCAGCAGGTAGAGGAGGCGGAAATAAAATCTTCCCGGCATTGACAAGGACAGAGGTTAACAGTTCGCCTACGTCCAGTTCAATAATATATTCCAGCAATCCGGTCGCCGTTTTAGGCTTAAACAGACTGTTTTCAGCGCTTTCAATCTCTCCACTAGACCTCTGGGAGACAAGCCCACTTCCACGATCAAAATCCTCCCCAGTGCTATCTGGAACTTGATCTGGTTTTGCAAAGTCCGACAATCCACCGCTACGCTCAAGGTGTTTGTGCAAATCATCCATTACTTTAAGTTGACTGCCACTTAAAAAAGATTTTCTGCTCGATTTAGTCGGCGTAACATCTGCCGCCTTAAACCGTTTGTAGAGAGCAGCCGACTTGATTCCATAGCGACTGGGTAAGTCGGCAACGGGAAAACGATCTATTTCAATTTCTGATCGAGTTTCTGATAGTTCTGTTAACCCTGGCATAAGTATCGTTCTCTTACTAGAAGGCTGGCAGGCATCCATTAGCCATCTACTGCACTTTTACTAGATTTATCCAGCAAAAGGCTACCGGGAGTTTACCAGTCCTCCAGTGGTCGTGTGCTAGAGATCCTGGTAGATTCCCGGTAGAGGCATAATCAAAGCTCTAAGTCATTGCCGCTCATTTCAGCCCACAGCAGAATAAGATTTATCGTCTAGCTAGTTACCTGTCAATTCCTCGACCCTTCTGCTTTTGGCGATCGCGTTCTTGCTTCCGCTCCTGCTCACGTTCATTGAACTGCTGTTCTTGCCGCCGCTCCTTCGTTCTTTCCACCGACAGCGCATTAAACCGATTAACAGCTTTAATATCTTCCTCTGTCAGTCCGTAGCTTTCGCATTTGCCATCAGCCCAGCCCATCACTTTAATATCACGCTTAAATAACTCCGGTTGACCGCTTTGATTAACGCCAATCACGTAATCTCCGAAAGTTGCTGTCTCTGGCTTCGGTCTGCCAGCCGTTTCGCGAATCCATATCTCCTGAATAATTGGAGCTAGGTAATCCTTGTAGTTGTTTTGCTCCTCAGCGTGTCGCTGATCCGCCTTTGCTTGGTACTGTGCTTGCTCTTTTTTGAGTTGTTGCCAAGGCTTTAATTCTTGCGGTGATAAATCGCCGCTTCGAGCCGTCCAGTTTTCTTTACGATTTTGGTACGCCTTGAGTGCAATCGTGCCGTCAGCGCGTTGATAGGTGATGGTTTTCCCTTGCCGAGTAAGCTCGCCTTTTTCAGTCTTCATTGGCTTCCCTTCTCTTTGATTGAGTAGTTCTGCCATTATTGGAGCGGTTTGCATAATGAGATGGCGGGTCGCTTGATCAGGCTTATTAATATCCCCTGAGTTTTGCAGTTGCTCTAGCCCAAACTGCTTTTCTAATATCCGACATACCTTCTGAGTTCTAATGCGCTCATACCAAGTTGGAACACACTTGGTATCTAGTAAATTAATTCGACTGGCGACTAAATGAGTGTGAATATGCTCTTGATCTTTGTGTACGGCTATAAAAAACTGATAACTATGAATTTCCTCTTGTAGAAATCGATACACCCTCCGAGTAAACGCCTCAGCATCCTCTAGCAGTTCTGGCTCACTAGCAGACACAATCATCCCGGCAAGGTGGCGTGTCGCTAAGTCTGCCAAGCGCTCCTCAGTCAGTTTGCCCGTTTCTTTATCTGCGTAAGAATAGCTTTGAGTGAGGTGATAGACCGGACGTTCAATATCTGGATTTAGCGATTTAGACATCATGAACTCCATCACCATTTCATCCATACTGCACCCAAACAAATTCCCGCCGATTAGCTCTGCTTCCTTTTTCTCCAGCACATAGCGGCTCGTCGCCCGAAAGGAATTGTTCTTCATGATTTTCCCGATCATGCTCCGTCCTCCTCTTTCAGGTCATTCAGAGCGTTGAGTTTATTTAACTCTTTACCCACCACTTCAATCTTCTGCACCATATCCTGCAAGGTCTTCAAATACTCCTGAGAGAGTGGTAGTACCTGGTTCCTTCTTAAAGCTGTATTCACTGCCCTAGTTATCTGATTGGCTTCCGATCTTAGGTAGTTAAGAGTCGTATAAGCCTGTCGATTTATCTCAGGAATTTGCAGTCGTGGTCGTGGGGTCGCCTGCCCAAATGCTCTAGCTCGTAGCCAGCGAGAACGGTTTTTTACTCCGTCTGTTAGCTGGTTCAGTCTTGCCTCTTCATCCGCAGTCACATAGAACCGAACACAGATTGTGCGGCGTTGTTTATCTTTTAGTCCCGGTTCAACTTCCTGTTCGGTTGGTGCAGAAACGCGATCGCGGGGGAGAGCCGCAAGGTTTTGACGTGCTACTCGTATTTGCGAAATATCTGTCATTTTAGAAATTAGGCTTAAGCCTACAACTTGCCAGGGACTAACCCAGAGTGGCTTAAAGTCTGGTGAATTAACCTCAGTAGGAGTTCTGAGGTTTTTAACTTTTCTTGCCAATACTGTAGTGATAAGCGTTTAGGAGTTTTTTAATGGTCGTCAAAATAACTACGGTATATTCAGTAGAAACCGAGAAAAAAGCTCGGTCAACGCTCAAGGGTCTAACTAAAAAACCAAAACCCAAAGGGCTGACACTACAAGAACTAATCCAAGTATTGAAAACTGATATTAATGCCGCAAGAGATGCCGGGTATACCTTGGCAGAAATAGCCAGCACCCTTTCAGCTAGTGGTGTTGAGATTAAAGAGAACACCCTGAAACAATATCTAAGAGAAGCGAAATAGTCTAAAAGCTCCTCAACTTCAACAGTTTCAACCCTCTGAATAACCCGATTGCCATTCTCTCATAGCCGAATAAATTCAGAGATACTCGCCCCTTGGTGGACTCGATTGTGTCGTTCTCCCAAGCCATGAGATCGATGATGCTCATCAATCTCAGTCAAGTTGGCTTGAAGAACCTCGTTGATCTTGCCCTGAGTTGCAGCCCCCAACTGTCGGCACATATCCTTCATTGTTGGAAAACTGACCACCCATTTATCAGCGTGGTTTTCCCGACTGTTGTTATACGACATAATTGCCTGTAGCGCTCGTTCAGGCACAGATTTAGAGGTATCAGAAATCTTCTCTTCAACCTGCTCAATAGTCTGCTTTGCTTGTTTCTGCTTTGCTTGTTTAGGCTGTTTAGGTTGAGTCATTGATGGCGTAACTGGGGCAACTGGAGCGATCGCCACAGCCGTAGAATTGCCGTCGAGCAACCCTCGAAAAGCTTCCAGTTTTGACACAGCCCGATCGCGTTCCTGCCTCAACGCCTCATTCTCTGCCCTCAGTTCTTCAGAAGTAGAATCAGCGATCGCCCCCTCAAGCTGACTCTTCAACTCATCTCGCTCATCTCGCAACTCCGCCACCTGATCACGCAAAGATTCGACCTCTCCAGTCAGCCAAGATAGAGTACGCGCCTGGTGCTCGATCGCGCTGACATCCAACTTTGACGGCTTAGATTTTTTCGGAGCAACAGGAGGCAACGGCACATCAACCCCATCCAACCGCTCCTCAATCCACTTCAACAACGCAGATGTTTTTTCTGGCTGGTTGATGCAATCCGGGCAAATTACCGTTAAAACCCTTGCCCAGCGATCGTG
>JBGTAZ010000393.1:0-4623 GCA_041749615.1 Leptolyngbyaceae cyanobacterium | reverse complement strand
GGCTTAAGGGCTATGGGCTTGATCCAGTCTTCCTTCTAGCCTTGTTGTCACCCCCTGAGGTTTGTAGGTCATAATTCCTCCTTGACCTATTTGTAGCCACTTACCTCTATTCACGCAAGAGGTCTATTGTTTCAGGAAAGTCGCACATCGCGCAAACAAGGTACACTCTGAAGTTGGGAGTTTGGGGAAATAAAGCGTTATGGTGTCCGTCGTTGACTCACTGGCTCAATCCGCAATTGTTGAGCGTCCAGCCGTCGTAGAAACCTATGAGTTACGCAAAGCTTATCGAACTGGGTTTTGGCTTAACCAAAAAGTTGAATCACTCAAAAGCTGTACGCTGAGGGTGTTTCAAGGCGAAACCTTTGGGCTTTTAGGACCTAACGGCGCAGGCAAAACGACTTTGCTAAAAACCCTGCTGGGAATTGTGCGTCCCTCTAGTGGAAAAGCCCTGCTGCTGGGCAACCCCATTGGCGATCGCGACACAAAACAACGAGTCGGGTATCTGCCTGAAAATGCTTACTTTTATGACTACCTGACCGGTTGGGAAATACTTCAGTTCACCGCAGGCTTGTTTGGCATTCCCGCTTCTATTCAACGCCAGCGGATTCCCGAACTGCTGGATTTAGTTGGACTAGCGCAATCCGCAGCGAAACGCAAACAGTTGCGTCAATATTCAAAAGGAATGCTGCAACGAATTGGTATGGCGCAAGCGTTGATTAACGAACCAGAGTTGGTATTTTTGGATGAACCGATGTCGGGTCTTGATCCGATGGGGCGCTTTCAAATTCGAGAGATTATTCTATCTTTGAAGTCGCAAGGAAAAACTATCTTTTTTAACAGTCATATCCTGTCGGATGTGGAGCTAATTTGCGATCGCGTCGCGATTCTTGCCGAAGGAAACCTAATCTGCGTCGGTTCATTACAGGAACTTCTGGGCACATCCGATGCGTATCATGCCAAAGTCAAAGGCGGCAATCCCGATGTGTTAAAAAATCGCCTTGCCAACCTAGAGTTTAAAGATGGCTGCTGGCAAGGGCAAGTTCTCGGCAATCCTCAAGATTTCCTCGCCAGTCTCACTCTCATGGGTGCTCAGTTAATTGACCTACATCTCGCGCGTCCTTCTCTTGAAGAGTTTTTTGTTCGCCAACTCCACGAGCAGGGAATTCGATACAGCAGCTAGGCGCTATTCCAGTCCGCCCTGCTGTTGTTTCAGATAAGTCACAACTTGCTTCTTTTGCTGTGGGTTCAGCACACTCATGATGTCACCCGCAGACTTTTTAGCAATGTCTGCAATTTTCCTTTTCTGATCGGGTTTCAAACCCAGTGCCGCCATGGTTGCTGAAGTATTCTTGCCAGACTTACGAGCCGCTTCAAATTTGGCTTTTTGGTCGGGGGTGAGCAGTTTGCTGATCTCGATGGTTCGAGTTCTCCGAAGGTTAGCAATTTTCTGTTTTTGATCCGGCGTTAGTTTTAACTGCTCGATCAAAGATGCAGCACCCGCCCCTTTCATCGTGCTGGGGGCGGCTGGCGCTTGGGCGTTGGCGTAGCCCCTCCATTGGAGAATCGCAAAATCTACCGATGTTGCGGGCACGACCGCTGGCGCACCCAACACCGTCATCCCAGCAATAAGCAATGCGTGTCAGGCAATGGGAATAGTCATGCAATCAAGCTCCTTTCGTTTGATGAGGCAACCCTAAAACAGGCGATCGCCTCGCTGAAAAACACTGCGAATGCAGCAATCTCAAGAGATTACTAAGAGCGAATATTTGGAAAACTGGGGCGCTAGGATTCGAACCTAGGAATGGCGAGACCAAAACCCGCTGCCTTACCACTTGGCGACGCCCCAACACGCACCCTTAATCAGCGCACATTGATTACTATAGCAGTTTGCGGCGGCAGAGTGTCAACATTTGCCAATCAATTTTAGGGCAATATTGCGTGCCAGTAGTTTTGGTGCCCACAGTCAACGGTTCCAGGCATTGAATAGGGGTCTGAAGGTGTATTCTTAAGCAAATTGCTAGTTCTGCAATCAAGGCTACTGGGTGACTAACCCATGTGTTTGTAGAATGCACTGAAAACACGTTGGACTGAACCTGTGACTTTTTACGACTACGAACCAGGGGATTTTTACGACGAGCTATTTGAGGCACAGGGAAAACCTCGCCCCGATGCGGTTCCGTTGATTGAGCGGATTCACACGCTTGGCATGGAGGAGGTGATTCGCAGGCAACAAGCGGCTCAAGTAGCTTTATTTAAGATGGGGGTGACCTTCAACGTCTACAGCGAAGGTCAAGACACCGAGCGAATTATGCCGTTTGACATCATTCCTCGGATTATTTCTGCCGATGAATGGGTGATCCTAGAAAAAGGATTGAAGCAACGTATTTCTGCACTTAATTTGTTTTTGGCAGATGTGTATGGGGATCAGAAGATTTTGAAGGATGGGATGATTCCCTCTGAAATTGTCTTCTCGGCGAGTGGCTTTTTGAAGCCGTGTATCGGGTTACATCCGCCAAAGGGCATTTGGTGTCACATTACTGGAACCGATTTAGTGCGCGATCGCGCGGGTCAGTGGTATGTGCTGGAAGATAATCTGCGGTGTCCTTCCGGGGTGTCCTACGTCCTAGAAAATCGACGGGTGATGAAAAATACCTTTCCCGTTGTGTTCGACACAATGAAAATTCAGCCTGTGGAAGAATATGCCAGCTACCTCTTAGAAACCCTGCTCAACCTTGCCCCCGATCACTTACCCGATCCAACCGTTGTCGTGCTGACTCCCGGAATTTATAACTCTGCGTATTTTGAACATTCCTTTCTGGCTCAGCAGATGGGGGTGGAACTGGTGGAAGGGCGCGATTTGGTGATTGCCGATGGCTACTTGCAAATGCGCACTACAAAAGGATTGCAGCGCGTTGATGTGATTTATCGGCGGATTGATGATGATTTTATTGATCCCAAAGCGTTTCGGGCAGATTCACTGCTGGGAGTGCCCGGTTTGATGGAGGTCTATCGATCTGGCAAGGTGGCGATCGCCAATGCACTCGGCACCGGTGTTGCCGATGACAAAGTGATCTACTCCTACGTTCCCGACATGATTCGCTATTACTTAAGCGAAGAGCCACTTTTAGCCAATGTGCCCACCTACCTGTGCTGGGAACCAAAACAGCAAAGTCATGTTCTAGCCAATTTGGACACTTTGGTGGTGAAAGCCGCGAATGAATCGGGTGGCTATGGCATGTTAATTGGACCCCATTCCACGCTAGAGCAGCGAGAAGATTTTGCTCAGCGAATTAAGGCATCTCCGCGCAACTACATTGCCCAGCCCACACTGTGTTTATCCCGCGTCCCGACCCTGTTAGAGGGTGAATTTGAGGGGTGCCATGTCGATTTACGCCCCTACATTTTGTATGGCAAAGATATCTATGTGAATCCCGGTGGATTGACCCGCGTTGCCCTGCGGCGCGGCTCGTTGGTGGTCAACTCATCGCAAGGCGGCGGCAGTAAGGATACTTGGGTCGTCTACAAATAAGGGAAAAATAAGGGAAGTAGGGGAAACGTATGCTAAGTCGTGTTGCAAATTCGATTTATTGGCTAACTCGCTCTGTGGAGCGGGCGGAGAATGTGGCTCGTTTTGTGGAAGTCAATCTCAACCTGTTGCTGGATGCGCCCACGGGAGGCACCCAATGGGAGCCAATTGTGCTAACTACAGGCGATCTGCCGTTGTTTCAAAAGCGTTATGGCAAAGCAACCGGAGCGAATGTCACCCAGTTTTTGGCGTTTGATGAAAACTACGCCAATTCGATTTTGTCTTGTTTGCGATTGGCACGAGAGAATGCGCGATCGGTGCGCGAAGTGATTTCGTCGGAAATGTGGCAGCAGGTGAATTCGTTTTATTTTATGGTGGTTGAAGCGGCTCAATCCCACACGTTGATGAATGATATTTCAGCCGTGCTCAGATTTTTTGAGGAAGTTAAACTACAAAGTCATTTGTTTTCTGGCGTGATGGATGCCACCATGACTCACAATGAGGGCTGGCATTTTGGGCAAATCGGACGATTGATTGAACGTGCCGATAAGACCGCCCGCATCCTAGATGTGAAGTACTACATTTTGCTGCCCTCGGTCAAAGATGTCGGCAGCACCCTGGATGAACTGCAATGGATCGCGTTGCTCAAGTCTGCCAGTGCCTATGAAATGTATCGCAAGCAAGGACAGCACCGGATTTCGCCGAAAGGCGTGGCAGAGTTTCTAATTTTAGATCGAGAGTTTCCGCGATCAGTGCGATCGTGCGTTTTAGAAGCGGAGCGATCGCTGCACCACATTACCGGCACCCCCATTGGCAGCGGGCGCATTTCAGTCGAGCGATCGCTCGGACGACTGCGTGCCGATTTAGATTACATCACCATCGACGAAATCGTCAGCGTTGGCTTACACGAATATTTAGAGAGCCTTCAAAGTCGGATGAACGACGTGGGCAACAAGATTTTTGAAACCTTCTTTGCCCTGGAACCCGCCGCCTAGTAAACGCCCTCACCCTAGCCCTCTCCCCAAGGAGAGGGGTCAAGAGTTTCTCCTTTTCTAGCTTCCCTTCTCCCTAGGGAGAAGGGTTGGGGATGAGGGCAA
>JBGTAZ010000392.1:0-6392 GCA_041749615.1 Leptolyngbyaceae cyanobacterium | reverse complement strand
TGAATGTGGGCGATTTGATTACTCATCACGCGATCGCAATTGCGGATCAAGCAGGGGTGTTGGATATCCTGTTGAACTCGGTCTACACTCAAACCCCGAAATTGTCTCAGGCAGACTTGCGCGCCCCGCAACCCGCGATCGCGTCTCTGGAAGCGGTTAAGTAAACGCAGTTTCAGTCGGCAAGGCTGAAAAGCGGATTTCAAGGGGTCTAGTCATTCAGAACTAGACCCCTTTTTTTGACGAACCGTTGCCCCATCCAAAATCATCCAATAACAAAGTTCACCAGTTTCCCCGGCACCACAATCACCTTTTTAATCTCCTTACCGTCGAGATAGCGCTTTGCCAAGTCAGAGTCCCGCGCATACTGTTCCAACTCTTCCTTGCTTGCCTGTGCCGGAACCTGAATCGTGCCCTTTGTCTTCCCCAAGATCTGGATGACCAGCGTAATTTCATCCGCAATCAGCGCCGACTCATCCACCCCTAGCCAAGGTTGAGTATGCACCGAATCCGCATGTCCCAAATGGTGCCAAAGCTCCTCCGCAATGTGAGGCGCAAATGGAGCCAACAACTTGGTTAGCGTTTCAATGCCTTCCCCATATACTGGCGACTCTTTACACGGTGCATCCGTCAGCGCATTGCTCAGCTTCATCATTTCCGATATCGCCGTATTGAACTGATAGTCATCTGCCAAATCTTCAGTGATGGCTTGAATTGCAATATGAATCGCACGACGTAACTCTTTTTCAGGCTTGGATAGGGGGGAAGGAGTTTTGAGTTTTGAGTTTTGTTCGCGTAGCGTCTCCGAAGGAGATATTTTGAGTTTGGCGTTCGGCGTTGTTTCTCCTGCTCCCTGTTCCCTATTCCCTATTCCCTGTTCTGTGACTAAGCGCCAGACGCGATTGAGGAAGCGGAATTGTCCTTCTACGTCTGCGTCTTCCCATTCCAAATCTTTTTCGGGTGGGGCTTTGAATAGGATGAACATCCGCGCCGTATCTGCGCCATATTTGTTGATTACATCGCCGGGAGCTACGCCGTTGGATTTGGATTTGGACATTTTTTCGTAGACGACTTCCAAGGCATCGCCTGTTTCGGGATCAACGGGATTTGTTAGGTCGGCAATGTGGATTGACAGGACGTATTTGCCTGTACGGGGATTTTTGTAGGTTTTGCCCTGCACCATGCCTTGAGTCAGCAGGCGTTTGAAGGGTTCATCAAAGTTGAGCAAGCCGCGATCGCGCAATACCTTCGTAAAAAAGCGGGAATACAGTAGATGCAAAATCGCGTGTTCGATGCCGCCGACATATTGATCCACGGGGAGCCAGTCATTGGCGATCGCCGGATCAAATGCCTGTTGATCATTCTTCGCATCGGGGTAGCGCAAAAAGTACCAGGATGAATCAATGAAGGTATCCATCGTGTCGGTTTCGCGCTTGGCAGGCGTGCCACAGGTGGGGCAGGGCACATTCACCCAGGATTCCAACTGCGCCAAGGGCGAGGCTCCCCGTCCTGAAAACGCCACATCTTCTGGCAGTTTCACGGGCAAATCAGCATCCGGCACGGGCACCGCACCGCAGTTTGGGCAATGGATAATCGGAATCGGTGCGCCCCAATAGCGCTGGCGAGAAATCAACCAGTCTCGCAGCCGATAGTTGTTGGTGCCTTTGCCTTTGCCGTTTGCTTCTAGCCATTGCACCGCCGCTTCCACACTTTGTCCCGCTTCCTTGCCTGCGGGGATGCCGTTTAATGCATCAGAGTTGACCATTACGCCACTACCCACATGAGCCGCCGTCATTGTTTTTCCATCCAGGGTTTCGCCCTCTGGCTGCACGACAACTTTAATTGGCAGGTTGAATTTTTTGGCAAACTCAAAGTCGCGAGGATCATGCGCGGGAACTGCCATAATTGCCCCGGTGCCATAATCTACCAGCACATAATCGGCGATCCAGATGGGCACCTGCTCGCCATTCACCGGATTGATGGCGTAGCTGCCTGTCCACACGCCCGTTTTTTCCTGACCGTCTGCCATGCGATCGAGGTCGCTTTTTTTGGCGGCAGCGGCTTGGTAAGCGGCGATCGCCTCTGCCTGTTCCGGTATCGTCAGTTTCTCGACTAAGGGATGCTCTGGCGACAGCACCATAAATGTCGCCCCCCACAGAGTATCGGGGCGCGTGGTGAAGACCACCAACTGCTCGCCGCCTTCGGTGGTGAAAGTCACCTGTGCGCCTGTAGATTTGCCAATCCAGTTTGCCTGCATCAGCCGCACTTTTTCGGGCCAGCCCGTGAGTTGGTCTAAATCGGTCAATAGCTGCTCGGCGTAGTCGGTGATTTTGAAGAACCATTGGCGCAAGAGTTTGCGCTCGACCACCGCTCCCGATCGCCAGGATTTTCCGGCACTATCCACCTGCTCATTCGCCAAAACGGTCTGATCAATCGGGTCCCAGTTGACCGTTGCCTCTTTTTGGTACGCCAATCCTGCTTTGAAAAACTCTAGAAAAATCCACTGAGTCCAGCGGTAATAGTCGGGCGAACAGGTGGCAAGCTCCCGATCCCAATCGAAGGAGATGCCTAGCTGATCTAGTTGCGATCGCATCTGAGCAATGTTTTGATAAGTCCACTCAGCCGGATGAATATTTCGCTCGATCGCCGCGTTTTCCGCAGGTAAGCCAAAGGCATCCCAGCCCATGGGATTGAGCACCCGAAACCCCTGCATTCGCCGCACTCGCGCAATCACATCGGCGATCGTATAGACGCGAACATGCCCCATGTGCAGGTTGCCCGACGGATAGGGAAACATAGACAGTGCATAAAACTTGGGCTTGCTCAAGTCAGTTGAAGTCTGATTCAGCCCTTGTTCTGTCCATGCTTTCTGCCACTTTTCCTCAATCTCTGCCGGGGTATAACGATCCACAAACTCAACTCCTGCCAATAACTTGCCTAACTCATTTTAGTAAGGTTAGGGCAGATTAATTGGCAATTCATCGGATTAGTTGACGGGGATCGCTTTAAGCTCAAAAATCAAGCGCGATCGCGGCGATGACTCACGGAATACATTTTGACTTCCTCGCCTCTCCACTACTTGGATTCTACCGAGTCAATCTGATAAAGAAGCTGAATTCTATTTCCTGTAGCAGTGCTGTCTTCTGGATAAATTCCCGACAGATTTTTATCGCGCTCTGGTGAAACCCTTAGCTGGAGGTTTGAGTTCAACCTCAAACCCACTGGATCTGAATTGGGCTGGGCGGTTTGGCTTGCCGGTAGGGCAGTGGGGGATGAAGCAGGCGCTTGGCGAATAGAACGCTCTTGCAATCCACTTAAAGAGCTTGCAGAACCCATTGGGGCAGCCTGAGCAGGAATTGCCAAACTAAATAAAGTTGCAATAGTACTAAGCGAAACCATTGCTAAACGCATCGTTAATGCTCCTACTTTCTGAAGGGATAGTGATACTATGACAAGCGTTTTAAGCCAAAAAGCTCTATCAGAAGAAACAAATTGATCAGCTACTCGTCGTTGATCGAGCTAATTATTTGAGCTTCGTTCCTTGGTCGCAGCTTAAGATCTGGTAAGCTTTCTATTTCTTTTTTACTTTTTTAAAAGATACTGGAAAGATGTCTAACTAATCTGTATTCACTACAGATGTATCCATACAGTGATGAGAGGAGTTTGAGATGATGATGAAAATTAAGGCATTGTTAGGGACTGGCGTGATGACGGTGGCAGCGATCGCGATCGCCTATCCTGCTACCGCCCAAACCGTTCCTCCTGGTTCAATAAATGCCTGCACTCAACGGGTTGCCGAAGACATGGTCGTGCAAACGAGAGATATCGAATTTGTCAGTGCCGGTCCAATTGAAGCCACAACCGGGGTCAGAACGTTAACGATGCGGAACCGTACCACGGGGCAAACATCACTCTGTAAAGTGAATACCATTGACAGTAAGGTTTTGTCGGTCACGACCTCTCCTGGCGGCAGACCACCACAGGTGACTCCTCCGGCTGCGCCCCTTCCTGAAGCCTCGAAAAGAGCTTGCCTTCAACGGACTGCTGAGGAAATGGTCGTGCAAGTTAGAGATATCGATGTGGTAAATGCGGGTCCCATTGATGCCGAAAGTGGAGTAAGAACCGTGTTTCTCCGCAATCGTGTTACTGGACAAACAGCAGAATGTCGCGTGAATACTTTCACCGCAACTGTTATTTCTGTCACGGTATCTCCCCAAGCCAGACCGCCCCAACCTCAACCTGTGCCGCCTACTGGGGGTCGCCCGGTTCCATCCAATGACCCCACTGCCCGCAGATGTCAGACTTTTGTATCCAACAAAATTCGCAACAGTTTTGCAGGGGTTCAGTCGCTCAATTTTCTGCCAGAAACTACCCGGCGATACTTGGTTTCTAACGGAGTCGAAAGTATTCGAGGAGCAGGGAATTTTTCTCAAAGAACCTTCATGTCGCATCAGTTTAACTACAACTGCAATATCAATAGCCGAAACGGACAGGTCACAGGCGCGACCTACACCATCCTTCGCTAAGTCGCACAATCATTTTGTGATGGCGTTGCTGCAAAAGTAAAAATGAATGCCGATCGCGTCTCAGTTGTCCTCAGCGAGTAAGCGTAATTTGATGTAATATCCCTGTAGTCTCCCTTATTAAGGGGGGCTACAGGGATTTTTGCAAAGACTTCCATAGCAACGGATGAATAGGTTAGGGAACAAAGATCCTTGAGAAGTAATACCGTTTTGAGTTTTGTTCGCGTAGCGTTTCCGTAGGAAATATTTTGAGTTTTGAGTTGCAAGACAAAGAAACATTGCCGCTTCAATCAGACCCTCTGTCGCGTTTCAATTTCAAATTGGTATAAGGAATAATTGATGATCGAATCGAGATCGCTTTTGCTCTGATTTTGAATGCGATCGCGTGGTTTTATCCGGATCTGGGGGTGGCGGTGGAGTTTGTATCCAAAGAGCACCTCACACACCGCCCATGAATATTTTTCCTGCCCTTCGGGGTTTAGCTTGGAGCGCGATCGCCCTCAGTCCGTTAGGATTCGCCACTGCTGCTATGGCAGCGCCCGGTTCTTTTGTGGTTCCAACGGTGCCGATTAATGCGCCGACCACGAATGTTCCGACAACGGGCGGAAATGTTCCTTATTCGCGATCGCCGGGTTCTGCGGTCGTCATTCCCACGCTGCCCAACCAGTCAACCGCACCCCGTTATCCAACATCGCCCTATCCAACAGTGACCAACCCGGCGAAACTGCCGCCGCTGCCGAATCGAACCACTCCTGCCCCAATCCCTCAACCGTCAATTTCAGCGAGTAAACTAGCCTATCGAGTCATCGTAAACGGGGCTGATGTTGCCAAGGTGGGCGCAGTGGTTCCGGGTGCATTTCGGACGACGGTAAACGGGCAAAGTGTCGTACAGGCAGGCGTATTTCGGGAACAAGGCAAAGCGACCGAATTGCAACAGATTTTGAGCCGCAACAATTTGCAAGCGATGATTCTCCCCATCCAGGCAAATGAAGTGCCCTCCAAACAGCCTGCTCCTATCACCAGCCCCTCACGCAACCCGAATCCAGTCTTCATGCCTGTTCCCAAAAGTGGCATTACCGTTGTGATTGATCCGGGGCATGGCGGCGGCGATCCGGGTGCCGTTGGCATTGGCGGTTTACAGGAAAAAGAGGTGACGCTGGCGGTGTCGCAGCAAGTGGTGGCGTTGCTGAAGCAGAAAGGCGTGAATGCCGTGCTAACGCGATCGAATGACCGAGAAATTGAGTTAGCGCCACGGGTTCAGTTTGCAGACCAGGCAAACGCGGATGTGTTTGTTAGTATTCACGCAAACGCATTTGATGCGAATCGTACTGATGTGAATGGGATTGAAACCTATTACTACGCGGGGGAGGGACAATCGCTTGCCCGAACCATTCAAAATAATTTGCTGCAAGAATTGGGGGCGCGCGATCGCGGAGTCAAGCAAGCAAACTTCTACGTGATCCGATATACGGATATGCCTGCGGCACTGGTTGAAATTGGCTTTGTCACCGGTGCAGAAGATGCGGCTCGACTGGCAAGTTCGACGGGGCGCAGTAAAATTGCTCAAGCGATCGCCCGTGCAATTTTGCAATATGTCCAGTCGTGAAAATCGCGATCGTCTATCTTGAACCCGTTGGAGCCGCGTGGACTGGGGCAACTTGGGAGTGTCCATTGGCTCGCCGAGTGGGGCGCTGATGTGAATATCCCTGGATCATGGTAGGAAGAATTAAAGGCGTTGCTGAATCAGTCTATGAATTCTGAAATTCGCCCTCACCCTAGCCCTCTCCCAACGGGCGAGGGGACAAGATTTCTGGCTCCCTTCTCCCTAAGGAGAAGGGCTGAGGATGTAGCTCGCTTCCCGCAGGGTGGGCA
>JBGTAZ010000391.1:0-26153 GCA_041749615.1 Leptolyngbyaceae cyanobacterium | reverse complement strand
GTTTGGTGTGGGGGTGGGGGTATGGGTGGGAGAGTAGGAGGGGAGCGTGAGGTGAATATGACAAAGTTCCCTACAAGAAATGAAGGGAACTTTGAATGTTAATGCAGGCTGCGGGACATAGGTGGCTACAAGCGGCGATCGCCCGTGACATTAGCCAGGGACTTGAGCTGCTCGTTGGCTGGGGGTCGCGATCGGGGTGCTATTGACGGTCTTTTCCACAGCCGGATCAAGCTGGGTCAGTTCAATATGATTTAACAAGGTTGTCACAAAGGCGAATAGCAAAAAGGGAACGGTTAGAACCAAGATTAGCCCGACAATTGCGATCGCAAAAATCGGTTTGCTTGCGCCCATCAATGCCATAGCCGCAGACAGACTCAAGAAAATGACCATCAGCCAAACAATAATCTGACCATAAATGTCGCCAAAAGAGAGAGTGCAGTTCATCCGGTACTTTGATAGGTTATTCATAACTGCCTTTGAAGTTTCGCTAGTATGACGGGCTATAGATATATATAACTCTAAGTTACACCCAAGTAATTAGGCTTGTTGGGTGTAGTAATCAATTTTCACACCATACAACTCCTTTCGTTTTTAGTAGACGCTGTTGTGTAGACAGAGAGTAATATTTTTCCAAGCGTACATCACGGCGTTGTGAATCCTAGATTAGATGTGAACAACATTACTTGGCAAAAGGAGAAATAATCATGAGTCAAGTTAAAAATATTGTGCTGGTGCATGGTTTCTGGACAGATGCCTCTAGTTACAATCCACTGATTTCAACGCTGCTGGCAGAAGGCTACGAAGTTATTGCGGTGCAAAACCCGCTCACCTCGCTAGCGGATGACGTTGCTGCAACGAAACGTGCTTTGGCTCGCTTTGAAGGTCAATGTATTCTGGTTGGTCATTCGTGGGGCGGTATGGTGATTACTGAAGTTGGCAACGACGAACGAGTTTCTGGCTTAGTCTACATTGCTGCGCTTGCGCCTGATGCTGGCGAATCCATGATCGATCTGATGAGTAAATACGGAAACCCATCGCCGCATTTTCAAGCCCAAGAGGGTTTTATTTGGATTTCAAAAGAAGGTGTACAAAAAGTTCTTGCAGGCGACCTCTCAGCCGAACAAATCGCATTAATGTATGCGACTCAAACCGCGCCATCTGTATCACTGCTGGAAGCGAAAGCAGATTTGCCAGCGTGGAAAAATAAGCCAAGCTGGTATGTTGTGGCGAATAACGACCAATCTTTTCCACCTGATTTGCAGCGCGAGTTATCTAAACGCATGGGCGCAACAACGATTGCTCTAGAATCAAGCCACGTCGCGATGATTTCTCATGCAAAGGAAGTTTTAGACGTTATCAAAGCAGCGGCGACAAATAGTTTTACTTCCAGCCCTGCTTAAGCATCTTAAACCAATCTAGAACCGTTGATAGAAGTGAAAACGTTGCATTCTGCCTAATGTAATTCATCGAACTCATTCAGGTTGATTATCAGATTTATGTCTCTTCTACCCTCGTTTGTGATTGTGTTTGATACGACTGCACTGCTAGCGGGCAAGACTCGTGAGTGGCAGCAGTTTTCTCAATTGGGAGAGTGTTTGGTGACCGAGGGAGTGCTAGAAGTAATGAATGCACTCTGCGATCGCGCTCCAGAACCCGCCATTGAAGCCACTGCCCGTGAGTTTGCTCGATTTTATCCTACGAGCGGCTGGAATGTGAGTTTGGCGATCGCTGAGCATCCCTCGCTCAAGCCTGCCGATGGGCATAGCCTCAGCCAGCGGGCGCGATTGTCTCTAGAGGTATTGAAATGTGCCTACGGAGTTGCGCGGCGGCGACGCGATAGCTTGGTGATTGTGGTTGCCAATGACCAACCCATGCTGCAAAAAATCCAAGGATTAAACACCAAAAATTTGTGTGGGATTCCGTTAGCTGCGTTATTGCAGTGGACTCGGACTCAGCGCCGCCCTGCCGCCGTTGCCCATTATCTGCAATTGACGCGATCGCCTGAAACTGCCGCTACAATTGGTACCAGCCGTCCATCTGCCAGCCCTAAATCTGCCAGCCCTAAATCGTCTATTGCCAAGCCTACAGGTCGCTTAGTAACCGCGCCCACACCCGTAATTTCCCGTTCTGCCCGTCAGACTTCTGCTCGCCAGACTTCTGCTCGTCGTTCTCCCCACTGGTCACGCCTGTTGGCGAATATCGTGAACTTGATCGTGATAGTTACGGTGGGCGCGGTTGCTTGGCGATTCATTAGCCCTGCTAGTTTTAATCAACTTTGGCGGCAGATCCCAATGGTGGGAAAATAGAGCCTAGCTATCAGGTATACGAGCTATCAAGGGATACGGATAGTGCAGTTCGACCAAAAATACAGTGTGAGATCAGAAAAAAGAATGAAGATGAAACGTTCGACGATAATGTTTCAGGGCATTTTTATCCTGCTTTTAGTGGGAAGCCTAACGTTTGATGGGGGCATCAATAATAGGAGAATGCGCGCGATCGCGGATGGGATGCCAACTCTGAGCACCACTCCTAGCAAAGCGCCAGTAAAATCAACTGCCAAGCCGAGCGTAAAAACGACCGCCAAGGTGCCAGCAGGCATTGCTGATGCAGTCCGAAAAGATTTGAGTAAACAAACCGGTATTCCAGCCAATAAGCTGCAACTGGTGCAATCTACTCCGAAAACTTGGTCAGATGGCTGCTTGGGGCTAGCGAGAGCCGATGAAATGTGTTCTCAGGCGATGGTTCAGGGTTGGCAAGTTGTGTTTTCTAATGGCACACAGCGCTGGGTCTATCGCACCAATTCAACGGGCAAAGTTTATCGGATGGAAAAACCAAACCCCTAAAGTAGAATGCTGCTGAATGTTGGCAAGGTAAATCTATGACGCAATTTGAGCAAGTCCCCACGTTGCCACCTGAATATTTTCAACCGTATCAAACGCTTCAACAGCAAGTGGCTGAGGTGAACCGGGCGATCGCTGAAAATAATAACCCTGCCAGCCTGAAAACGACTGACTTGAAGGCGACTGTGGCAGACCTGCAAACCTTTTTTCAAACCGACATTCGGCGGCTGGATTTAGAGGTATTAGATCCAGCAGTGGCGCATCAAGTGCAGTCGTTTAATGTAGAAATTGATAAACAACTGCGCTTGTTGAGCATGGATGTGATGTTTTTGCAGGCGGCAAAGCAACCCTCAACCACAGAGCAACGGTTAAACCAAATGCGCGATCGCCTCACGCTCTTACTTCGCTACTGCCACGGCTTGCTAGCAA
Source organism: Leptolyngbyaceae cyanobacterium (assembly GCA_041749615.1). Classification (GTDB taxonomy): domain Bacteria; phylum Cyanobacteriota; class Cyanobacteriia; order Leptolyngbyales; family Leptolyngbyaceae; genus ULC077BIN1. The sequence goes on along the minus strand of JBGTAZ010000391.1, from coordinate 22,884 downwards.
ATAACTGATGGTTATAAGCAACGCGATCGCCCTTTTAGACTCTCCCTTACAATAAAACTACTGCACTCATAGGAAGCATCGGTATGGTGGCAATTCCAGCGGCTCAAGCCCACTCTTCTACTGCCCTTGTGATTACCTGGGAGAAATTACCCGATGACTATCCCCTAGAAGAGAAGCCCGTGGAAAACACAGGTCACCCGTTAATTGCTGGGGCACTACGAGAGGCATTGGAACTCGCCGACTGGATTAAGCCAGAGATGCTGATTGCCTCTAACTTTGGGCTATGCGTCACGATGAATGGGGATCTGGCAATTAAAGCACCCGATTGGGTTTACGTTCCTTCGGTGCAAGCGATCGCCACCGGAAAGGAGCGCCGCAGCTATACGCCCAATCTGGAAGGGGCTATGCCAGCGGTGGTGATGGAGTTTTTGTCGGACACGGATGGCGGCGAATATTCCGTCAAGCCCACGTTCCCACCAGGAAAGTGGTTTTTCTATGAGCAATTGTTGCAAGTGCCAACCTATGTAATTTTTGAGCCAGATTCAGGCTTGCTAGAGGTCTATCGCTTGCAAGCAAAGCGCTATGAACTGGAACAACCGGATCTCAACGGTCGCTACTGGATCGCTGAGATGGGGCTATTTCTGGGAACTTGGCGGGGCGAGAAGGAGGAGCGATCGGGCTATTGGCTGCGCTGGTGGGATGCAGCTGGAACGCTGCTGCTGTGGGGGCAAGAACAGCTAAGATACGTGCGGCAACAGGCAGAGCAAGAGCGCCAACGGGCAGATAAACTGGCAGAATTTTTGCGATCGCAGGGCATTGACCCCAACACCATTCCATAAAAACGTATATTCTGTTTCCGCACTCCGAACCTCGCACTCCGAACCTCGCACTCCAAACTCCTACTTACTCCTCACAATTTCTGCTTCGTCTTCAAAAGAGTCTCCGCCAAAGACAGGTTTTTTATCTTTGCCAAATTCTGCCAAAGTAATCAGGAATCGTAGGGCTTTAACCACATAAGCCGCGCAATCGTAAGGGGTGCTTTCGTAGAAGTGTCGCCATGCCGCCGCCTTATGCTCGTCATAGCGCTGACCATGTTCAGGATAGCGATCGAGCCATGCCAGTCGCACCGCGTGACCGATCAGCACATCCAAGGCGATGGTTTCTTCAATGTACAAGTCGGGGTTGCGATCGCCAAATGCAGCCAACTCCATCAGCGTTTCAATGTTCACCTGGCGATATTCAGGAGCTTGAATTTTATTTAACAAATGCTCCACCCGCAGGGCAAAGTTCTTTTCTCCCGGAGTCATCTCTGCCATTAACGGCTCACTTTCCAACCGATTGCGCCGCTCCAGTTTGTCACCAATCACCAAGCCCTTGCAGTGTTCCAGCACGTTCCACACACTGGGATAAAATTCCGCAGGCACGCGATTCAGCGATCCTTCTCGCTGGCGTTTGTGCAGCCAATATTCTCCCGCAGACTGGCTCTCAGCCTGGGCTTCCGGTGGTTCGGATTGCACTGCCCAGTTGATCTCGTCTTGTTGCTGGGAGACCCGAAGTGATTCTTGCTGAAAAAAGGACTGGTTAATCGTGGCGTAGCCTTTAAGCACCTGATACAGCCTCGTCTGGATTTCGTGAGGACTCAGTTGCAGCAGGCGTTCATAGGCTTCGTCTTGGGTTAACTGAAACTCCCGTGCCAGTTCTGCGGTAATCAGCAAAATCAAGAATCCGACTCGCAGGGTAAGCAAGCCGTCAAATAGGGCAGGTTCCGCTTTAATCCACAGGCTGAGATAAACCAAAATTTCTTGGGTTAACACGCGATCGCGAATATCTTCCCGGCAAAACTCCCGCAGTTTTTCCATCAATTCCTGGGGTGCCATCGGGCGCGTAATCAAAGAATCTTCACTGTAGGCACGCCCCACGGCAATCTGCTTCTGGCGCACCAGAATATCCGTCACCACATCCGCAAAGTTGATCGTCATCTTGTCGTATAAGCCAGCCACCCCGCGCAAAATAGCCCATAGTTTCAGGCGATCGGCTTTGAAATAAACCTCATTCAGCAAATCTTCCACGCTGACGGTCCGGTTTGGCTGCCCCAATCCCGTATCAAAGTCAAACCCATGCAGCCGCGCCAAACTGCTCAACAGTTCATATTGCTCGTATAAGTTATCGGACTGGCGCAAACTTTTGAGCAACGGTGCCCCATCGGTTTCAGACTCCAGCGTAAACTCTTGAGTAATGCTGAGGGAAAAATTTCGGTCTGGATTGAACGTCAAGTAAACCTCTGTGGGAGCCGCATCTTGCACCGAAGCCTCAGCAAAGGAAAAACTGTGTAAAAAGTCCATCCGCTCCGTGCAGGCAGTCAGCATCAACTGATTCAAGCGTCCCAATTTCACCTGGACACCATTGCAAGCGCCTTCTTGGAATTCCTTAATCAGCGTTAAGATCGGCAACCCTTTGTCAATTTCGTCTTCGCCCTTAAGCATGGTCTGGGTCAGCAGCAGGGTCATCGTGGGGCGACCCAACTGATTCCAGTGCCGCTGAATATGGGCAATTTCAGAGCGAATTTGGCTGACGAGAAAGTGAGGATCGAGGGAAAGGTAAAACTGCTGCTGGTCGAGCAGAGAGGGCAAGAAAACGATGGTTTCGCCCGAAACCCGAAAGATGCGAGAGGTGGTTAACCCGCGCAGCCGTCGCCACGGACGACCCGTTAGCCCTAGTTTGTCGTTGCGTCCAATTTGGGTGTAGGCATCGGCTAGCTCCGTGGCGCGCCTGACCTGAATCGGCTCGATTTGCTTAGGAGTTTGGGTATCAATGCCGTAGGCGGCCAGCCGCGACTGGAGAGCTTCGTCTTCTGACAGCAGGGCAACTTGCACAATGGGTTTCCGCTGTTGCCGCACATGCAGATGGCGACCGAGGGGATCGATATCGCCCACGGATAGCAATCCTTCGCCCAACAGTTGCCCCAGAAAGTACAAGCTCTGTGCCCACACCAAGGGGATATTTTCATTCGGCAGACGGGGCTGGCTTTGGGGCGTTTGGCGCTCAGCTTCTACTTGCTCTTTGTCCACAAAGTAGAGTTCTGGCAGCAATCCTACGCCATCGCGCTCCACTAGCACCGATCGCAGTTTGGCTTGATATTCACTGATTTGCGGTTGATCGCCCCGAAAAATGCTGTCCAACAGCAGATAGGCAAAGAAGAGTGGCCACTCACATTCGATGTGTTCAAACTGCTTCAGTTCCGAAGGTTCGTAGTGCAGGCGGGTGGTGTCTTCTAAAACAGTTTGGTGCCCATCTCGCAAAAAGCGTTTGCAGCCATAGCGCCCTTGCAGTTTGTCAATGATTTTATTGCGGGTGCGATCGCAGAGTTCCACATCATCCACGGCAAACGCCGGAAACCCGATGATGCTAAGGGATGCTGCATCCACTTCCTTAGAACTCGATTCTCTAGGCAGCAACGACTCTAGGGTAATTCGGGCACGGGCGATTTCATCGGGCAACACATGAATCACCGAGGATTGTCCGCCTTTCACGCCATATAGATTCAGCCCGTTCATTGCTTCTAGAGCCGCTTTTGCCATACCCACCGAGCTAGCATTCAGTTCTGGGTTGCCGTGGTTAATTTTGTTGCCGCGCTCCCAAATCCCGTAATCTGGGGTGCGGTAGGCTCTGCCAATGTAATAAACCAGATTTTGGATGAAATTGACTTCATCATTGTCAAAGATGATGTGCAGCCCCGATGCGGTCATTTGTGCCAGCATCAGTAGGAAAACGGAGGTAGCATCCAACTGCAAATGCCCCCAGGCATCGTCATCTACCACGACATCGCCAGTCTGCGTGTCATATTTGGCGTGGAGCGCATCCAGCAAGGATTGAGTTTCCTTAAAGGCTTCCACTTTATGGGCTTGGCGCATCATGGCAAACAGCAACCCTCGCATCAGCTTAATAACGCTGTGTTCTAGCTCAAACGTGCGTCCGAGATCGTCATCCACCTTGCGATACGCCAGTGCCAATCCCCATACGGCGAGAATGCTGTACACGTTGTCTCGTACCCAGGCATCGGTGTAGTCGCCATGGGCATTGACCGCCGTACTGGCTGGAAGCAGACCAGTGATTGGGTTCTGGCGCGTCAAAATGATTGTTTTGATCTGCTCGTAATAATAATTGAGCCGAATCTGAAGATCAGAAGTTCTCATTGACATTCCTATACGATCGCGATCTATTGATTATTACTTAACTTAAAAAGCTTAACTGTAAGCAGTTTAACTACCGAGCCATTCTATATTCTTGCCAAAATCTTTAATGTGAACTCATCCAAAACTCACCGTATTTTTACTGGAACTACCGTTTTGTGCCGGAATCTTGCCTCGCTCTCAAATTGTAACGGTTTGCAAAGTATAATAAGGGTCATGTCAACTTTAAAGAGACTGTGAAGGGGCTACATGCGTGTTGCGATCGCTGGGGGCGGACTAGCAGGTTTAACCTGTGCAAAATACTTAGTAGATGCAGGTCATACGCCGATTGTATTAGAAAGTCGTGATGTTTTAGGCGGATTAGTGGCAGCTTGGAAAGATGAAGATGGCGACTGGTATGAAACCGGACTCCATGCTTTTTTTGGAGCTTACCCCAACATGCTGCAACTGCTGGATGAGTTGGGGATTGCCGATCGCTTGCAGTGGAAAAAGCATCAGCTAATCTTCAATCAGCCCGAAAAACCTGGCGTGTTGTCCTATTTCAACGTTCCTGATATCCCCGCCCCCTTCAACGTCATTGTCTCTATTCTGCGTAACAACGATCTGTTGACCTGGAAGCAAAAAATTCGGTTTGCGATCGGGCTGATTCCGGCAGTGGTGCGAGGTCAGCAGTATGTAGAAGACATGGACAAGTACACCATGTCTGAGTGGCTGCGGCTTCAGGGCATTGATGACGGCGTAAACACCGATATTTTTATTGCGGCTAGTAAGGCGCTGACATTCATTAATCCTGATGAAGTGTCGTCCACGATTCTCCTCACTGCCCTAAATCGCTTTTTGCAGGAGCGCTACGGCTCCAAAATTGCCTTTTTAGACGGTTCACCCACAGAGCGACTTTGCCAGCCCATCGTGGATTACATCACTCAAGGCGGTGGTGAGGTTCGCTTGAACGCACCGCTGAAAGAAATTGCTTTGAATGGCGACGGCACTGTGAATCATTTTGTGATTCGGGGTTTGAATGGTTTGCCTGATGAAGCGTTGACAGCCGATTCTTATGTGTCTGCCATGTCGGTGGATGTGATGAAAGTGCTGATGCCAAAACCTTGGGCGGAGATGCCCTTTTTCCAGAAATTGAATGGACTGGAAGGCGTTCCGGTAATTAATTTGCATCTGTGGTTCGATCGCAAACTTACCAATGTCGATCAACTTTTGTTTTCCCGTTCCGATTTGCTCAGTGTCTATGCCGACATGAGCAATACCTGTCGGGAATACGAAAATCCCGATCGCTCCATGCTAGAACTGGTGCTTGCCCCAGCAAAAGACTGGATCGATCAATCGGATGAAGAAATTATTGCGGCAACGATGGACGAGTTAAAGAAAGTTTTCCCAAATCATTTGACAGGCAACAATCCCGCCACGCTGTTGAAATCGAAAGTGGTCAAAACTCCTCGCTCGGTCTACACGGCAATTCCGGGGCGGCAAGCCTACCGACCCACTCAAGTAACACCGGTTGCCAATTTCTATTTAGCGGGTAGCTACACCTTCCAACGCTATCTGGGCAGTATGGAAGGTGCCGTACTTTCTGGTAAGCTGTCAGCGCAGGCGATCGCAGGCGGTTTGAATTCAACTGGTGTTTCTATCGGCAGCAATTCTGCTGAAAAGCCCCTTGTCAACGTTTAGTTTTCAAGAAATGCTTGAATGCTTGATAGACTCAGTTGATCCTTACAGCCTTCTCAAAACTCTTGATGAAAACCTGCGTCAAGAGTATATAACTGGCTGGTAAGGATAATAAATGTTTACTTTCCAGTAGGGGTAACTGTATCCTTGAACCGCCTTAACCTGCAATGTTCGTCAAGCGTTCCTAGGGACATGCTGAAACTGCCTGATCATTCTCGTGTCAAATCTCTGGCATCCCTTGAGGATTCCTATGAAATGTGTCGCCAAATTACGGCGAAATATTCCAAAACGTTTTATCTGGGCACGATGTTGATGCCAGAAAAAAAACGGCGAGCGATTTGGGCGATTTATGTGTGGTGTCGTCGGACTGATGAGTTGGTGGATGGTCCTCGCGCCAGCTTTACCACCGACGAGACCTTAGACCATTGGGAGCAAGAGCTAGAATCTATCTTTGCGGGTCACCCCATTGATGATTTGGATGTAGCGCTGATTGATGCTCTGAGCCAATTTCCCCTCGATATACAGCCCTTCCGAGACATGATCGCAGGGCAGCGGATGGATCTCTACCGCTCTCGCTATGAAACCTTTGAGGAACTCAATCTCTACTGTTATCGGGTGGCGGGGACGGTTGGATTGATGACCACTCCGGTGATGGGAGTGGATACCTCACTTCGCACGACCCCCTGGGATGTGTACCAAAAAGACACCGTTGACCCGACCGAGCAAGCGATCGCTCTAGGGATTGCCAACCAACTCGTGAATATTTTGCGCGATGTGGGCGAAGATGCCCGTCGCGGACGGATTTATATTCCCTTAGAAGACCTTGCCTTGTTCAACTACACCGAAGCTGATTTGATGAATCAGGTCGTAGACGAACGGTGGCGCGAACTGATGCGCTTCCAGATCCAGCGGGCACGGAAGGTTTACACATCAGCGGAATCGGGCATCAGCACTCTCAGCCCCGATGCTCGTTTTCCAGTATGGGCTGCACTGATGCTTTACAGCGGCATTTTGAACGTAATTGAACAAAACGGGTACGATGTGTTTCGGAAACGAGCCTATGTTCCGTCTTACCAAAAGCTGCTGTATCTCCCGATCGCCCGGTTGAGAGCTGCTGTTTTGTAGTCAAATTCGGGTTTCGGGGTTTCAGGTTTCGGGTGGAGATCCTCGGTTTTGAGCCGCTGTTCTATGATCACAGCTTTAATTCAACATCTCTACTCGATTTCTGCGGCAAAATGAGTTGAGGGGATACTTCTGTTCCCTGTTCTCTACTCTCTATCTTCTAGACTTAATGGACTGGCAAGAACTTTATGGCAATTGGGTTTTAGTTCCCGATCGCCCCACTGCAATCATTCATTTTCTCGGCGGCGCGTTTGTCGCCACGGCTCCACAAGTCACCTATCGGCGATTGTTAGAACGACTGGCGGCAGAGGGTTACGCCGTGATTGCCACCCCATTTATCAACACGTTTGACCATGCAGCGATCGCCCAAACCGTCTATCGCAACTTTAACCGAGCCGTGGAAGCACTGAGTGAAACCCAGTTTCGCAGCCGCTACCTACCTATTTATGGCATGGGGCACAGCATGGGCTGCAAGCTGCATCTGTTGATTGGCAGCCTTTACAAAGTGGAACGGGCAGGGAATATTCTGATTTCCTTCAATAACTACGCCGCACGGGATGCGGTGCCCCTTGTGGAGCAGGTAACCTCGGTTCTTGCCCCGTTCACCGCTGTGTTTTCAGATTTTTCATCGAATTTTGCCGTTGAATTTACCCCTTCGCCCTTAGAAACCAATCAAATTATTTCCGATCGCTATCAAGTGCCGCGCAATCTACTCGTGAAGTTTAGCAATGATACGATTGACCAAACTAGGGGTTTGACCGAAATACTGCAACTGCGGTTTCCAGAAATGGTGACCCTGCAAAAGCTAGCGGGAAACCATTTAACGCCGCTGGGTCCTGATGTAAACTGGCAAACAGGCGATAGCTTTGCGCCGTGGGATGCGATCGCCCAATGGATGCGGCAGGAAGTATACCGCGAATTGCATCAATTAGAGCGTACTATTTTACGCTGGCTAAATCCGCTTGAAACTCGGTAATAGGGGCGATCGTTCCCTTAAAAAATCCTGTGAAGCATAATTTTCTCCGCCACATCCGGTTATATCGTCAGGTTACCTAAGCCAGTGGGATGCTCTAAAGTTGCTTTCTCAGTCATGATGATGCTTGTGCTAACTGCTGGACTCTGCTGGGTTTTAACCTATCTTCTCGAACTGAATCCCCTGCTTGGCGTTATGTGTCTCTTGTTGGGTAGTTTAGGAGTCGTGCTAGCAGTGGACATCATTCAGGCTCAAATTTTTCCGTAACGTTTAAGGATCTTGTGTTAGGATTATTGAGTCTAATTTTGATACTAATAAATCTATGGGTTTTGACGCAGAAGCTGAGCAAGGTGGGCTGATGGATATTGAAGCGGTGCAAAGAGCTTTAAATCGTTCTAGAGCGTCTGTTTATCGCTATGCCAACACCGATGCAACTAGTCTCAATCCAGTTTATGATGCCACACGCTTAAACCCAGAGTTCCGCAAGAACCAAGACGACCTGCTGCTGTTTCACCCCAATGAAGTCGCCCGATTTGCAAAAGATGTCCTTGGGATTAAGCAAGTGACGATTGAAGTGCGAGAAATGCCCAAAAACCAGACGCAAGAAGTATTAGAAGCAATTTTGGTGGAGTTGCAAGGGATTCATCATTGCTTGAAGGGGCGATCGTAAAGAATAATATGCATAAGAGTTTACTCAGTGAGCTATTTCGACCGTGTGCAATTGCTCTACTCCGTTCACTTTGGTTGTAATTTCCTCGTCATCATCGTAGTCATCTAGCATGACCAAAATGGAAACTTCGATTGATAAATTGGCAGCGGCGGCGGCTGAAATCAGTTCTGAAGGAAGCGACAGCCCCCCTTGGTCTTCTTCTCGAATCGTACTAATGTATAGATCTGTCTTGCACTGAGTTCGATCGAGTTTGGCGATCGCGGGTGCAAGTTTGCGAATAGACGAGGCGACATCAATCCACTTCTGATCAATCTCAGAATCATCGCTCTCATAATTGTTGCTTTCATGCCTGAGCAGATCAAGCGACCACATATCAACGGGTTGAATTCGCCGCTTTGAAACGAACTCTCCACGACGCAAAAAAGTAGTTGGTTCAACTGCTAAACGCTGTGTTAGCTCATGCAAAGGCGGAAGCTCACCAAATATTCTTAAACTAATCTCAACACTACTCATGCCTTAATAGACCTACTTAGGTGGCTCCATTCATCATAGATCAAGAAATTCATCCGCCAGATTAAGCAGTTGATCGCGGGTAAAGTTGTCCGATCCACCGCGCCCTTCTGTTCGCTTGACTTCCTCAATGTAATTTCCAAATTCCCTTCGCTGGGCTTGGGTCATTCCTTTTTCGCGGGCAATGGAGTTAACAATCTGTCGATCTCTACGGTTAGCCTCCCTGCCTCGTTCCATAATTTTCAGAGCTAGACTCTACAGCAGTTCGCGCACGTCGGTGACTTTGCCTGTGACGGCAGCGGCGACGACCATCGCGGGACTCATCAGCAGCGTTCGACCTGATGCAGAACCCTGGCGACCTTTGAAGTTGCGATTGGAAGAAGAGGCGCTGAGTTCGCGACCTTGGAGTTTATCAGGGTTCATCGCAAGGCACATAGAGCAGCCTGCTTCGCGCCATTCAAACCCGGCGGATTCAAAGATGGTGTGGAGTCCTTCGGCTTCGGCTTGCTCTTTGACTCGTTCGGAACCAGGGACGACAAAAGCTTTCACGCCGATCGCAACGTGACGACCTTTGGCAAACTTAGCGGCTTCGCGCAGGTCAGAAATTCGCCCGTTGGTGCAGCTACCAATGAAGCAGACATCTACTTTGGTGCCCTGGATTGGGTTGCCCGGTTGCAAATCCATGTAGCGATAGGCTTCTTCCGCGATCGCCCGTTCTTCTTCTACCATTTGCTCTGGAGTTGGCACCGATTCAGTCACGCCAATGCCCTGACCTGGTGTAATGCCCCAGGTGACGGTGGGCGAAATCTCTGCGGCGTTGAAGACAACTACATCGTCATAATCGGCATCGCGATCGCTGGCAATGCTGTTCCACCAGGAGATCGCGCTATCCCAATCGGCGACCTTAGGGGCAGCATCTCGCCCTTGCAAATAGTCAAAAGTCACTTGATCGGGGTTAATATAGCCGCACCGCGCACCGCCCTCAATCGACATATTACAAACGGTCATCCGTTCTTCCATGCTCATCTGTTCAAACGTGGTTCCGGCAAACTCGTAGGCATAGCCCACGCCACCCTTCACGCCCAGCTTGCGAATGATATGCAAAATCACGTCTTTAGCATACACACCGGGACTGAGTGTGCCATTCACTTCAACACGCCGCACTTTTAGCTTGGCAAGGGCAAGGGTTTGAGATGCCAATACATCGCGAACTTGGCTGGTGCCAATGCCAAAGGCGATCGCGCCAAAAGCTCCGTGAGTAGACGTATGGCTATCTCCACAGGCGATCGTCATCCCCGGTTGGGTCAAGCCTTGTTCTGGTGCGATCACATGCACAATGCCCTGATTACCAGAACCAACGGCATACAACGTGATGCTGTTCTCTTGGCAATTTTGCTCCAACGACTGCATCATTTCTTCAGCAAGCGGATCTTGCAAGGGGCGATCGCGGCTGTTCGTAGGAATGATGTGATCCACCGTGGCGATCGTGCGATCGGGAAACAATACGGGTAAACCCCGTTCTCGCAGCATAGCAAACGCTTGAGGACTGGTTACTTCATGAATCAGGTGCAGCCCAATAAACAGTTGGGTTTGCCCAGAAGGGAGCGTTCCAACCGTGTGTGCATCCCAAACCTTATCAAACAAAGTTCCCCTACTCATGACTGCCTTTGTGACTAATAAATGTTCTCAATGATTAAGCTCTTAGTCTATCAGCTAATTTAAGAGCTTTCAGGCAGGAACAGTATCAGTAGATTGAAATTATGAAACTGAAGCAGTTTAATCAATAGGTTCAAAATTCGTGGAGGTTGTTAGATTTTGGGCTGCTTGGGCAATTACCTCATCAGCCCCCGGCTGTAGTTCAGGCTTTTTGGTATACCACCAAGCCCACGCAATTAAAGGAATTTGGAATGGAAGCCTGAACCAATACAGCAGCGGGTAATCAGGAATGCCATCAATTGAAATACTATTTACTGCTTGATTAATGTTGGCAGGAAACACTGCAATGAACAATGCAATAATTCCCCATGCAGCTAGCACACTGACCAACGGAATTAATAAACCGATGCCGCCAAGAATCTCAAAGAAACCACTGATGTAGACTAGCGCGACTGGGTTAGGTAACTGAGGCGGCACAATTTTAATAAATTGATCGGTGTGGGTAAAATGAGTAATTCCAACGATAATTAACGGGGCTGCTAAGAAAACTCTAAGAATTTCTTTACGGGTGTTAGTTTGATGAGTCATTGACTTCTATTGCTAAAATATTGCTAAAAACTTTTTCAAGGTGAAGTATAGTTGAAAAAACTTACTTATTTATAGTAGCAAGAAGTCACTTGCTATTTAATTAAGCATAAATTTTGAACAGAAATCTTATTTCCATAGTTAGCTTGAATCAACAATTTTTTCATCTGGCTAAAGTTGTATTTAGCGATCGCATTACCTAGCCTTTGCACTCCTCTAGAAAGAAGCAAAGAACATACAGTTAAGCGATACTTTGGGTGGTTTACACAACTAAGTTTACATAATTCTAAAAATAGGTAAAACTATGACTAATATAATGGCATCTAATCCTAATATTATTGGTGCTTTTGCGGATCAACAAGTAGCGGAGAAAGCTATTGTTGCACTGGAGCATTTGGGTCTTTCAGGAGACCATTTTTCTTTGGCATTGCAAACCCCGCCTGTCACAGAAACTAAGGCGGCGAAGAATGCTGGAAAAGGGGCGATCGCGGGTGCGTTGTGTGGTGCAATTATTGGATTTATTTTGAGCTATGCCAGAACTAATTTTGCTGAAACAGTGAGTAGCGACGACCCTGTTAGGAACTTGGTGGGCATGGTTTTGGCAGGAAGTTTGGTAGGTGCAGCTGGATTTGGTTTGATGGAGGCAATGACGGGTGTAAATGTGATGAAAGAGGGAGATGATATTTCTGCTTTAACACCTAATTTTTTAGTGTTTGTTAAAAACTTGCAGCCAGAGGAAGTCACGCAAGCCAAAAGAATTTTGATTGAACACGGTAGTCAAATTCAGGAGTGATTTTTGTTGGAAATGCTTTAGTTCTATAGTGTGGAAAACTCTGCCTTAATGAGTGTAGTATCTATGCCAAATGCGGACTCTCTAAACTGTTGAGGCAAGTAACACTGAAGAGAGTATCCGCTACTGGAGAGACACATTGTCTATCACTGCGATCGCACCTTCCACACCACTCCAATCTGAACCGCTCCTATGGATGCCAGAGCAGGTTTTATTTACCCCCGCTGCACTAGAAGAGTCTTGGGGTCAGCAGATTTTATCTAGCGTGCAAGCATTAAATTTACCGATTGAAAAGTTACCTCGTAATCGACTGGCAGGCTTGCGAGGAGACACTAAGCGAGAGACCTACGATATTTCTAAGCGGACTCTGGCGATCGTCACGGCTCCACCCAGCAATTTTAAGCTAAGCCCGATTCCACCCTCCGCTGATTGGCAGTTTCACTTGGCAGAAGGATGCCCCGCCCACTGCGAATATTGCTATTTAGCAGGCAGCTTACAAGGACCACCCGTGATTCGCGCTTACGCCAACTTGCCGCAGATTTTAGCTGGCTTGGGTGCCTATGAGGGAACTGGGGCGACTTCATTTGAGGTGAGTTGCTACACAGATCCGTTAGGGATTGAGCATTTGACGGGCAGTTTGGCGGAGTGCATTCGCTATTTTGGCACTCGTGAAGCGGGCTATCTTCGTTGGGTTTCTAAGTTTGATGGCGTAGATCAGCTATTGGATATTCTCCACAATGGGCACACTCGCTGCCGATTTAGTGTGAATGCTGCACCCATTTCCAAGCGTTTTGAAGGCGGAACTGCGGCTGTACCACAACGGCTACAGGCTTTGCGGAAACTAGCACTACCGCGATCGCAGGGCGGCGGTGGCTATCCGGTTGGTTTAGTGATTGCGCCCATCATGGCAATGGAAGGCTGGCAAAAGCATTACTCTGATTTGTTTGACTCCATCAGCACTGCCTTAGATTTTGATTGCGACCTTACCTTTGAGTTAATTACCCATCGTTTTACACCCGGTTCAAAGGAAGTGCTGACGGGTTGGTATCCTTACAGTCAATTGGATATGGATGAATCGAATCGGAGTGTGAAGCGCAATAAGTTTGGCGGCATCAAGTATGTTTATGATGCAGACACGATGAAGAGTTTGCGCCGATTCTTTGAACTTGAGATTGGCAAGCGGTTTCCTCAAGCTAGGTTGCTGTATTGGACGTAGAGAGTGCGAAGTACGGGGTTATTGAGTACAAAGTGCAAATTAGACTTTATAGTTTTGCATTTCGTACTCTGAACTCCGAACTCAGAACTAAGTAGGCGGATACAATTATTTGTCAGATGCATTTCGACTACACTCGATGCTCAATACCTCTGTAGAAAGAGGGCTGAGCGGAGTCGAAACCCGGTAATTTAAGCTAACTTTAATTTCTCTCTGCTACTTACTTGAAAAGTTGTTGGTACTTTAGGTTCTAAATGAATCTACTCTTTCTCAGAAAAAGTCCAGGTTAGAACTTTAATCGGTTCTGATTGCAATGCTTTAACGAGTGCCTCATTGTTGTCAAACTTGAGTTCTGATAAGCAACAGGCTTCTACATTCACAGTGAATTCTTCTTCAAAGGGCCAGGGTTCAACGGTTAAATGTCCATTGCTGAGTTGATGGATATCGTATCGCTGATCATCAATGCCGCTAGTGATTTCGAGCGCTCGCTGATCGTCTGGAATTTGTTTTTGTACTAAGATTAGGGATAGGCGATCGCACCACAGCATAAATTGATAAGCCCGCTCTACTTCCTCTTTTTCAACCCCTAGTTCTTTGCTCCATGTCTCCTGATTTTGCACTTGCGCATTCAAAAAATCATCCCACTCTTTAGAAGATCCCCATTTATCTTGACTGAGATAAGTGACGTGTTTAGAAGTCAATAATGTGACCCAGCGCCCCCGATATCGAGCGGTGGAAATATGCTTTTGGAGTGGATCAGGGGAGCCTCCGCGACCCAGGGTAAAGTCTAGGGGTGCACCGGCTTCGGTCAACTCGTTACCTTCCCACTCTTTTTCTAAATCGTCGTGGTGAGAAATCGCAGCAATGGTTTCATAAAAGCGTTCTGGGGCGTTACTTCTGCGCCAATGTCCGGCGATTTGGGCGGCTAGGAGCGCGTGGGCACGGTGATAAATCACTTCCCAGCCCTCTTGAGCAAGATTGACAATCATTCAATAACTCCTGAAGTTTCAAATTAAAGATTTTCAAATTAAAGATGATTCGAGGTCAGGATTACGGCTGATTAGCCTTTACATAGGCGATCGCCAGTGGAGTAATCGCCTGCTCTACTTCAGTCATGATGGCGCGATCAGTTTCTGTCCAAATTCTGGGTTGCCCATAAATACAGGGCTGCAAAATTCCCCATAGCTGCCCATCGTGGCGTAAATGAGCATGAATTAAGGCACGATGCCCAAAGGTTTCTCGCTCAAAGGCACGATTCACAATCTGCGGATCGGCAGTCTCCACATCTTCCACATACACCGACGGCTTTGCTTGTAGGGCAGCTACAAACAGGGGATCTTGAGCCAATGATTCTGGCTCTAGCTTCCAGTCAGCATCAAGTATTTCGGGAATGTTGGCATTGCGTCGCCAATAAAAAGGTACTTTACCAAGCTGAGTATCAGGATTGCGTAAGTAGAGGAAGCAGCGATCGCTCTGTAAAATTTTGCCTAAAACGGGCAGCAGTGCGGCAAAGATAGCATCAGGAGTCGCTTGAGATTTTAGAATAGTTTGCAGTTGAGAATACGTTTGGCTAGTCATTAGTTTCCTTAATGAAGGAGTCAGGGAGCAGGTTTTGGGTGTTAAGAGCCAAAGGTTTTGAGTTTTGAGTTTTGGATTTCAGATTCACATCTATCCTCTGACTCTTGACTCCTATTTCCTGACCCCTGACTCCTCCCTCTAGTTCAAAATTCCTAGTCCTTTAGAAGCGCCCAGTGCGCCTGCCCAACCGGAGGCTACCGCAGAAACAAAGGCAGTTGAGAATAACCACCAAGCAGCCGTTGCAGCCGCTTTGCGAGTTTCTTCCATTTGGTGCTGCGTTTGCACTTTCACCTCTTCTAGGCGACGTTGCACCTCGGTTTGAACAAATTCAGCGCGTTGAAGCACAGTGTTTCGTGCGCCTTCAATTTGATCAATGACTCGATTTGCATCTTCTTCTGAGATGTCGTCACGAGAACTCATGAGGGCGACGAGTGTGCCGCGATCGAAATGACTTAACCGATTTCGTAGGGCATCAAAGCCTGCTTGGGGATCATCAAATAAGGTGCGAACGTCGGTCTTGATGCTTTCGTAGTTTAGCTCTGGGCGATCGAGAGAGTTGAGGTAATCGCGAATCCGACCAAAAATCCGGTCAATCACTTCTTGAATGCGATGTTGCACTAAGTGCATTTGATCCATCAGTTGGTCACGCACCGATTCAACCTGAGCAACAATGCGCTCAGCTTCTTCAGGAGTCATGTCCTGACGTTGGGACAGCAATGCAATCAGCGTAGAGCGATCGAAGCGAGATAGGCGATCGCCCAAGTTTTGCAATCCGGCTTTAGGCGACTGAGTTAATAACGCCAAATCGCGCTTAATTCCTTCAGGGCTGAGTTCATCTTTGTCTGTATTGCGGAGGTAGTCTTCCACCGTGGATTCAAAATCCATGACGCGCTGCTGAGTTCGCAGTGCCAAACGACGCGGCGATCGCACTACTTCACGAATCGCTTCTTGCACTTGATCGATCGCTTGATTCACTTGCTCTTGGCTCAAATCTTGGCGTTGGCTGAGCAATTGCACCAGAGTTTCGCGATCAATTTTTGCCAGTCTGCGGCGCAATGCCAGTGAGCCTTCTTTCGGATCATTCAACAGAGTTTTTAAGTCGCGTTGAATGCCTTCGGGGTTTAGCTCTTCTAGATTGGTGCGGCGCAAATAATCCGCGATCGCCGTTTGGGTTTCGTCTACTTTTCCTTTCACATTGTCTGCAAGGATGCTGGGTGAATTCGTAAACGTATTCCAGTTTGATTCCACTTGATCCAACACTTGATTTGCTTCTGCTTCATTCATGTCGTCCCGTTGACTAAGCAGTTGCACCAACGTATCGCGATCCATCTTAGACGCTCGATTTCGCAGGGCATCAAAGCCCGACTGCGGGTCATTCATCAATAGCTGCAAATCGCGTTTAATGCCTTCAGGGTTTAACTCAGACTTGCCTGTATTTTTCAGGTAAGATTCCAATCGCTGCTGAGATTCCGCCAGTTTTTGCTTGGCTTGTTCATCCAATGCCTGGGCATCAAACAAGACGCGATCGCGGGTCGATTCCAGCGCGTTTAAAATCGACTCCATATCTTCTGGCACGGTGTCTTGCCGCTTCAGCAAAATTTGTCTGAGGGTTTCGCGATTGTAAGTCGATAAGCGTCTACCTAAAGCGTCTACGTTGGTGTTGTCATCTTGCAACAGTGCCTTGAATTCTGGCAGATCGTTAGAGCGCAGTTGGTCAAGCGGAGTCAACATCAAGTAACGATCAACGCGCTCTTGTAGGTCGGTTTCAACCTCAATTTCCTTAGCCGCTAAGGCTCCGGCAAACACATCGCGTCGAATCGATTCGAGTTGATCGGCAAGCTGCTGAATTTTATCCTGGGTGAAAACGCCACGAGCAGACAGTTTGTCTACAAAAAACGAGCGATCAAGCTGCATCAACTGTTGAGCAATTTCTCCGGGATCGGCTTGGGGATCAAACAAAATCTCGCGAAACTCTTTCTCAACGGTTTCCCGGTTCATTTGCCAGGAATACTTGGTTTGCAAATACTGCTCAATATCATTGCGAATCGGGCTGTAGGCGGTGGCGGCTGCGCTTCTTAACCCCATTGCCTGAGCGCCTTGAGCGACCTTTTCAGGAGCCAGTTTCAATCGGCTCAAAATTTGCTCAACATTCAAGTCTGATAGATCGGTGCGTCCGGCTAGCAAACCCGCTAGCGTGGTGATGCCTGATTGGATATTGGACGAAAGACCGCTGGATGGTGCACCCGATTGAGGCGTTGGTGGCTGATTTTGTGCTGCCAATAGCTGATCGAGTTTGGCGTTTAGCTCTTTAACCTGCAACTGCCCAGGCTGGGTAGATTGCAAATATTCGCTGATTTCTGCCATCGGGTCACGGCGCGATCGCTGCCCGATCGTTTGCTTCCACACGCCTTCCAATAAATCGGCGATCCGGTTCACGTCACTTTTTGAAAAATCAGTGCGCTTGCTAACGAGATCTACAAAAGTTTGACGATCCACCTGACCTAAACCACCGCCCTCTGCCAACGCGGCGATTTCGGGATCATTCAATATTCCTTCAAAATCTTTGCGAAGCTGAGATGTATCAAACTTGGGCAGTGGTAACCCGCGCACATAGCTCTCGACCGATTCGCGAATGCTGCTAGGGTCGATCGCCGAACCCAACTCATTCCGCACACTCGCGGCAACTGCCTCAGCCGTTGAGATCACCTGTTGCTGTGCCATTTTGCTACCAATCGCAGAGGTTGCAGCACCCAACACACTCTGAAACCCAGAGGTGGCAGCATTGACGACGGAGCCGACTAATGAGCCAACGGTGCTAGAACTTACCCAAACCAACAAGGTAAAATACGCTGCCCAAATGACTAGACCTACGATAGCACCCAGTTTTGCAGTGGGTAAAAAGCTCAGTTGCACTGCTAAGTAGCACGCAAAAAACAGAGCGATCGTCACCGTAAGGAGTGTCCAAAGACCAACCCCCAACCCTATTTTGCGAATAGTTGAACCGCCGTTGCTATCAGAATGGTGATCATTAGCACTAGAGTTAGACCGTCCGAGATAAGAAATTCCGGCGGCAACAGAAAGATTGGTTAGCAGGAGTTGTATCGCAAATGCCAACAAAATTCCCGAAATTAACGCAATAAAAAATTGAGGACCTGTGAATACTGCCGTAACTACTCCTGGGGCAGAAGTGCCAGACGTAAGGGGGCGCTTGAGCAAGCCAAAGCTGATTTGGCTGATGGGTCAGTAGCGGCATGGGTAGAAATGTAGGTTGAATCATATCTTTTCCTTCGAGTGCCAGTAAGCTCGGTACACGCGGTCAATTGTAGGACGATGACTGTGCACTATTAAAAATGGGATAGAAATGGGAATATCTCCACATACTAAGAATCCTTATTCCAGGGGGAGTTTACATCTCTCTTTCGGTCGAAATCTTTCGGTCGAAATAAGGGAAATCCCCGAGATGAAAGGCAACTTAAGGAAATAGATCGACCTCTTCCAGCCTTGAGTCGTTGCCTGCCCAAGCCGTTGAGTCACCCACTTGAAAAAATTCATCAGCCGAGATTCCATCTGTTTGGAACGCCCAATAATCAATAGTTCTTGCGCCTGTGGAGCTTAAAAGCGTTGCACATAGGATAATACTAGAAGCTGGGATAACCTGATGTGCAACTAATTTGCCCTCATCCCAACCCTTCTCCCCAAGGAGAAGGGCTTTCGGACATTTCCGGTTCCCTCTCCCACCGGGAGAGGGCTAGGGTGTAGCTGGCTTCCCGCAGGGTGGGCAGTCTTTGCGTTGTTTCAGGAAAGTCGCACATCGCATGGGATAGCGACGGCTTATAGATTGCTCATCTTAGACTTGTGACACCGCGACCAGGCTGACATCAAGATAATATTGCTAGGCAGTTTGCTCAAACTGTGTGTACGGTAGCCTTTTTAGAAGAGCAGCTTGACGCTTCACACTCATAAAAATCCCCTTAAGCCTGAGCCAAAATTCTTGAGAACGCGATAGGGTGCATGAAGGCAATGCTAGGATTAAGGTATCTAGCAAATTCCTATCGGCTTACCGGGAATTTTTAAATCCACCTTAGTTCGCTCGGTTATGCGCCAATCTTGAGCAGGTAGTTTTCATAGAAAACCGCTCAAAAATGCCACCATATTATATCAACGATCCTTCAACACCTTGCAGCAGTTCCGATGGTCAACATTTCCACCCCTCCTACAGTTCGTAAACCTTCTAAAGTAGAAGGCTTGAAAGAGCGCAGTAACTTTTTACGCGAACCTGTCGCGTCTGAACTGCTTTTGGATACGACTCATTTCAGCGAGGATGCGATTCAAATCCTCAAATTCCATGGCTCCTACCAGCAGGACAACCGAGATAATCGGATCAAGGGGCAGGAAAAAGACTATCAGTTTATGCTACGAACGCGGAATCCGGGTGGTTTTATCCCGCCAGAACTTTATTTGGCACTGGATCAGCTTTCGGATGAGTATGGCAACCACACCCTCAGAGCGACCACCCGCCAAGGGTTTCAGCTTCACGGCATTCTCAAGAAAAACCTGAAGGCGGCGATCGCGGCGATCGTGCACAATCTGGGATCAACCTTGGGGGCTTGCGGCGACTTGAACCGTAACGTCATGGCTCCCGTTGTGCCTTACAAAAACCGCCCAGAGTATGGATATGCCTGGGAGTATGCCAATGGTGTTGCCGATTTGCTCACGCCTCAAGCCGGCGCTTACTACGAAATTTGGCTCGATGGAGAAAAGGCGATTTCTGCGGAAGAAGACCCAGCAGTGGTTGCGGCTCGTCAGCGGAACGGCAACGGTACGATTATTCATGATTCGGTGGAGCCAATCTATGGCACCCAATATATGCCGCGCAAATTCAAGTGCAGCGTCACGGTGCCGGGAGATAACTCGGTCGATTTGTTTTCTCAAGATTTAAGTTTGGTTGTCCTCACAAATCCCCAAGGTGAACTAGAAGGGTTTAACGTTTACGCAGGTGGCGGTTTGGGGCGCACCCACAACAAAGAAGAAACCTTTCCACGGGTAGCTGATCCGATTGGCTATGTCGATAAGGCAGATGTGTTTGATTTGGTGAAGGCGGTTGTGGCAACCCAGCGGGACTATGGCGATCGCAGCGATCGTCGTCATGCCCGGATGAAATACCTGATTGCGGACTGGGGCGTAGCCAAATTTCAGGCTCAGGTGGAGCAATACTTGGGCAAACCCATTCAGCCGCTTAAACCGACCCCCGACTTTAAGTTTTTGAACTTTCTCGGCTGGCATGAACAGGGCGATGGCAAGCTATTTTTGGGCTTGTCGATTGAAAACGGGCGTGTCAAAGACGAAGGAGCTTTCCAGCTAAAGACCGCGCTGCGGGAAATTGTAGAAAAGTTCCATCTGCCCATGCGGATTACGGCTAGCCAAAACGTGCTGCTGTACGAAATTGATCCGGCGAACAAAGCCGAAATTCAGCAAATTCTGGTTCGCTGCGGCATTAAGCGCGAAGATGAAATCGATTCCCTGGTGCGCGATTCGATGGCGTGTCCTGCTTTGCCGACTTGCGGCTTGGCGACCACTGAATCAGAGCGCGTCATGCCGAGCGTTCTCGAACGAATTCGTCTGTTGCTCGATCGCGTTGGCTTGCCCAAGGAACACTTTATCGTTCGCATGACGGGTTGCCCGAATGGCTGCGCTCGTCCTTATCTCGCAGAAGTTGCGTTTGTGGGCAATGGTCCTGGCACTTATCAACTCTGGCTGGGTGCGTCGCCTGACCAAACTCGGTTGGCGCAGGTGTATCTGGAAAAGATGCCGATTGACGAGTTGGAATCTACCTTAGAACCGCTGCTGGTTTACTTCAAACAGTCTCGCAATCTCAGCGAAAGTTTTGGTGATTTCTGCGATCGCGTGGGCATGGAAGGCTTACATCAGTTTGCCTCCACCTATCAGCCCAGCCTTGAATCTGATAGCAGCAATGGGGGGATTCACGCCAGCATCACCCCCGATAAAAAGCGCCATCGGGTCAGCGTGCCACCAGAGGTTTACACCCGCCTGCAAGAAGTGGCGTTCCGTGAAGGGAGACCGATTAGCCAACTGGCAACCACTGCGATTGAAGAATATCTCAAGAGCCTAGGCTAGTGCACCAGCGGGTTGTGATTGATCCCTGCCAAATTTGCCTGAAAGCGATCGCCTTGACCCAAGACCAGCAACACTATTTAGGACGAGTGTTGCGGTTGAAAGTAGGCGATCGCTTTATTGCTATGGATGGACAGGGGCAATCTTGGCTGGCACACCTAATCACCCTTGATGATCAACTTCAAGCGGAAATTGTCGAGCCTTTGCAGACTCATACCGAACTGCCTGTGAATGTCACATTAGTGATGGCTTTGCCCAAAGGCAACAGCTTTGATGAGGTAGTGCGGCAGGCAACTGAACTGGGTGTCGCCTCTATTGTGCCCGTTCTCAGCGATCGCACTTTGCTGAAACCCAGTCCTCAAAAATGCGATCGCTGGCGACGGATTGCCCAAGAAGCCGCCGAACAATCCGAACGGCAACATGTCCCCATGCTTCACGATCCAATCCCCTTCACCCAATCTCTCACTCACCTCACGACCTATGACCCTAACTACTTCTGCGTCACTCGTCACACCGCCCCCCATCTACTAAACTGCCTTCTCTCCCCTCTCCCCTCTCCCCTCTCCCCTCTCACCCTCGCCATCGGCTGCGAAGGCGGCTGGACTGATGCCGAAGTGGAGCAAGCGATCGCGGCTGGCTACCAACCCGTTTCCCTCGGTTCCCGCATTCTCCGCGCCGTCACTGCCCCCATCGTTGCCCTTTCCCTGATTGCGGCGGTGTATGAAAGAAACGGCGATCGCGGGTCTTCTTTAGATTCTCAGTTTTGAATAATACGAGGTTATAA
Source organism: Leptolyngbyaceae cyanobacterium (assembly GCA_041749615.1). Lineage (GTDB taxonomy): Bacteria > Cyanobacteriota > Cyanobacteriia > Leptolyngbyales > Leptolyngbyaceae > ULC077BIN1. The sequence goes on along the minus strand of JBGTAZ010000391.1, from coordinate 1,004 downwards.
ATGGGGAAATCGCACAAACCGTAACTGCTGTTGCTAGATCCCCGACTTCTTTAGAGGGGATCTTTAGAGTGTTGCTAGATCCCCGACTTCTTTAGAGAAGTCGGGGATCTTTAGAGAAGTCGGGAATGCTAGAACTATCTGCTTTCAGTTTCCTTTATGCCATATCGCACGATCGCTTTTGAACCTGGCAATTTCTATCATCTATATAATCGGGGCAATAATCGCCAAAATATCTTCTTTGAGCGCGAAAATTATCTCCATTTTCTGCGGTTGGTACGGCGATATTTGACATCAGAAGAGGTAGAGATTTTAGCCTACTGTCTGATGCCAAATCACTATCATCTACTGGTGCATTTTAAGGCTGGCAATCTTAGCGAACAAATGAAGGTATTGTCGCTGGCATATACGAAGGGGATGAATGCTCGCTATAACCGAGTGGGGGCTTTGTTTCAGGGACGCTTCGGTTCGAGCCAAGTAGATCGCGAGTCATATCTGGTGCATCTAGTACGCTACATTCACCTGAATCCAGTCAAGGCTGGATTGGTAACGCATCCGAATGAGTGGGAGTTTTCGAGTTATCGGGAGTACGCGGGGCAGCGACAGGGAACGTTGCCGAAACTGGAACGGGTGCAGGCTCTAACAGGTGAGAAGGATGCCTATCAGATGTTTTTGGAGAATCAGTCGTTGCCCCAAGATGTCAAAGTGCGATCGCTGATGCTGGATGAGTAGATCCCCGACTTCTTTAAAGAAGTCGGGGATCTTTGAAGAAGTCGGGGATCTTTAAATAAGTCGGGGATCTTTGGGTTGGTTGCACAAACCGTAACCGCTGTTGTGCTTTGGGAATGGATCTTCCATGATATTTGTATCGAGCAGGTAGCGCATGACTTACCACCGAGTTAGCTTCTCTACTTTCATCGCCCCGCTGATTGTTTTCCGAATTTTCACATCATTTTTCGGCGTTGCTGAATACAAATATGATTTTTGACTGTAGGGGTAGGTCTTGT
>JBGTAZ010000390.1:0-7969 GCA_041749615.1 Leptolyngbyaceae cyanobacterium | reverse complement strand
ATGGCTCAAACTCAATTTATTCTGCCTAATCAGGAACAACTTAGTAACTTTTTATCAGGGGCAGAGAAAGAAATACTTGAGAAAACCCATCAAGCTTCTGATGTTGCGGTAATCAAGGCACAAAAACTGGCAAAGGTGGCTCTTGAAGAATCTTCAAGTCTTACAAAGTTGGCATTCGAGGATGCCCAAAAAATTTCAAAGTTGACGCAAGCCACTACAAAGGAATCTATTAAACTTGTTGAAAACTTATTGACAAACAAAAAATTAGTTGCGAGTGCTAAATATTTTTCCAACATAACCTCAGACAAATTCTGTCGCGCTTACTCTGACTCTGTTCAAGGTATTGATCAAGGCAAATGGAATACGATTTTAAAGGGTGGTGATGCCACTTTGAAGATTGCTGGATCAATTCATAGGGCATCAATAGCAGGTGCAGGCTCACTGGCAGGTTACGCGGGTTTAGCTTCTACTGTTTCTCAATTAGGCTTAGGCAATATTATGACCACAGTTGCAGGATTGATGGGCAGTAATGTCGCAGGAGCCGCTGCTACATCTGTTGTAACAGCATCAGTTGGAGGACCCGTTGTAATGGCAGCTATGATAGCGGGTGGATTAGCTCTAACTGAATATGGCGTGTATGAGGTAGGCAAATTTAGCGCTACGGAATTTAGTGAATGGGCTGGCACTTACTGCACTTTAAGTGCAGGCTTGCCATAAAATCCATATTTTTGGTGCTTGAGTTCCTGCTCTTGAAGGTAAAACTTAGGCTCCTAATTTCTCACCATGATTATCTGGCGATCGCCCCTTTGTGAGCAGCGATCGCTTTTTGTAGGTTAGATTGAGCGCGATCGCCTGTCCTGATATCAACACTCTGTTTTTTTGTCCTAGCAAAACGCCATGCTGAAGTCCCTCAAAATCGAAAACTTTCGCGGATTCCAATCCTTCGAGCTTCAACATCTTGGCAGAATTAATACGAAATTGCGGTCAAAGTTGTAAACTACAGGAACTAGTAGGTAAGCTTAATAGGTCACTTTTATGGCACGAGTGAGTCGAGCACTTCCCCTATTGGAAAGGTTGATTCCTCAGGCAAAGCGTGGAGAGATCACCAGCAAAACCCAAGTGAAGCAAGCTTTTGAGCAGAAAGTAGAGCAGAAAGTCCACAAGACAACGATCTATCGCTTATTAGCGCGCCATCAATGGCGCAAGCTCAAACCCCGTCCGCGTCATCCTAAAGCTGACCCTGAAGAACAAGCGGCATTTCTCAACAATTTCGCTCAGCAAGTAGAAGCGATTGCCTTGCAGCGCAATAGTCAAGATACCCGACCCGTGCTGCTGATGGCAGAGGATGAGGGGCGCTTCGGTCGGAACCGGAACCTTGTGTAGTTGTTGGTGTCCTCCTGGAGAGACAAGACCCACTCTAGCGCGTCAACAGGTCAGACAGTATGTGTACGCTATGCAGCGGTGGCTCCGAGTTTAGGAGTGATCTGTTGCTTAATCTTGCCCCACGCCAATACCGCGATGATGGGTCTATTTTTGGCACAGTTATCAACGGAGTTTTCCGATTACTTCATCATTTTGCAGGTGGATAGAGCCGCTTGGCATCGGGCGAAACATCTCGATATTCCAGAGAACATTCGCTTGCTTGCCCAACCGCCTTATAGTCCTGAGCTGATGCCCGTTGAACATCTATGGGAAGAGATGCGCGAAAAGCATTTTAGCAATCGCATCTTCAACAGTTTAGATGCAGTCGAAGACACTTTATGTAAGGCTTTTAACGACTTGATTGCAGCGCCAGAGCAAGTCCGCTCAATGACCTTCTTTCCACATCTGAGAGTTACTTTTTAGAATGCAACTTGGTATGAGCATCTCCCGAAATCACACCGTCGCTGATCAAGGTGAGATTGCCACCGCTGACAAAAGGCGTTTGCGTGGGATGGTTGAGGGCGAGAATATCAATGGCGCGATCGCCCTGAAGGGTCAAATTTCCGCCAGCCTGCGCCAAAAAGGGATCGGTGAGGATGTCCCGGACTTGGATTGTATCGGTTGCCAGCAAGGTTAAATCTCGTCCAGCCTGAAGCGTTCCTTGTAGATCTAGGCGATCTGCTTCTAGGGTCAAATCTTGCCCAACCTGCAAATTGCCGCGATTGGAAATCACCGCAGTCGGTTGAGTTCCACCCCGCTGTAAACCAATGGGAACCGAGATGGTTAATAGGTTGGAAAAAATTGGATGGGTCGCACTGAATTCGCTGCCATCCGCAAATTTAATTCCCGCTGCCGTGGTTGCCGTAAACGACCCCTGAATGTCTAAACTGGAGCCAGCGCCAAAAATAATGCCATTGGGATTGATCAAAAACAGGTTGGCATTGCCGCTGACTCCCAATCTGCCATTGATGTTGGAAGGGTTCGTTCCGGTGACGCGGGTGAGGATATTGTTCACACCCGGATCGCTGAAGTAGAGCGATCGCCCACTGCTCACATTCAGTTCTAGAAAACTGTGGAACAGGTTTGTGCCAGATCTGACTCCGCCACGAATCGTGTCAATCGAGCCGCTTGTAGTCACGGTGGAAGATTGAGACCCCAAGGTGCAATCGGGAATCAGTTGTGCTAGGGCGGGGAAGGAAGGGTCGGTTAAGACAACCCCCGCGATCGCTAGCCAGATTCGTTTAGGCAGAAGCCTCTGAGGAAACAGAGAAAATATCATTATTCAGTAGGATGACGAATATAGAAAATTGTGCGTCTAGAACTCTCTCCATATAAATACCCAAATTCAGCTAAAAGAAGACATTTTGTTGAATCAAAATCAGAAAAAGTTTTGCTGGTTCAGCCCTTCTTCTCTGGCATCATGCACTTATCGCTATCGCACCCAGCAGGACCTTCTGCTAGGTTAAAACCAGAGTCGTAGCGGCTGAGAGCACTGTAGAAATCATCGGTGCGCTGGCGGGTTTTGACTTCCGCTTCGAGGCGATCGAAGGTGGCTTTATCGATCTTCTCAAACGGTAAGCGGGGAAAAGGCGCATCAAACCGGGCAAGCAACGCCGCGCTGATGTAGCCTTCGTCATTCGCGATCGCTTGATAAATTCGCCGTCCCAAGGGTTCCACTTCGGCTTCGGTCAGTTCCACCGTGGCGCTCGTGTTGTGGGCGGTGTAGTGCTTCTGCACCTGCATATAGAAATCAAACTGTGCCAATGCCGAAAACTGCTCAATCGGAATTTCATCCGCTCCCGGCAAGTTTGCCCAGGATACCTCCACGGGGATTTCCACCAGCCACTCAGTACAGCGATCGTCAAACGGATCGTTGAGCAAATTACCGTTTTCGTCTTTGTCTGATTGGGATGGCACGATGCTGTAGCCGTAATCTAAGCACGCCATCGCCACCGCGTCGCTCTTGCGGAACGTGATCCGCCGAATAAACCGTTGGGCTTTGGGAGGATGCCAGCCCGGACTCGCACCCGTGAGCAATGACTTAGTGCCTGCGGGTTGCACGGTGGTGCAGCGATTGGGGCGCTTGATGCCGCGTTGGTCACAATATTCCCAGATGACTTGATGCACCGTTTCTCGCCAGCGCATTAGATATGCCTGCTCTCGTTGCTGAAACTCCAACCCGGCGATCGTGCTGGGTCTGCCTGCTTGCCACCAGAGCAGCCATTCTACGCCAAAGGCATGAACGAAGAAGTCAAATAAACCGGTAAACGAAACTCCGACAATCGGGTCAAGCTCGCGGGAAAATTGATAGCGGGGTTCGCCAAATTGGTGATTTAGCAGGGCAGCAACCGAAAGAGCAGCAGCGGTGAAAGCTTGTTCCTGAGTTACGTAGTCCAGGGGATCAATTTGATTGAGATGTACCTCTGATAAATTACAGTGAAAATCCGCACCAATTATTTCCCCGCAATTGTGAGCCACAAATCCATTAGCATCAAATCGAGCAGGACCGGGAACTGTGCAATCGTAAACGGGTTCTTCTCCATCTTCCACAACGCCTATTACCGTTACCGTAAACCGTTCACGATTTAGCTGACGCTTGTAACCAGCGAGGAGCGTTTCGAGCCGCTGGGCTTTTTCTGGCTCTTGAAACCCGATAATCTCTTGAAATACGAGCAAATTGTCACTGGCTATTATTAGTTCGTGTTGAGCTTTACAGGAATATTCAGCCAACTCCCGCTGAGAATTTGGCATTAAGCGAACCTGCTCAGGGCGACGATTTTGATAAATCGTTGAAGCAATTCCCAATCGCAGCAACATCCGCTGCACGGCTTGCAGTCGAGGCAAATCACTTTGAGCAAGGCGAATGCTCACGCCTTTCGTCTGGCTTCCCTGAACGCTCCCATCCGCGTCAAACAAGCCCCTGAGAAACCCACAGTAAAATTGATAGCTTGTCTGCTCAATGTCAGCAGTAATGGTTTTTGCTTTGATCTGAAGACCATAGCGAGTGGCTAACTTGAATAAGGCTGCACTGCCCACTTCGTAGTAACGATTTTGCTGGCTGTAGCAGCCTTTTGCCTGGAAGCTAGGGAATGTACGTTTGCAAGTTTCCAACGCAAATTCAACCATTTCAACTTGGCGATCGCCCCAATATCGTAGTTTCCCTTGACGGCTGTGAGTCGCTTCATTGACTGAGAAACAACCATCTCCAATAAAGCTGCCTAAGAGCCATCCTTCATCCTCGGTTCCGGCTCCTTCCCAGGGTTGCAGACCCCGATGGTTGTGGATAAAGACGCGATCGCCCTGCTGAAGTTGCCCCGCTTCCACCCACTCAGTATATTGAGCTTTCTGAGTCTGACTGGTCACTTTCAGCACTCGATGATTCGCAGTCAGGCGTAGCGTATGACCTTCTTGAGTTTGCAACTGAACAATCGGTTTGATGCCGCTAAAGAAGAACCCTTCTGGGGTTGTGCTAAATAATTCTCCGTTGATATAAGTGCCATGCTGCTTGCCAATTAACTGCTTGACTTGACGGGCACCTGCTTCCGTATGCACCCAGGTATCGGCTGTGACACAGGGATTTAATCCGTAGCGCCCAAGACGATGCTCTAATTCGGCAGCAGACATTGAGGGATCGCGCTGTTGTAGCCATTCTGGGGCACCGCCTTGATTGTAGGCTTTGAGAAAATCAGTCCGCAGATCGGCATTTGTCAGCAGGTCGCTATTGGAGCGGGCGATCGCCTCTGGAGCATACTGAATTGCGCCCTCACCGGAATAAAACTGTTTACGAACCGCATCAATGCATTCTTGCTCCGTCGGCTTTTGGTGAAAAACGCGGGTATGGTTTGCCATCCGCAACACATCGCGTTCCGCATCGATCCGCCAGTTGCCCTCAGCATCTTGCTGCCAGAGGTTGTCTTTGGCGCTGGCAAAGGCACTATCTTCACTGTCGCTCTGCCTCATGCCTGCGGACCTCCGGATATTTCCGGCTACCACAGTGGCGGCGGCTTCGTCAATCAGCAAGCAGCATTCTACTGAGGTTAGTTGCCGCCCGATCGCTTTATTCAACAGTGCCGCACAACGAGCATATAAGCCAGATAGCCGAATAGGGTTAGCAACGCCGCCAAAGCCTTTCAGCACTTCCCCTTCAGGACGGACATCGCTGACATCCACCGTTACCTGCACCGTGTCGTTGAAGCGTTCGTCGGTAGTAAGCTCCAGCAGGGTTTGATAAGAAGACACCCAGCCTTGGCGGCTATCACCCACGTGAATCTGAACGGTGTTTGCCTCAATTATGACTTCGGTGCGATCGCGCCGCTGCTCTGCGGGAGTCGTGCCCACTTCGCCAATCACGGAGACCGAAATCGGGTTGCGAATTGCCGGGAGCCGCTCGATATACTTCGGTTCGAGAACCGCTCCGGTGCCACAGCCCATCATCGCCAGATCCATCATTAACCCAAAGGCGCGCCAGTCTACAACGTTGGTGCTAGTACAGTTATAAGAACCCGAAAAATTCTCCGGTTTTTCAATCCAAGACGTGCCGCCCACCCACAGCCACCGTCCTGAAGGCAACGCTTTCAACTCTTGCTGCATTTGCTCAATCAAGACAGCTTGCGTTGTGGTCAGTTTACCCAACTTGACCAGTCCACGGGTAGTGCGCTCTACCACCACATCCCAAGGTTCGCGCCCCGCTTCAGTGCGGCGGCTATAGGTACGATAAAAAACAGGATTGGCGGTGGGTGCCGTTGGCGGAAAAGGATTGGTAGAGGATGGAGATTCCGCGATCGCATCTGTGGCGAGGGTCTCTTGATGACGAATTTGGTTAAGCTCTCGAACCATGGTAAGGTCTCGCTTTTGATGGAAATTGAACAGGATGTGGCTAGATATGGGATAGAAGATTTTTAGTCTACACCATCCCTAGCGGAAAATGCCCCAAGAGTTTTAACACAGAATTGCCGATCGCCTATCGCTCGTTGATTGGGCACAAAACGCGATCGCAGTCGTCTTTTGTTTTAGCGCAGGATCGTGAATTAACCTGGCTTAAAACTTCAATTGAGAGCGTTAGAATCGAACTGCACAGCGAGTTTCAGATAATCTTGAAAGATCTACAGTACATGACTGTGCCTAGAAGTAATTGACAGAGAAACTTATACTATTCAGCTAGAGGCGGTAGGCTATCTAGAAAGGTGAGAGGAGTTTATTGTGCAAGTCGTAAAAGAATACGTTCAACGATGGTATGAAAGCGGGCTTGATCCTGATGAATATATTTGCCATCGCAAAAACGGAAACCTTGTTGAAATTGAGGATGCTACGGGCAAACGTCAGACCGTGTTAACTTTTTGCACCAATGATGTTTTGGGATTGACTCAAGACGACTCGGTTAAACAGGCAGCGATCGACTCCATTTTGCAGTACGGCACGTCCAATAGTTCCTGCTCAGTTCTCAGCGGTCGGATTGATTTGCATCGGCAGTTAGAAGATGAAGTGTCGGCGTTTAAGCATTTACCCCACACGCAGCTATTTTTGAATGCGTGGATGGCAATGCAGGCATTGATGGATGCATTTTGCCATTTAGCGATTCCCGTGCCAGAATTTCAGCACACTCGCGAAACGCTGATTTTGACCGATGTGTTGAACCACGGCTGCATTGTTTCAGCGATCGCCAATGCAGGCACTCGGTCTGGCAAGCTGTTTGGGCATAGTCCACGAGTGCGGGTACGTGCCTATCGCCATTGCGATATCCAAGATTTGGCTCGGAAGTTGCAGCGGTATGTTCGTCCCGGCGATCGCATTATGGTCGTTTCCGATGCGGTGTTTTCGATGGATGGCGACATTGCGCCGCTGCCCGACATGATTGACGTGCTGTCCAACTATCCGGGGAGCGTGTTGGTCATGGATGAAGCCCATGCCAGTGGGGCGCTGGGTGCCACGGGGCGCGGCATTTATGAACATTTCAACTTAAAGCCCCAAGATGCGATTGATCGGGGGGTGATTCCGCTGATTATGACGACGTTCTCCAAGTTTGGCGCGTCCGTTGGGGCGGCAATCAGCACCCACATTGCCGAACTCAAACCCCTGCTGAGTGTATCGCCAACCTCCATTGGCACCTGTTCGTTGGCTCCCCCGTTGACTGCCGCCGCTTTGCAATGCATTCGGATTGTGCGCGATCAGCCCGAACGGGTGACCCGCTTGCAGGATAATACGCAATATTTGCGATCGCGCCTTAAGGCACACGATTTCATGGCGATCGGTGAAACCAATGTCGTGCCCGTGATGCTGCCTCCCGAAATTAACCCGAAAATCTACGCCAGAGAACTAATGGACTACGGCGTTTGGGTATCGCCTATTTGGTTCATCGCCAAGCCCCGCGTCCGGATCACGGTGAACGCTTTGCATACCCGCGAAGAAATGGATCGATTAGTCAGCAGCATGGCAAAAGCCCGCGATTTACTCTACAAGCCAACCATCAGCGCTTAGAGCAATGAGTGTCTTGTTGTTACCTTCTTCTCAGGCGGGGAGAGGGTTTTTTATGCATTTTTGGGCGTTGCTG
>JBGTAZ010000389.1:0-4935 GCA_041749615.1 Leptolyngbyaceae cyanobacterium | reverse complement strand
CCAAGACAGGTTTCATGGATGAGTTTATCCACGGTAGTTTGGAAAACTCCAGAGTCACAGATCTGCCAATTAGTGTCTGTGCAGTGCTGATAGCTCAGAGTTGTAACATTGGATTGAAACCACTGATTCGTGCAGATATCCCCGCCTTAACTCGAAGTCGGCTGGCTTGGATCGAACAAAATTACTTGCGGGCTGAAACTTTAACTCGTGCCAATGCACGACTTGTGGACGCTCAAAGACATATTCCCTTGGCACAAACTTGGGGTGGGGGAGAAGTTGCTTCGGCGGATGGATTGCGGTTTGTGGTGCCAATCCAAACACTAAACTCTGGAGCTAATTGTAGCGACCTGCAATAGTAATTACTCAGGACTGCAATCATCGTAATTTTGAGACCGAAATAATTGCAACTATAAAAGCAGTTGAGACCGAGTTAAGTGCAACTGAGACCAAATTAAATGTAACTAGCCTGCAATACTAAATTTGAGACCACATTAAGTGCAACTATAAATTAGGGCTGAGAGAGAAAAAAAAACGCCCGTTTTCTTTACTCTAATTAAATGGATCGCTTTTGAACGGAAAAGTGTCATTTGAGCAGGTCAATAACTCAGTAATTCTATCAAAAGCAAGATAAGCTTAATATGAATGAGTTTATTAACTTTCTTGTGATGCTAATTGGTTACGCCCGTGTGTCAACAGATGACCAAAAGTTGAATCTTCAACAAGATGCCTTGCATATGGTTGGGTGCGAGAAAATTTTTGAGGATTATCTGAGTGGAGCTAGAGCCACACGTCCAGGCTTGACTTCAGCTTTAGAAATGGCAAGATCTGGGGATACACTTGTAGTATGGCGATTAGACAGGTTGGGAAGATCGCTCAAAGATTTGATTCAACTAACCGAAACCTTAAAGCAGAGATCGATTGGATTGCAAAGTTTGCAAGAATCGATAGATACCACAACCAGCAGCGGACAACTAATATTCCATCTGTTCGGAGCATTAGCCGAATTTGAGCGCAATCTGATTCGTGAGAGAACAAATGCCGGACTGGTGGCAGCTAGAGCTAGAGGTAAGCTAGGTGGCAGACCTAAAGCCTTAGACATCAATAAACGCCAACTAGCAGTCAAACTTTATAACGATCGTCAATACCAAATCGGCGAAATCTGCCAAATGATGGGTATTTCTAAACCAACTCTCTACAATTATGTAGCCGAGGGAAAAAACAAATAGTGTCTCGCCACCAAATCCCTGCATCTGCTCTGATTAGCTTGCAACAACGGTTAACCCTGTTGCCCGCTCGTTGTCCCGAACGAAAACTCCTTGTTGACGAGACTGCCAATCTGTACGGAATCTCAACAGCTACCCTATATCGATTACTCAGAGCACAATCTCGACCCAAATCACTCCGTCGTGCCGATAAGGGACAGCCACGCAAGCTATCCTCCAGTGAGATGGAAAATTACTGCGAAGTGATTGCTGCCTTCAAAATTCGTACCAGTAATAAACAAGGACGACATATCTCTACTACTAGAGCCATCGAATTGTTGGAGAAGTACGGCGTTGAAACGCCAAACGGTCTCGTCCAGCCTGAACCAAAGTTACTGACGAAAACAACCGTCAACCGCTATCTCAGAGACTGGGGGTACGACCAAGAACGGATGACCAGACAACCGCCATCTGTGAGGTTCCAAGCCGATAATAGTAATGACTGCTGGCACTTTGACCTCAGCCCCTCAGATTTAAAACACATCGCTCAACCAGCTTGGGTCGAGTCAGGTCAAGGGAATCCACTATTGATGCTCTATAGCATCGTCGATGACCGCAGTGGCATGTGCTATCAGGAATACCACTGTGTCTACGGTGAGAATGTTGAAGCTGCTCTGCGGTTTTTATTTAATGCTATGACAGCTAAGACTGACAATAACTCACCTTTTCAAGGTATCCCAGCCGCAATCTATGCTGATAATGGTCCGATCTCCAAAAGCCAAGTCTTTCAAAATGTATTGTTATGCCTAGGCATCAAATTCATGACCCATATGCCCAAAGGCAGCGATGGGCGGCGAGTGACAGCACGAGCTAAAGGTAAAGTAGAAAGACCATTTCGGACGGTCAAAGAAGCTCATGAAACTCTCTACCACTTCCACCAGCCAGAGACTGAAGTAGAAGCAAACCAATGGCTCCATCAGTATTTGCTCTCTTACAACGACCAACCTCATCGCAACGAATCCCACTCAAGATTGGAAGACTGGCTCCAGAATATTCCCAAGGGTGGATTAAAAGCTATGTGCAGTTGGGAGCGATTTTGTACCTTTGCCCGCGAACCCCAACGACGGAAGGTGGGTGGTGATGCCAGAGTTTCAGTTGAAGGTGTGGCATATGAAGTAGATCCAGATCTAGCGGGTGAGACAGTAATTCTCTGGTGGGGCTTATTTGATAACGAACTGTATGTCGAACGAGACGAGCATCGGTATGGACCTTTTTATCCAGTAGATGGACCAATTCCATTGCATCGTTATCGGAAGTTCAAGAAAACCCGCACTCAGGAAAGGGCTGACAAAATTGCTGCTCTAGCCAAACAACTGGATCTGCCACGGGCAGCCCTGACAGGGAATGCTGACTTGCGATTTGTGGGAGAGTCAGAACCTAGCCCAGTTTTACAGATGAGACCCTTTCAAGACTCAGACCCCTATCAGGAATTTACCTACCCAACAACCTTGATGGCAAAGATGGCGATCGCCAATTATTTAGGTCAGCCATTAGCAAAACTTTCAATCGAACATCGAGAATTTATTTCTACCTTAGTCGAGGAAACTTTGACTAAGAAACTCCTGTTAGAGCGAGTTAGAGAGTATTTTCAAACCAGAGGTGAAGTAAATGCTGACTGAAGTAATGACACATTTTGGCTTAGTCAAAGAGTTTCGACAAGCTGGGTACTATGAAACTGATGCCCAGAAGCAGCTATTCAAAGAGCTAAAAATCGCAGCCCAATCTGGTTCATTAGTAGCTCTAACTGGGATTGTTGGCTGTGGTAAAACTACGACATTACGACAGTTATTTGCGACCTTGGCGAAAGAAAATAAGGTCTTAGTTTCCAAGTCACTATCAGTTGATAAAAACCGTGCTACGTTAGCAACCCTAATTGCTGCCTTGTTTTACGATCTAGCGACTGATGATAAAGAAGTGAAGATTCCCACTTTAGGTGAAAAGCGTGAGCGAGAATTACGGGATTTGATTAAGAAAGGGAAGAAGCCTGTAGTCTTGTTTGTCGATGAGGCTCATGACTTACATGCTTCAACTTTGACAGGATTGAAACGATTGATTGAGGTAATTGAACATGGGGGTGGGATATTAACTATCTTACTAGCTGGGCATCCTAAGTTAAAAAATGACCTACGTCGTCCAACGATGGAGGAGATCGGTTATCGGTCGAGTGTTTTTACCTTAGAGGGGATGGTTGGGAGTCAACGGGAATATATTACTTGGCTAATTCAGTCCTGTGCAGTGGATGGGACTAAGTTATCAGATGTATTGACGATTGAGGCGATTGAAGTATTAAGTGAGAGGTTACGAACTCCACTGCAAATCCAACAGCATTTGATGTTGGCGATGGAAGCTGCTTATCAAGTGGGAGAAAAGCCTGTAACTGCAGCAGTTGTTGAGTCGGTGATGTCAAAGCAGATTGATGAATTGGAGCCAAAGCTGACTAGGAATGGTTACGATGTTAGGGGTTTAGCGGAACAGTTTCATGCAAAACCATCGGAAATTAAATTGCTATTTCGAGGTCAACTTGACCCGACTCGGACGAAGGAACTAACAGACCAGATGTTGATGGCTGGGTTGCCAATTTGAAAGTGGGACTGATTTTCACCCGCTGAATTTATAGTTGCAATTAATGTGGTCTCAAATTTAGTATTGCAGGCTGGTTGCATTTAATTCGGTCTCAGTTGCACTTAATTCGGTCTCAACTGCTTTTATAGTTGCAGTTATTTCGGTCTCAAAATTACGATGATTGCAGTCCTGAGTGATTACTATTGCAGGTCGCTACAGGTAATGGTTGATTGAGCCACAGTATTTTTAAGCTGTATATTCTATATACGTTTTAAACTTATACCGTGCTGCGAAAAATTAAAATATTTCCTTAAAGCCTTACACTTACTTGATTAGGATAGCGATCGCATCATGACCGAAGCTACGCAAAGTTTTCATTAGAATAAAATTTATCAAGCGATCGCTTCCTCTTGATCGTTTTGATGAGAGGCGTAGTAAGTTCAATTTATTTCTTGCAATGGCGATCGCTGAGTACCAATATTTTAGTTTTCACAAATGGGTTTAAAGTTGTTATTGAGAATTTGGCGATTTGGTTAAATATATCAGTTGGACATTATCAATTATAATCCCACCATTGTCACCGCCAGACTGGTCAAAATTGATTCAAAACTTAAAATATTTGATACAAATTTGCTTATTCCGAGATAGCTTTCTTTCTACACCGCGTCCAAGAGGCAAGCATTCAAAAAGTTTGATTTCCCCATTTTCATTAGCCCGTATGTCCTTATCCAATCACTTTTATACTGACCGAAAGTTATCGAGCCAATAGATTTGCAATTTGAAATGATTTCTGTGCTGATAGCGATCAAAAACATCTTAGAAGACATAACATCTACTCCTTCGCCTGAGATACCAACCTCATAGCCCAATGAACGGTTTGCTAGATAATGAGTTGGGATGTGTTAGTTTTAGTCTGTAAATTAGGAACCCTTGTAGTATCTATTCTGTCTTCTGCAGATTGCATATCTGCTAGTTTGAAGATGGTTTTGAGGGTAAGCTGCAAACCTTTAGAGCTAACCGAGTATCTTTATAGGGCTTTGCCTCCTTCCAATTGGAAGGTGAGCCAATGTAGCTGTTATACTCAACTATGTTATTCTGACAGTCTACACGT
>JBGTAZ010000388.1:0-15665 GCA_041749615.1 Leptolyngbyaceae cyanobacterium | reverse complement strand
GCACCCGATCGCACGGCACGACTGGTCACCTTGCCGCCCAACACCGCATCGATCGCATCCAAAATGATAGATTTTCCCGCACCCGTTTCGCCCGTCAACACGGTTAGCCCCGCGCCCAACTCCCACTCCAAGCGATCCACTAGGGCAAAATTTTCAATTCGCAAAAAGAGCAGCATGGATACTTATCAACAAAGAAGGTGAAAGGAGAAACCACGATCAGGCGTGCTGCCATAAAACTATGCCAAAATCCTATTCCATCCTATCGACCCTGCACCACAAACGGGTAAAAGAATCAAAATAGAAATTGCTCAGTTAACGCCCACTGACGCTAGCTCGTTGGGCAATATGGCGATCGACTTGGCGATACAGCGCTTCAGGAGTTGAGGAGTTGTTCAACACCACGGTTGCTTGAACCTTTTTTTTGGTAATTTCCATTTGGCTGTTGATGCGGACTTGCGCTTGTTCGAGAGTTAAGCGATCGCGGGTCATCAACCGTTCAATTTGCTGAGCGTCTGAGCAAGTGACGACCCACGTTTCAGTCACCAAATCCGTCATGCGTGCCTCAAACAACAGCGGCACCACCATCACTATAATTGGGTGTTTCCGAGGATCGTTTAAGGGTGAAGTGCAGATCGCCTGCACCAAGCGATCTCGCACATACGGGTGAATGCATTGCTCGACCCATAGCCGCTCCGCCGGACTGCTAAAAATAATTTCTCCTAGCCGCTGACGATTCAAGCTGCGATCGGATAAAAGTACGCCAGAGCCATATCGCTCCACCATGCCTTGCAACACCAAGCCACCTGGCAACACTGCGTCTCTGGCATAGATATCAGCATCCAAAATCGGCAATTTATAGTCTGTTGCCAAATATTCGGAAACCAGAGTTTTCCCCATCGCGATTCCTCCAGTCAGACCAATGATGCGCACAGAAGAATTGGTTTGGTCGGTGAGATTGGTCGTCATAAGTTCAAAGCAACTCGTATGCCTAGAGAGATTGATACAGGTCTACTGAGATCATCCTCATATAAGAATTGCGCATTCTTTATTATTCCTACAGAAATCTATAATGTTTTAATAGAGCTAAACATGACGAAATTACTCCTACAATAAAAGGCGTAATCCTAAAGCGTTAGTCTGGGTCTTCCAATGCTGTTAAAGTCTACAACCCGCCACATTCACATTTTCACTGCCACGGTTGAGAATAATGAACTGGTTCCTAGCGAGAACGTCCTGACTCTCGATGTTGATCCAGATAACGAGTTCAACTGGAGCGAAGACACCTTACAGCAGGTCTATCGTAAGTTTGATGAAGGCGTAGAAGCCTACAGCGGTGCCGATCTAACAGATTACAACATCCGCCGGATTGGCTCAGATTTGGAACACTTTGTGCGATCTCTCCTGCAAAAGGGCGAAATTTCCTACAACTTAGAATCTCGCGTGATGAATTACAGCATGGGGCTGCCCCAAGTCGTCTCCAACGAGAAATAGCTTTTTCATGCGGCTATTTTTGCAAATTGTCAAAGCTATTTGAGGATTGTGCATCAATAGCCAAAGAATCATTTAGTTTTTTGAATCATGCCTTTAGCCCTGAAGGCAACTTTACTACCGTGTGTAAGCTAGGTAACAGATTCGACTTCAGAATTTTTAATAAAAAGACTACTCAAATCGGTCTAACGTAAAAAATTAGGTGACTTTTTAGCGCTTTAGACCACAGCTACACCTGAAAACTAACGATAGGCTAGACGATTTAACATGAGTAGTAATTTAGCAACCAAGCTGCGTGAAGGCACTAAAAAGTCGCACTCCATGGCAGAAAATACTGGATTTGTTGCCTGTTTTTTGAAAGGAACCGTTGAAAAAACGTCTTACCGCAAACTCGCTGCCAATCTCTACTTCGTCTACTCTGCCATGGAAGAAGAGCTTGAGCGCCATCAACATCACCCCATTCTGTCTCAAGTTTACTTTCCAGAGCTAAACCGCAAAGCGCCCTTAGAAGAAGATCTCAACTTTTATTACGGCACCAACTGGCGCGAACAGATCGCCTCTTCCACTGCGGCTCAAGACTATGTGGCTCGGATTCGAGAGATTTCTAATACGCAGCCTGAGCTACTGGTTGCTCATTCCTACACGCGCTATTTAGGCGATTTGTCAGGTGGGCAAATTCTTAAAGGGGTTGCCCAACGGGGAATGAACTTGGTGGATGGGGAAGGTACTCACTTCTATGAGTTTCCGACCATTTCTGATGAGAAAGCCTTTAAGACTAAGTATCGTCAGGCAATGAACGACCTGCCCGTAGATGATGCGATCGCAGACCAAATTGTGGATGAAGCGAATCATGCGTTTGGTCTGAACATGACCATGTTCAAGGAGTTGGAAGGCAGCTTGATTAAGGCGATCGGGATTATGCTATTCAATTCCTTGACCCGCCGCCGCAATCGGGGCAGCACTGAACTAGCCACTGCGGAGTAAGTTCAAACACTTTTAATCGGCTAGTTTCTCGAATCTTAATAGGTTGGTTTCCCGAATCCTGGGAATTTGATGATGGAGCGATCGCGCCCTTACCAAATTCTCAGGATTCATAGTATTTACTTAAATTCATCATTGAAGCCGTTGAAACCTCACGTAGAATTCACGATTCTATGGGCGATCGCAGCAGTTACGGCTTAGTAGTTCCATCGATGCAATTTAACTTTAAACTCAACTACCCTATTCATCATTAGTCAATTAGTCAGTCAAACCATCAAATCTTGACAGGTAGAAAGTGGGTCAAAGGAATTCACTTAAACTTTTCCAGCAGGCTTTCACAGTTCATGAAAATCTACACCCTAGAGTGCATCACGGCTAATTAGACATGAAGCAAGCAAGCACCTCACCCAACACCATCCTTGAGCAAACGGTTCATAAAATTACGTCTTCTGGACGGATTACCCGTGTAGATCAGCAGCAATTTATGAAGACGTTGCTTTCTCGAAACATCCTCGACCCTACCGAAGAAGCGTTGATTAATCGTGTATTTGAACTGCTGCGCGCCGGACGACTCCGTGTTGTCGATTGAGCATCGCCTTGATCGAACTATCTCACACCAGTTTAAACGGAGGATGCGACAGATCCGAGCTTGAAACCGTAGCTGAGTAAAGCTTCTACAACTCAAAACTCAAAACTCAAAACTCAAAACTCAAAACTCAAAACTCAAAACTCAAAACTCAAAACTCAAAACTCAAAACTCAAAACTCAAAACTCAAAACTCAAAACGGTATCACTGCGCCTATAAACCTAAGTCCACCCCAACTCGATGGGCACAAGCAAACCCAGAAAATGCGACAGCGTTGAGTCCTTGTCCGGGGAAGGTGCTGTCTCCCACACAATAAAGCCCCGGAAGAGCCGTGCGGTTAAACGGCATTCCTAACAATCCGGCTAGCTTGCGAACCGGAATCGGACCGTAAGTGCCATCATCTCGCCCTAAAAAGCGGCGATGCGTGCGGGGCGTTCCGACTTCTTGATACTCTAAATGGGCAGAAAGATTAGGGAAAATTGCTTCTAGGCGGGCAATTATGCGAGCCGCCGCCGCTGCTTTCTGTTCTTCATAGGCAGTCGGCGAAAGTCCCTGCCACGTCTCTAGCCAACTGGGCGTAAACGCATGAATAATGTGGCATCCACTGGGGGCAAGACTGGGATCGAGCAGACTAGGCAGCGACACAAAAATGGTGCCTTCCTCTGCCTCTAGGTTGCTCCAGTCTTCCAGCAAAATATGGTGGCATTCTGTCCCCATCGGTAGCGCCTCTGCTTTCACGCCAAGATGGAGGCTTATAAAACTAGGAGATTTACGATAGCGCTGCTGCCATTTCTTTTCGGCTAAGGGCATTTTTTCGGCTGGCAGCAATTTTTCAAAGGTATCCCAGCGGGTGGCGTTGGAAACAATCCGTTTTGCTCGAAATGTTTCACCGGAAGCAATTTGTACGCCGGTCGCCCGTCCATTCTCTTCAATGATCTGCGTGACTCTGGCTTTGTATTGAATCCGTCCACCCTGGTTTTCTAAGCCTTCTGCTAAGGCTTGGGCAATTTTGCCAACGCCCCCTTTGGGATAGTTGATGCCGCCGTAGTGGCGATCGCTAAACACCATGCCTGCATTAATCATCGGCGTGAGATCGGCTGGCACCACCGACCAGCAGAAACACTCCATATCAATGAATTTCAACAGTTCAGGATCGCGGATAAACTGACGGGCATAGTCTCCAGCGTTTTTGGGTAGATATTTGACCAAGCCTAAACAGGCAAGGGGATGCTGGAAAAACACTCGCATTAAATAGCGCGGTTCTTCTAAAGATAAGAGTTCGATCGCATTCAAACAGTTAAAAACCTTCCAGCACTCATCATAAAATCGTCGAATGCCCGTTTCTTCCTGCGGAAAGCGATCAATTAGTTCTTGCAAAAATTTCTTATACTCTCGATGAACTTTCAGATCCAATCCATTGGGAAGATGGTAGTGAATTTGCACCGGATCGGGAAATGTTTCGAGCTGCATATCCACGGCTGCCAAGGCGCGGGTCAAAAGATTGGTGGTGCCGCGATCGCCAAACCCAAACATCATGGAAGCGCCCACATCGAAGCGATAGCCTGCGCGTTCAAAATACCCGGCACTGCCTCCAGGGATTAAATATCGTTCTAAAACTAGCACCTTCGCACCCTTGACAGCCAATTGAGTCGCGGTAACCAATCCTCCAATGCCAGAACCAATCACAATGACATCAAATTCTGGCGTGGAATTTGCAGAACTGGCGGAACTGGAAAACAATTCAGAGCTAGAAGGCACAAGCGGATTAGAAGACACAAGAGTACGCTACGAAACAGTGCGGTCAGGCAAACCATTACCATGACTATTCCTTAGTGTATCTGGAAGTCGTGTATCTGGAAGTGCCTCTGGCTGAATTCAGTTTGGATGAAGCTTCGCGATTTTATAAGAAAAATGGGACTAGCCTGCAAACGCTGACCAATCCCACCTGCCGATCCTTCAGAGAGGAGAACACTTGAGAATCAATATAAGCTTGTTGCTATTTAATGTCAACTATATTGAAATAGTTTCTCAATAATGCCAGCTTGAGATGTGAATACGGGCGATCGCCACTCCCAGCATCTGCTGTAAAAAGCCCCCAAGGGGAAGTATTATGAGGCAATGCCCACAGCCAGAATGCCACTCAGCGGTTATGACTCTTCAATTACGGGTTTACGTTCCTCCCCATCCCTTGATTAAGCATTGGCTCGCGATCGCCCGAAATGCAGCAACCCCTTCTTCGCTGTTTCGCACAGCCATGACTGAGTTAGGGCGCTGGCTCACCTATGAGGCAATTCGCGATTGGTTGCCCACCAAAGAGGTCACTTTGGAGACCCCCTTGGCCGATTGTCCTGGCACGTTTGTTGATCCAGAGGTGCCGATGGCAATGGTGCCGATTCTGCGGGCGGGGTTGGCATTACTCGATGGCGCTCAAACCTTGCTGCCTCTTGCCTCAATTTATCACTTGGGATTTGTTCGCAATGAAGCAACGCTAGAAGCCAGTTGTTATCTCAATAAGCTGCCTGATCGCTTTGATCCTCAGACCCGTATTTTGATTCCAGAGCCGATGCTAGCCACTGGAGGAACTATCATTTCAGTCATGGCAGAACTCACCAAACGGGGCGTTGACCCAGCAATGGTGCGGATTATTTCGGTGGTGACGGCTCCACCTGCGCTGCAAAAATTGAGTGCTGCCTATCCAAGCTTGCAGGTTTACACCGCTGCCATTGATGAACAGGTGAATGAACAGGGGTTTATCGTTCCAGGACTTGGAGATGCCGGCGATCGCACCTTTGGTACATGATTTGCTCCATGAAATGATACGCTAAACACGAGATGTCGCACGTCAGCCTCAAGCGACAGCCGCTAAGCTAAGAGAAGATAGAAGACAATCGATTGGTTTCCTGTAAAGCAAGTGAATTCCTGGTTTGTGATGAGTCAACAAGACGGATTTTCAGGTGGTTTTTTACTAGGTACTCTGGTGGGTGGAGTCGTAGGCGGAGTCGTGGGTGCGCTGCTTGCCACCAAACAGCTTGAAAATTCATCTGCAATAGAAGACCCTGTTTTAGGTGAAACCCCTTTGCCGAGCAAAGCAACTAAGCGCAAGGGCTTGTTTAAGCCTGCGAGTGCTCAAACAGATATGGAAGCCGCCCGTCGTGGATTAGAAGATAAAATTGCCCAGCTAAATGAGGCGATCGATGATGTGCGCCAGCAATTAGGGGGAGGCAATGGTGGGCTGGTCAGTGATGCCAGTGAACCGGCAATTTCCAAAAAGCCCCACGAACCCGGCTAATCATACGAAAAAATCCAGACAAAAAGTAGAATGTTAAACTAGCTATTCAGGACGTTACGCTCAGGCTGTTTTGCAACTAGCAACCTATAATCGCTACTACGAGTACTAATGCTTTATGACTACTGCCTCTCCTTTTGCTCTGTTGTTGTCTACCCTAGCGACCTTCGTTAGTATCTATCTGGCTTTGTTGCTGATCCGAATTTTGCTGAGTTGGTTTCCCAACGTCAACTGGTTCGATCCACCGTTCTCAATTCTCAGCCAGTTGACCGACCCCTATCTCAACATCTTCCGAAACATTATTCCGCCGCTTGGGGGACTAGATTTTTCTCCAATGCTGGCATTTCTGCTGCTTAGTTTTATTCAGCAAGCCTTGAGTTCTTTCCGCCTTTCTTAAAAGAAATGGATTTTAGTCGCCAAGCTGCTTGTTGATAGCGTTTTGAATGGGTTTTTCGTTTAACTTCAAAACTATGATGGAAGCCTCGCTCGTGGATCTGTCGATCTACACGCGAGGCTTTATTTTATTAAAGTCAAACAAAGTATTTGTATCGCCTAACTTTTATCGCCTAACTTTTATCGCCTAACTTTACCCGTAAATCCGGCAGCTTTGAACTGCTCTAGCTTTAATGGGGGCGGCTGATTGGCTGGAACGGTAATTCTTAGCTCAAAATCGCTCATGCCGGGGGGCACTGTTTCAATGGAGCCAAGTCGAGTACGGTTTTCCATGATGGAATTATCGTTTGCATCATAAATCCGCCCGAAAATATCGGCGTTGATCACGGGCTTACCCGATGTGTTTTCGGCTGTGCCGGTGACGATATAGCAGCTAGCCGCCGTTGCGTTACCGCTGGTTACCGTCCCTTCTGCCAATTCAGCCGAGCACACATGGTAGGAAATCTCTGAGAGCTTGATTTGAACCAGCGCTTGGGCAGGCGGCGTAAACCAAGGACTGAAAACTAAACTTAAGCTGGCAACAAGGGCGATCGCCAATGATCTCAACGGAGTAAGGTGCATACGCTCAGAAAAAGTGTGGGGCAGCTAGGGCGGCAAAACCGTGATTTCCTCAGCTTAGCCTGAATCTAGAGCAAAATATGACGTGAGTTCAGCTAAACTGCGGTGCGATCGGTGAGGATTTCGTAGCCAGTTTCAGTGACTAAAACGGTGTGTTCAAACTGGGCAGACAGCTTTTTATCAACGGTAACCGCGGTCCAGCGATCGCCCAAAATACGGACATACTTCGATCCTTGGTTGACAATTGGCTCGATCGCTAGCGTCATTCCCGCCCGCAGCTTTTCATTGGGCATTTCCTTAGTCCGAAAGTTAAAGACTGACGGCTCTTCGTGTAGGTTGCGCCCCACGCCATGCCCAGTAAAATCTTCCACGACGGTAAACCCGCTTGCCTTCACACAATCTTCGATCGCCCCTGCCAAATCCAGCAGATAAGCCCCTGCTTTCACCTGTTCAATCCCTTTGTAGAGCGCTTCTTCGGCAACCCGAATCAAGCGTTCGGCTTCGGTCGAAACCTTGCCCACCGCGATCGTGATGCAAGAATCGCCATGAAAACCCTCAAAATAGGCTCCTGTATCCACTTTGAGAACATCTCCCGCCCGAATTACCTTGCGCCGATTAGGAATTCCATGCACGACTTCATTGTTAAGAGACGAACAAATGGATGCTGGGAAGCCGTGATAGCCCTTAAAACTGGGAGTTGCACCCATTTCACGAATTCGCTGTTCCGCATAGACATCCAGATCCATCGTCGTCATACCCGGTTCAACGCGCTCTGAAATCTCTTTGAGCACGATCGCCACAATCTTTGCAGCCTGCCGCATCGTGTCAATTTCGCGAGATGACTTAATTTCAATCCCTCGGCGCTGCCGTTTAGAAGCGGGAAGAGCAGGCTTATTTAACAACTGGCTGAAAATATTCATGAAAAATTGCGGCGCTACAGAACGGAAAAAAGCAGATCAAAGCTTCTTTAAGGTAACCTAAAACTCTTGTCTGCCCTCAGTTTAGTTCAATTCAGCAGACAGCAAAGCGATCTTTAAGAAATGCTGTATTCTCTGCTTAAACCCACTAGTAAACTTGATGCCGCTGACTAATAATCTAACCTTGTCACGGCAAACGAGAAACCGGGTTTCTGGCGAAAATCAATGCATCAAAGCCTTGATATTTCATTTAGAAACCCGGTTTCTGCTGTCGTTGAAAAGCGATTTGTTATTTCACAAACAGCATTTCTTGATAGGTGGGCAGAGGCCAAAAGTCATCGGCGACTTCGGCTTCCAAGGCATCGGCATATTCGCGCACCTTGTCCATTAGAGGACGAATGGTTTGAGAAGAATACTGCATATGCTCCTCTGGAGTAGCGAAGTCGTGCTTATCCAGTGCAGCAGCGAGTTTACTGACCATATCGGTCATGGATTTGGTTAGAGCAGCCACTTTTTCAGCGGTTTCTTGCTCTAGGGCAATGCCAATTTCCTTGAGATTCGCGATCGCGCTCGAAAGCTCAGACAAGTAGCGCACCGCAGCCGGGTAAATCATGGTTTTCGCCATGCTGATCACCAGTTTTGCTTCTACTTCGATCGCCAAAATATACTGCTCAGCGTAAACATCAAAGCGGCTTTCTAGTTCAACCGGAGTTAGCACACCCACGCGATCGAATAGCTCTTCAATGTAATCGGCTTTCAGCACGGGCAACGCATCCGCAGTGGTGCGCAGATTTGCCAAGCCGCGTTCCTCAGCGATTTTGTGCCATTCTTCCGAGTAGCCATTGCCGCCAAACACCACATTGCTGTGCTTGTCCATCACCTCTTTCAACACTGCTTGAACCGCCGCCTTGAGATCCATCCCAGAGGTCATCTTGCCGTCCATTTCATCGGCAATCCAGGTGAGAGAATCCGCCAGAATCGTGTTCATTGCCACCAACGGACCCGACACCGATTGGTTAGACCCCACGGCTCGGAACTCAAAGCGGTTGCCAGTGAAGGCGAAGGGAGAAGTGCGGTTGCGATCGCCCGGATCTTTCGGGAAAACAGGCAACGTATCCACCCCCAAATCCATCACTCCCGCATGGTCAGAGCTTTCTGGCTGACCCGCGCTAATTTGCTTAAATACGTTCTCAAGCTGGGAACCCAGGTAGACGGAGATAATCGCTGGGGGAGCCTCATTGGCACCCAAGCGATGATCATTACTAGCAGTGGCAACCACCGCCCGGAGCAAGGGACCGTATTTGTGAGCGCCCCGAATCACCGCGCCGCAGAATAGCAAAAACTGCATATTCGAGTGAGGCGTATCGCCCGGATCGAGCAAGTTCCCTTGAGTCGAGTTGCCCACCGACCAGTTGACGTGCTTCCCAGAACCATTAATTCCGGCAAAAGGCTTTTCGTGCAGCAGACACACAAACCCATGTTTCTTTGCGGTCATCTTGAGCAGCGTCATGATCAACTGCTGATGGTCGCTGGCAACGTTTGCGGCTTCAAAGAAGGGCGCAATTTCAAACTGACCGGGGGCAACTTCATTGTGTCGAGTTTTTGCCGGAATGCCGAGGCGATACATCCGCTCTTCCACATCTTGCATAAAAACTTGGACGCGCTCTGGAATCGCCCCAAAGTAGTGATCATCAAACTGTTGACCTTTCGCGGCGGGTTTGCCAAACAGGGTTCTGCCCGTCAACAGCAAGTCGGGGCGGCTGTGGGCAAAATGAGCATCCACCAAAAAGTATTCTTGCTCCGCGCCACAGCTAGAGTTGACTGGCGCAACTTCGGTATGTCCTAAAAGCTTCAACACCCGCACTGCGGCTTTGCTCATGGCGGCGATCGATCGCAGCAGTGGGGTTTTCTTATCCAGTGCTTCTCCAGTCCACGAGATAAACACGGTGGGAATGCACAAGGTCACGCCGTTGTCGGTTTCCATCACATAGGCAGGACTAGTCACATCCCAAGCCGTATAGCCCCGCGCTTCAAACGTGGAGCGCAAGCCACCATTGGGGAACGACGAGCCGTCGGGTTCGCCCTGAACCAAAACCTTTCCAGTGAACTCGGTGATGACGGAGCCATCGCTTTGAACGGAGATAAAGCCATCGTGCTTTTCGGCGGTGGCGTTGGTCATGGGATAAAAGACGTGGGCATAGTAGAGCGCCCCTTTGGAGGTTGCCCAGTCTTTCATAGCAGCAGCAACAGCACCGGCTACCGAGACATCCAGTTTTCCACCCGTCTGCACGGTGTGCTTGACAGACTTAAACACGTCTTTGGGTAAGCTTGCCTGCATCTTACTGAGGGTGAAGACATCCGTTGCCCACAGTGCTTCTAACCGTTGGGGCATTTTAGGCGGCAGGGGCTTGCGATCGGTTACTTGAGAAACAGCTTGAACGCGCAATTCATGGGTCATCGTTAGTTCTTTCCGAGAGTGTTGTGCTTAGAGAGCATACCGGGTTCAATCGGTCTAAACTGTTCTTACAAAACAGTTATGAATGGGAAGTATGCCTTTGGACTGTTGGACGCTAATAAAGTTCTGGGACAAAGAATTGCTCGTTGCGGGGCGGACGCACATAGTTTTGCGGGGCGGCTTTGCGCGGCGACAGTTCTAGCGGTTCAGGGGTCATATCCACATAGGGGATTTTGCTGAGGAAATGGCTGATGCAGTTGAGCCGAGCGCGTTTTTTGTCGTCTGCTTCCACGGTGAACCACGGCGCTTCGGGAATATTGGTGTGTGAGAGCATCGCGTCTTTGGCTTGGGAGTATTCCACCCAGCGATCGCGAGATTCTAGATCCATCGGACTCAGCTTCCAACGACGCGCCGGATCAGTCGTGCGCGATTGAAACCGCCGTTCCTGTTCATCGTCGCTGACGGAAAACCAATATTTCAGCAGGATGATACCGGAGCGCACCAGCATTCGCTCAAACTCTGGACAGGTTTGCATAAATTCTTGATATTGCGCGTCGGTACAAAAGCCCATGACGTGTTCGACTCCAGCACGGTTATACCAACTGCGATCGAAACAAACGATCTCACCTGCCGCCGGAAGATGGGGCACATAGCGCTGAAAATACCATTCAGTTTTTTCGCGATCGCTGGGGGTGCCCAATGCCACCACCCGACAGCCACGCGGGTTCAACTGCTCAGTAATTCGCTTAATTGTGCCGCCCTTACCTGCCGCATCCCGCCCCTCAAACAAAATCACAATGCGAGTGCCCGTGTGCTTTGCCCAATACTGCATCTTCACCAGTTCGATTTGCAGACGGGCGAGTTCTTTTTCATAAAACTTGCTATCTAGCTTAGAACTCCCTTCTCCTTCTGAAGGATAGGAAAGTGCTTTCAGTTTCAGGTGTTTAAGTTCCTTTTGTTTATCCTTCTTATGCTTCTTATGTTTCTTATGTTTAGGTATTTCCAGTTCTGCATGGCTAACAGAGTGCTCCAACATTGAAACATCAGAAGGTGTACCGTTCAAAATTTCAGGTTCCATATTAGTAAAGAAAAACTAGTTGTTTAAAGTCAGTGTTAGCGTCAAAAAACACAGCTATTATGATGGGATACTCTTTAAACCTTCTGACTGCTATTGCAAGCTAGGGACTCGGCGAAACCCAGATGTCAGTCCTATATGGCGGTATAGACAAATTCCCAACTTGATAATTTTTATTTGTGACCAATAATACAAATAGAAAATTAACAGATTTGTATTGCAGGCTACTAATCAAAAAAAGCTAAGGGTGAATCTAAGGATTTGTCCACATCCTCTTTTTCTCTAGAACCTAGCTTTTGCTACTGAGGCTGCATTTGAGGACCCGTCCAAACGCTGCTGCTAACCTGCCCATAGGTGACTGGGCGATCGCCCTTTGCCAGGAGGGTTTGTCCCGTGGTATCTACCGTCCACTGCTGCCAGTTTTCATCGCCCATTATGCCTGCCCTAAACAAAACTAGCTCAGGTTGACTATGACTCCAGCCTAACAAAATTGCATTGGTGTAATCAATTTTAGTCGGAGCCACCGTATTGACCCGATTGCGAGACTGATTCACAATCACTGCATAATCGGAGGCAATATCTGACCCAAAAAACGATTCAAATTCTCGTGCCAGTAGGCGATCGCCTGACTCAGACCAAGACACCGGAATCACCATCGAGATCCGCCCTTCTAGCGCCACACCCGTATTCAAAAATGGGTTGTCTGCCAGCGGAGAGGCGGGAGTGATTGCCTGCAAATCGCCCGTTCGCAAGTTTTCCAAAAACAGCACACTGGTTACATGACTGCGAAAATACTCTGGCTCAACCTGCATTTGAATTCGGCTGTAAGCCGCATAATCTTGACCGGGCGAAATCAGCGATTGGCTGCGATAGCAATAAGTTCCCGATAAATTGCTTGAGCTACTGGCGTTCAGAGTGGCTAGTACCCATCCCCAAGGAACTGGATGGGGGCTATCCAAGGGATCAATTTGGACTGATTGATGGGACATCGCTAAACCAGAAGAAAATAATGAAGTTAAATAAGGCTAAACATTACCTCTGGTTTGACGACATCAACCAAAAGCTTTGCAAAACGAAGCGATCGCAATCCAGTAAACGTTCGACGAGATTTGCTCGACGAGGGCTGCTAGCCACCCCAAGATTCTTACCTTATGTATAACAAGCATTTTCGATAACGACCGCTACTTTCTGTTAAGCTTCCCAGAGATTTAAGCGTGGAGCGCGGAAAAGTACCCAGTTATTAAAAATGTAGGTGGGAAGATGCAAGGTGTAGAGTGGGCAATGTTGAAAATAATTAACGCCCGCTATTAGAAGCCCAACTTCCCCTCTGAGATAGGAATTGCCGTTCTGGAGATTGCCCTTGTCAGTGATGATTTTACTAACGCTGCTAATTGCACACACGGGTAGCGATCAGCGGCATGTTTTTACCTATGGGCAATTCTAGATGGCTACGGTGTCATGCCCCAAGTTTATAAGTGCAAAACTGCCGTTAGAGTTGGAAGATAAGTTTTGAATACTTCTGCAAGTTTGCTAGCACTGACGACGGTCGTGGAAAGTCCTTTGAGCGCATTGAGCGCCATTGAACAGAGTTTAGTGACACGTTGCTCCTGTGGCTTTTTGCCTTCTTCAGCTAGGGTTTCCACAGCATCCAAAGCATCTTTTTTCTGAGCGTCCGATAGGCTAGTGTCAGTGTTGATCTCATTTTGTAGGATCGTCAGAATTTTAGCTAACTCGTCGCTGTCGCTGGTATTAATGTCGCGAAGTTGTTGAACGGAACTGGTTACTTGACTGTTGCGATCGGCTAATGTCACGTTTGAGCCAACAACGTTCCCGCCAACGTTGATGCGAGAACCACTCGACAAATCAACATCACCACCTGCATTGACATTTTGATTTTCCATAATGCTTCCTGCTTGATCCATCATGTATACCCGATTGCCTTTCCCTTGAATTACCACTTTTCCCTTCGTTTCCGCAATACTGCCAATCATCCCCTGAATAAACTGCTGCTGTGATTCATGAAATTCTTTGAACCGATGCTCAATCCGTTCGAGTTCTCCTTGGTGAGCTTGCAATGCCAGTTCGTATTTCCCCTCGATCGCTTTTACAACCTCAGGATAGAGAGACATTATCTCTTGATGAATTTTCGCTTTGTTGGCCTCCACAGCTACAGCAAGTTTAGCCACCACAACTCCATCATCTTTGTTTTCCAAACTTCGCACAGTCAGTCCCAAATGTTCATGGTTGAGGGCGGTTTGAGTCAGAGAAAAGGCAAACGCTCGCCAGTTTAAACCGTTACGAAAAATCAAATCGATCGTATCTTGAATTTCCCCAAGCCACTTCTCAAAATCACCAGAATGAAACGTGCCGCTGTCTGGCTTCGGCTCTAGGAAACGTCCTTGAGGCGACTGCCTGATATAGACTCGATCGCATCTAACCTCCGTAAGACAGGTTTTTGCATTAATATTCCAATCCTGAATGCAAGCATCAGTCAGGCAAGCCGATGATAAATCTGCGCCTAGCAATTGTGCTTTGACGAGAACCGCCCCACGCAAATTAGCTCCACTCAGATCTGCCCCATTGAGATTGGTTTCTGTAAAGTCAAATTCTTCCAGGTTAGCGTCTCTAAGATTGGCTCCTTGCAGGTTCAAGCGGCTGAAGTTCCTGTCCTTAATGTCAGTTTGAGCCACTTCGTCAGGACTATCAGGTTGAGTCAGAAGCTCCTGAACCTTGGAGTTTGCCAGGTCTAGATAGGAATTATCGACCCATGCCCGACTTAACCCTGTCGCGCCTTTAAAGCAAGTTCGATAAAGTGACTTGGCTCTCAGATCCGTATTGGCAAGTTGAGTACCTGTTAAATTGAACTCACTCAAATCTAAGCCGTAAAACGAGGTGCTGCCCCATGTGCTGAGGGCGATCGCCCACTGGCGGATTAGTAATAAAGGATTGTTGGTTCTCCGGCTAGCATGAATCGCTAGCATACTAATCCCCCCGCCCCAAATTAATCCGACCGCAAAGGATAGACCTGATGCGGTTGCCTGGGAAGGAATTGCTGCTACTTGTTGTCCAATAGTCTGAGTTAAGCCATGCGCCGTGCTGAGTGCGGCACCCACTACTATGCCCATAACTCCTAGCTTGAGAATTTTCTGAATTTGAACAAACAGTACAGAAACTAATGCGATCGCTAGACTAGCTGCCATGAAGCTAAAAAATGTCAGCGTCAAAGAAAGCGCAATGAAGAAAGGAATTTGGCTTACTATAGTCCGGTCAAGGCGACCGATAGCAACAAATGTTACAGCTAGTAACACTGTAGAAATGGTTGCTATGATTGCTGTTTGCAACCCTTTTACAAATCCTTTTTGTAATGTTTGATACAACCAAACGATTATGACAACGATGACACAGAAGGCAGTTAATCTTAACTCTGCTGTTTTTGGAAATGCAGCATGAATACTGACATAGCTTCCTAGAATTCCTGCAATTGCTCCTGATATAACTGATAAAATACCGACCAAAATAACTAGGCTTGATTTCCCCAAAAACGACTGACCAGTAATGACAGGTCGTGAATTACTATCTAGTTCATCTTGAATGATATGTTTGCCGCTTAGTAATGATTGATCTTTGCTCACGTTGGAGGTGCCGGAGATGCGTTTCTATTTTAAGCTACTCAATGATGTGTTCGGAAAGTGGATTATAGATGTATTGGGAAATGGTAAAACTCAGCGCTGGTGGAGCGGTTCAACTGGGTCTGGAAATATGATCAAGGAGGTTGACAAGCCACTTACGAATGAAGAGCTTGTTGCCCTAATCAATCAGCGGTTTGATCCAATGCTTCGGAAAACATCTCTATCAGCGGTTTATGG
>JBGTAZ010000387.1:0-11501 GCA_041749615.1 Leptolyngbyaceae cyanobacterium | reverse complement strand
AACCCGCCATAATCCTGAGAATCGTTGATTTGCCGGTGCCAGAAGGACCGACAATTGCTAGCGCTTCCCCGCGATAAATCGTTAAATCAACGGAGTCTAATACAATTTGCTCTCCAAACGCCTTGGAGATTCCCTTTAGTTCAATTAACGGTTCAGGCATCAGGATATGAACCAAGCCACGCAGTACTTATATTTAGACTCCTATGAATTTAACCGTCAAAGGCATCATCTGTCAGGTGAAAAACCTGTTTGCAAAGTTTCTGCACAATTTTTTTTGCGAGTTGCCCTCCAGCAATTCCTGCACAAATCACCCCTTTCACAGAGTCCAGCCTTTCCGCAAGTTAGTTGTACTGCATTTGAATAAGAACCGCCCTATATTTATAGAAACTGATCCTTTATCCCACCCTCTGCCACCTGTAACCTAGTAACCTGTAACCTAGTACCCCTTTATTGATTTAGCACCTTGGCGATCGACGAAATCCTTCAATCCTTTAGCCATTTTGGCGTTCGATTGGGGCTGGATTCCATTCAGCAACTCCTCAAAAATCTAGGCAACCCCCACGAGCAAGTTCCCATTATCCATGTGGCAGGCAGCAACGGCAAAGGCTCGGTTTGCGCTTACCTGTCTACCATCCTGACCGAAGCGGGCTACACGGTGGGGCGGTATACCTCGCCCCACTTGATTGATTGGACAGAGCGCATTTGCTTGAATAATCAGGCGATCGCCCCAGAAACCCTCGAATCGATTTTGCAAGAAGTGATTGCCGCAATTCAGCCCGATGATTTGCCACCGACTCAGTTTGAGGTAATCACCGCAGCAGCTTGGCTCTATTTTGCCCAACAGGAAGTGGATGTGGCGGTGATGGAAGTGGGGCTAGGCGGACGGCTAGATGCCACCAATGTGTGCGACTATCCGCTCGTGAGTATTATCACCTCGATCAGCCGCGAACATTGGCAGCGATTAGGTCCGACTTTGGCAGATATTGCCTGGGAAAAAGCAGGTATTTTGAAACCGGGCGGCTCCGCTGTGATTGGGCAAGTGCCTTGGGAAGCCGCGTCTGTGATTCATCGACGAGCCTCAGAGTTGGGCTGCGTGGCGACCTATCCGCAAATTGCGCGAGATTTGGGCAATGGCTGGGCGGAGTATCGCGGGGTTGAGGAGTATGAACTAGAGTCGGACTCGGAAGATCCGGAGGAAGGCAGCATCGCACATCTGCTGAAAGCAATTCGTTATCCACTGCCGCTACAGGGAGCGATTCAACTTCACAATTCGGCACTGGCGATCGCCACCATTCAACTACTCCGAGAACAGGGCTGGCAAATCTCCGATGACGCGATCGCTCAAGGAATTACCAAAACCCAATGGGCAGGACGCTTGCAGTGGGTGACCTGGCAAGGACACAAAATTTTAATCGACGGTGCCCATAATCCCGCTAGTGCCAAAGTGTTGAGAGAGTTTGTAGACACGCTAAATCCTGCACCCTCCCATATCCATTGGGTGATGGGAATGCTTTCCACCAAAGATCATGGCGATGTGTTTCAAGAGTTGCTGCGATCGCGCGACTCGCTCTACCTCGTGCCTGTCCCCCGATCACAGCACCGCCGAACCCGCCGAGTTAGCGGCTCTAGCCAAAAACATCTGCCCCGACCTAGCCCAGTGCCATACTTTCGCCGATGTCATCGAGGCACTTGAAGCCGCAACAGCCCAAGCAGACAATCCGGATCTGGTAGTCCTGTGCGGTTCTTTATATTTGCTGGGACACTTCCTCAAAACCGGACACCCCATTTAGGCGTGAATCCAAAGCCTTTTCTTCCGCCCGATGCTGCTGGCGCTATGCCGATAATCCGTCGATACTTAGGGTTCAATCCATCCCATCTTCGATCTGGTAGGCTGAAAGCATTGATTGGGCTAAGTTGACTTATGACTATCGCGACAAGCCCTTCAGGCAAGCAAGCGAACGACCAAACAATCCAACAGAAACCACTCAGCTTTGACGAGTTTCTCGTCCGTTATGGTGGCGATAACCGCTATGAACTGATCGATGGAGAGGTGTTTGACTTGGAACCCACAGGCTTGCATGAAGAGGTTGCAGCCTTTATTACCGCCAAGATCTGTGTCCAGATCGACGGAACGGGCTTACATTGGTTTGTTCTTCAGCGAGGACTATTGAGCCCTTCTAACATTGGTATGACCGCATTTCGACCTGATGTGGTAGTTATTGATCGAGATGAACTGACCAAAGAATTGCTTTGGTTCGACCAGTCCATCCTGACGCTGGGCAGTTCGATTAAATTTGTGGCGGAAGTTGTAAGTGGCAACTGGCAAAATGATTATGCCCGTAAGGTCGAAGACTACGCAGCGTTAGGCATTCCCGAATATTGGATTGCAGACTACGCAGGATTAGGGGGAACTCGACACATTGGCAAGCCCAAACAACCCACCCTCTCCATCTGTACGTTAGTGAATGGGGAGTATGAAATTCGGCAGTTTCGGGGAAAGCAGAGCATCGTTTCTCTAACCTTCCCAGATTTAAAGTTGACCGCTGAACAGGTGTTGAGGGCTAGTAGGTAAAATCCCCTGCTTTGACCACTACCGATGGGAGATCGATTTGGCTCCATATCTATGAATATATTGCACCAGTTCAGCGTAACAACGGCTACAGGTGCTTGAGATCCTCGATTAAGCTCATGAAAAAGTTGGCAGAATC
This sequence comes from Leptolyngbyaceae cyanobacterium, assembly GCA_041749615.1. Classification (GTDB taxonomy): domain Bacteria; phylum Cyanobacteriota; class Cyanobacteriia; order Leptolyngbyales; family Leptolyngbyaceae; genus ULC077BIN1. The sequence continues at coordinate 8,793 of JBGTAZ010000387.1, read as the reverse complement.
AACTTGAGTGGCAACCCAAGCATTGGCTCCTGATTTTGCGCTATGTCGATTGTCGATTAAGGTTTGTCCGCGAGTCCACAAACCCTGAGTTTCAACCTGCACGGTTGCTCGTCGCCAGCGAAAAGTTTCAGGGTAAAAGAGATAGCCCACGGTGGCGGCATCGTGAATTAAGAACCCGCGATCGCCCTGGGTTTCTCGGTAGGTTAAGGCGGTGGAAATCATGAACTGGCATAAAGCGCTGATGAACTGAGCGATCGCGCTTTCTGGATTTGCCTGCTGGAGTGTTTGCGCCATTGCTTCCGTAAAAATCAGCGATCGCGTCACATCCAACGGCACCATCACGATATCATCGCGACTATTTAGCACTACTTGGGCGGCTTCAGGATGGTAGGCAACATTAAACTCAGCGTGGGCGGTGATATTGCCAGCGCAGCCAAACGCACCGCCCATCAGCACAATTTCTTTTGCCTGCCGCAAAATACCGGGATGCTTCGTTTCTGCGGCTGCTAGATTGGTGAAGGGGGCGATCGCCAAAATGGTGATTTCCCCTGGAGCAGCCGTCAAGGCATTGATCAACATCTGATCGGAATAGGTCGCCGTCTCAAAAGTGCGATCGCCCTCTGGCAAAGTTTGAGACAAATTGCCCATGCCATCGCTGCCGTGAATGTGCGCTGCATCGGTGGTGGCGTGGGTCACTGCAACTGCACGTCCGATCTCCACTTGATCCAATCCACCCAACTTTAAAATTTTGCTGGCAGCGGCAAACGTTTGAACAGCGGCAACATTGCCCTCAGCCGTCGTCACAGCAACCAATTCAGCCAATCCTTGCTTGACCAAGCTAATTAGCCACAGCAACGCAAAAATATCGTCGCCACCGGGATCGGTATCTAGAATTATTTTGGGAATCAGTCTTTCCAACGATGACACAGCCCCCAGAGCCTTTACTGAAAAGTCGCCAATAACCAACGGCTAATCGCGCCATCATCCTCAGTTTGAGAACGCCGCAAAGCTTCTTCGATTAGAGCGATCTCCAACCCTGGCAACACTAAAGATTCATCAAGCCCGATTGCTTCTGCTGCCGCTAGGGAAACTGAAATTACTTGGCTCGCGCTCACATCTACCACCCAGTATTCTTTTACGCCCATACGCTGGTAAAGCTTTTGCTTCCGATCTAAATCGTCTTGTAACGAAGAAGCGGCGATTTCAACCACCAGTGTCGGCGGCATTAACTCATTCAAGTTAACCGGCGAGTTGTTGTGGGGCAGGGATTGAAAACCCTCGCCAATATAGAACGCAATATCTGGCTGTGCTTCTTGAAGCCTAGCTTTGCGGAACGATGTATTGGTTAACTCCTTGATCGGAATCCGTTTGATTGCGGCGTATAAGATCACCACGGTTGAAACAATTGAGTTGTCTCGCCCATGAGCAACTCCCAGTGGAGACATTTCAATCCTCATGTGGTTTTGGTCGTAATAAAATCTGCCGCTGACCAGGGTTGGATCATCGGCAAACGTGAGGAAATCCTCCCAGTCGGCTTCTACCCATGTGTCGGTAGGAACCGTAGTAATGACGAGCGGTGAACTGACCATAGTGCAAGTTTCTAGGCGATTCTGATTGCAAGGGAGTGAGCCGCAACGTCCAGCCTCTCTTAGTTTCAAGCTTTGAGGACTGAATCTATCATTATGACATAACCCATTTAGCCAGAGCGATCGCAATCCATTCCCTTCTAGCCGATTGATTCACCGAATCATGGCTGCATATAACCCCATTCATCCTGATAGACTCCGCACCCGGTTCCTATCTTGCTCTAAAACCGTTGCCCAAAGCCAAATTGAAAGCGCGTGCCGCCCTGCCCACTAAAGCCAAAATCTGCCCGAATAATGCCCAGCGGTGAGTTAACTCGCACCCCTAACCCATAGCCAATTCCGGTGCCGGGAGTGTCACGAACGACACCGGGCTGACCCAGCACATCTTTATTGCTGCCCAAGTCGGAAGCAAAATCTACAAAAGCCGTGCCGCCAATGAATTTATAAATCGGGAAGCGATATTCAGCGGTGGCTTGAACATAGCTACGAGGCGTGGCGATCGCGGCAGTATCCCAACCGCGCACGGAGTTTGGTCCCCCTAAGATAAACGCATTGTAGGGCGGCAGATCCCCCACGTTCGTTCCCCCTTGCACATTCAGCGCAACCACCTCTGGCTGGCGTTCGGTAGGGGGTGCAGCTTTTTGGTTTGCTGTAATTAACTTCACCGGAAAATATACCGCGTGTTCTGCCTGAAGCTTGGTGCCCAACACCTGTCCGCGCCCAATCGGCAAGTATTGCTCAGCATTCAGACGGGTGACCGATCCTTGACCGGGATTGAGGGGATAATCACGCAGGTCTTGAATGGCGGTAAATGAAAGGCTAAACAGGTCATCAATTCCGGTGCCGCTGAGACTGAGGGGATTGCCTAAAGCGTCGTTGCTAAAAACTTTGCCGCCATCGCCCCGAATGCTGACATTGTTGTAGTTCAACCCAATATTGCCATTCCAGCCATTGCCAATCGGGCGTTCTAAGCCCACGCCCACGCCTTGCCTGCGCTCTCGAATGCGATCGCCATTGGGCAAATTTACCTCATCCGTAAACACCTGCGAAAACCCCTGTTGCCGATAAATACTGGCGTTATAGCCTGGAACATTGGGTTCCGTATCGCGGTAAGGGCTAACAAAGCGTCCATCAAACTGCACATCCCTGGTGCCCACTAACACCGTGCCGCCGAGGCGTTGACCCAATCCGCCAAAGTTAATATCCTGTACGCCAACCGTGGCATAGAGTCCCAAGGAATCGTTAAAGCCACCGCCAAACCGCAGATCGCGGGGCGCACGTTCCGCCACGTTATAAATCACAGTCACCCGCCGCGCATCGCCTTCAAACGCCACGTTGACGGTTTCAAAAATGCCAAGCTGACCCAACCGCTGCAAATCTTCCTGAGCTACAGTTGCCCGAAACGGTTGTCCCGGCTGCACTTTAATCTGTCGCCGCAAAAAAGCATCCTGGGTGCGACCGCGAATGGGTTGCCCCTTTGCATCCACCGACTTACCATCCCGATTGATAAAGCGCACCTGGGTTTCGCCGACTACCCCTTCCGCCACTTCAATGGTGATAATCCCATTGCGATCGGGGCGTAGAGAAATCACCCGCGCCAAGGTATAGCCATTTTTGGTGTACCAGTCGTTGATTTGCTGCGTTGCCTGATTCAGTGCCGTGGGGCTAATGGGCTTACCAAATTGGTCTCTAAAAATCTCGTTCGTCGCGGTGAATGTGAGCGCCTGGGCACCGGGTAAGGCGATCGCCCGCACAATGGTAGGGGTGGCAAAAAAAGTAACGCTCACGCCCTGAGGATTGGGGCGAGTCGAAGCCGTTGCCGACGAAAAGAAGCCTGTATTCAGCAACAGCGCCACATCATTGTCTAGCTGACCCGCGTTTGCTTGCCCGCCGGGTTTCGTCTGAATTGCCTGCAACCCGAACTCCTGCAAATCGGGGGCAACTCCCGCAATTTGCACATCCGTGACGAATACGGCAAGATCATTGGGGTTCGCCAATTGCCCTGGCACTACTGGGCTTTGACCGGGCGGCGGCGTTATTTTGGGCACCACAACCTGCTGAGGTGAGGTGGATAGCGCCGGAGTGGTGGGCAATGCCTGGGGTGAGGTGGGCACGGGAGCCGGTGCAATAGGCACAACCCTAGTTGGCATCACCCAGACTGGCTCATTCAACGATGAGGGTTGATTCGGCGGCATTGCTGAACTGGACGGTGGTGGTTGCACGAGGCTGGGCGGCGGCGGCGGTTGCACAAGGCTGGGCAGCGGCGGCGGCGGGGCAACCTGCGGTTGGGCAAGAGCAACTTCGGACTGGGCGATCGCCGCTAGAACACTCACGGCGATCGTGAATAATCGTCGCTGACTGGAGAATGGGTAAGCCGAAAAAAGTGCGTTCAATGCGTTTCAAAAACCAAACGTGTGGAGAGATGCGATCGCCGGGGTTCCGTCTTTGCAGTCAGCCAGAACCATCCATGTTGCAAGTACATTCTGCACAGGATTTCAAAAGTGGCTACATTCTTTACAAAAGAATGCTTTACAAGAATGTCTTTACAAGAATGTATGAAGACCCGCTCATACCGCAGCCCTCTAGCAGAATTCAGTTGCTCACCCTTTCAAGAGAGTCCAGTCTGAACCTTTTTGCTCGTGAACTGGTCTAATAGACGTAGCTCCAAATTTAGTGGAGGAGTGTTTGCAGGGGTTCATTGTGTCAACTGCGTTTCACGAAAGCCTGTCCGAAGGTGACGATAGTCATCTCGTGCAGCAAAGCCTTCAGGGGGATGCCCAAAGCTTTCGGCTTTTATATCGTCGCCATGAAAAACGGGTCAGAACAATTCTGTATCAGCTATGTGATGTGAGTGTGCTGGATGATTTGGTGCAAGATGTTTTTTTGCGTGCTTGGAGAGGGCTACCCAAGTTTCGTCAAACAGCCAAATTTTCGACCTGGCTGTACCGCATTGCTTGGAACGTGGCATCAGATTATCGGCAATCAGCAGCTAGGGGGCGAACCCAACTGCAAGAGTTAACCAAACAGGCTCCCCTGCGGCAAGAATCACCCGATGTCATGCATCTCCACTACCAAGATTTGGTTCAGCGCGGCTTAACTGAACTGAGCGCGGATCACCGAACCGTTTTGGTGTTACACGACTTGGAAGAGGTGCCCCAAAAAGATATTGCTGAGATTTTAGGGATTCCAGTGGGGACAGTGAAATCTCGACTATTCCACGCTCGCGCTGCGATGCGTAAGTTTCTTGACCATGAGGGAGTTCAGATATGAGCAGATTTTCAGAAGATGATTTAAACCTAACGGAGTTTTTAAAGCGGCATCAGCCCGTGGTGCCTTCGGCAGATACCGACTTGGAAGAGCGCCTGATGTCCGCGATCGCGTCTACGCCCCAGCCGCGACTAGCAGTTATCTCTACATCACAAGTTCAACGACGAATTTTGTGGGCAGTCCCCTCCGCGATCGCGGCAGGGTTGGTGGCAATGGTCGTTAGCCATCGCACCTTTGCCCCAGTCTCTCAGCCCACTTCTGCGGAAGTCGCGGAACTACAAACCTTCATTGAAAGCACTTGGCAGGATGCAAGCACGGAACAATCCATTTCAGAAGGCGATCTGTTTCCTGTCACCGAGGATTCAACTTTAAACTAGTTTTTGCGTTTTATTGCCCTATGTCTTACCGTTTTGTTCCTGTCACTATTTCGCTGCTGCTGACCTTTGGGGGGGCAATCTCCCTTCCCATCGCCACATCAGCGACAATCACTTTGGCTCAGGCGGATACCCAATCGCCCCGGCGATCGTCGCGCCCAGAAAGAAAAGAAAACTGGCTCCAAGAGCTAAACCTGAGCAAAGAGCAAATCCAAAAAATCCAGCAAATCCGTCGTCAATATCAAGACCGTTTGACCCAGCAGCGGCAGTCTGTGAAGCAAGCACAGCAATCATTAAAAGATTTGATGGCTTCAGGATCTGCATCATCTGAGCAAATCCGGCAGAAATTTAGTCAAGTGCAGACCTCGCAGCAAACACTAGCCGAGACTCGGATGGAGAGTATGTTAGCGATTCGCAATGTGTTGACTAGCGAGCAACGGCAAAAACTGAGTGAGTTGATGCGTCAGCCGGGAAAACCTGGACGCGGACGGGGCATGGGAGCCGGTTTGTAAGAAAAAGAACACCGAACCCACCCTTCAGCAAGGGGCTTTGACCGATGCCTACCCCCTTCTTCCAAGACGAGAAGAAGGGGTGATTTGCCTTTCGTTGCACATCAGGTTTGCCTGTAGCGGCTTAACTCAGCGATCTCAATCGGCTGCGATACACGCCCCCATCCAGCCCATCTCCGTAAGTGTTGGTAGGACTAATCGATTGTTGCAATCGCCCAATGCGTTCAGATGTTGCAGGATGGGTACTGAGAAACGTGGGTACTGACCGTGCCTGAAGCAGCTTAGACATAAAATCAACCATTGCAGACTGGGCATAGCCAGTTTTAGCTAAAGTCTGCAACCCCATCGTATCCGCTGCATACTCATCTTGGCGACTGTTGGGGCGGCGAAATGCTAATTCAACTCCAATATTGACCGCCGTGTTTCGATCTAAGCCTGCCGCTCCCACCAGCCCGCTGGCAACCGCCATTTTCCTCATTTGAGCCACAGAATGTCGTCCAGCAATGTGACCAATTTCATGTGCCATCACACTCGCGAGTTCTGCCTCATTGCTAGCCAAGGTTAGCAGCCCCCGGTTGATGTAGACAAAACCGCCCATCGTAGCAAACGCATTCACCCCGCGATCGTCCACCACCTGAAAGCGATAAGGAATATTAGGACGAGTGCTAGATGCCGCCAACCGTTGCCCAATCTGATTCACATATTCATTCACTTGGGCATTTTGCAGAATGCGAACTTGCCCTCGCGTTAACTGCTGATTAATTTGCTGACCAATTTCAACTTCCTGCCGATCGGACAAGCTAGAAAGCTGAACCACCTGAATACCGCGCAAAATCAAATCACCCCAGGAAATGGCGTGAGCCACCATCGGTTGACCCACCGTTAGCATGAACGCGATCGCGATTGAAATACCCAAGTATCCCCAGCGCCGCAATTGCCGAGAAAGCTGAGAGTAGTGCCTAGGCATCGGTTGAACTCGGTAAGGGATAAATCGTTAGCAACTACATTAATTTTCCTAGAAATACTGGAAATTAATTTGCCAAACGTAGATGCTGCCGCCATTCCTAGCGACGCACCCAATCCCTTAGAAGTTCCCCCTCAACCTCCAAACAATCTAAAAAACAAATAAAAATTAACATAACTAAAGACAGTTGCCAAATTTGACAAATTTTTCGTCAATCTAATGGCAACTGTCTCAAACAAATATTTTTTATGGGTGCTGCAATGCGAATCAGTGGCTAGTTGTAACGTCTTTTGCGTCGAGCCATAATTGCTTTGCGCTTCTGCTTCTCAATGGGGGTTTCAAAATGCCGATGGGATCTCAAATCTGCCAAAATTCCTGCCTTAGAAACCTGGCGTTTAAATCTCCGCAGGGCAGAATCAATTCCTTCATTCTCGCCAAGAACTACTTGGGTCATCCGCGACAAACTCTCCAACTAACGAACATCGTCTTAACTAATTTATCATCTCAATAAAGTAGATGTTTTGCAATTTTGCAGTATGCTCCCAAGCTCTGTCAATCCGGTAACGCGATCGCCCCAGTTCAACAACCTCTCAGAAGGCGTGGAGAGCGGGGAAGAGTTTTAAGTTTGAACTCACTGTTCTAGCGATTAGCTATTCTGATTTGCCGATTTAAACCGACCTGCTAAAAAGCCTCGCTCTTTTAAGTGCTTCGTTTTGCGACCCGTTACCCGCCTGCGCCACATTCTAAAGCTGGAAGGTTTCATTTCGCGCCGCATCAGCGCAATCACCTGTTTTTCCTGTAAACCAAACTGAAGCGCGATCGCCTCAAAGGTGGTGCGGTCTTCCCATGCCATTTCAAGGACGCGATCAATCGTTTCAGAATCCAGTGGGGGTAATTCCATGGGTGTTACACATCTAATCCAATGACAGTGGTGATCTCGCGGGCGTGTTCTACCGTGAATTGATAGGTGATTTCTTGGGTGGCTTTTGGCTTCATCGGCAGCACCCATTCCAATTTTCCCAGTTCGCCCAGTTCGATGGGGGGACTGCTGCGGGTTAAGCGAACTTTAATGCGTTCGTTGCGGCTAACGGGCAGTTGCTCGGTGAGTTGTAGGATCGCTTCTTGGTCACGCAAATTGGTCACCAATACCCGATAGGCGTAAGTAATCAGCCGTTTATCCTGCATGAAGCGTTTGTCTACTTTGCGATCGATTAAATCGCGCTCTAGCTTCAAGCCTTCGTCAATGCCGAGATTGAGCTTAAATTCTTGACCCGGTGCCACGTGATTCAAAGGGGTGGTGCCAACAAACATCTCATCGCGAAAAATGTTTGCCTGACCGGGAAGCAGCGTGGCACCGTTAGCAGGATTGGTGACCACGGCTTGCAGATAGGCAAAACTGACTAGCTTGGGAATGGCAACGTATTCCATTTGGTAAGGATAGCTGTGGCTAAAAATGGTGATTTTGTGCGGGGAGCGATCGCCCGGAATGTTGTTATTTCCAGCAATCTGAAAGGTGACAATGCCGCCATCACTGCTAGCTGTGGCGGCTACGGTTTCTGCTGCATACGCGGCTTGCGATATCCCCCCGAAAGCAGCATCCTTAAGGTAATCGGTGCCCTCTAAATCGCCATCCATAAACCCAAGGTCATCCGATTCTGCCCCACTAGGCTTCGCTCTCGCTCGGTACATCATGGGCGCAGCGGCAGGCATGGGCGGCAGAGGAATATCCACATACCAGGGATCGAGTTTGGGAGGGAGGGTGCCCAACCCTGGTTTGGCGGTAGACAGAATCAGAGCGACTTCTGTCCAGTCTTCGCCCGTGTTTTGAGTCACTTCTGCTAGATAATCCAGTTGCAGCAGTTTGGTTTGGGTGTCCACGCGAAGATCATAAAGGGGGTGCCAACTGGCGCGATCGACGGTGTAGGAAACCGCTAAATCAAACTCACCCGCTCCATCGGGCAAAATACTGACCACAACGCTGTAGCTTTCTTTGGGGCGGGGCGTTTTGATCTGCTGAAGCTGCTGTTGGAGAGCGCTTAAATTTTTATTGAGTTCTCGCAATGCCTGATTTTGCTGGGCGATCGCCCCTGCCA
>JBGTAZ010000386.1:0-12005 GCA_041749615.1 Leptolyngbyaceae cyanobacterium | reverse complement strand
AGCTGTACTGTCTCTTTTTTACCAGGCTCACCGTGCTAAGCATCGGGGCCAGGAATTGGGACAAAACGTTTTGTCCCAGTTGGAAGTGATGCAGTCTGTGATTGAAAAGGTGGGTCGCTTCACTCTGGATAGCTTCCGCGCGAGCCGAGTACCCTTGTTGAGCCTGCCCGATGACGTCTTGGATGTTCTCCGTCAAGGAAAGCTGGAGTACACCAAAGCTCAGGCGATTGCACGGGTGAAAGATGAGTATCAGCGAGCTGACTTGCTTAAGCTGGCAATTTCTAAAAACTTGTCGCTTAGCGAGATCAAAACAGAAGTCAAGGCACTAAAGTCAGAAGTTGAGCCAAAATCGGATTTAGACCAGTCGCTCACTAGTCGCTGGAGTGAAGTGGGGAAGCGGCTTCGCAAAAGTGAAGCATGGAGTAGCAAGAAGAAGAATCAGATTGCTGGGTTGCTAGATGAATTGAATAGGCTGATTTCTGATGATCTATAAAGATGCAAGTAGTTTCTATTCTGATAAGCAATAACGTGGAGATAAATTCTGCTTGTCGGAATCGAGAGTATATACCAATCTCTTGGTTGAGATTAAATAGGGGATTGATTCTGCTTAGTATGAATCGCTCAAGCCAGTCAATAAGGAGTTGAGCTGATCTTGGTGGGTGACATACTCCGAAGCTTACTGCGATTTAAAAATTCATTTTAAGGGCTTTCGATAATTCGATAATGAGATTAAACTCAACCGCTCTAAATAGCTCAAAGTTGGCAGCACTTCGATATACTCTCGGAAAACATGAAATGGCTTCACTTACTTGTCCTCGACGAAGAAAAGAATTGATGCCAGCACTGTCAAAGGCTGTATACAGTAGCAAAATTATCAAAGCAGGAGCGTTGTTGACCGATACAAAGACTCTCCTAGCAAACTGGGATGTAAGACAATCAGTTCCAGATAACTTGGAGCTGTTTCGCCAGGAGAACATGTTTGGCAAAGCTTCTCGATCAAGAGTTGAAGCCATCCTGAAAATCTTCTACCAACGGTACCTAACAGATGAGTCTGTCACTAAGGCATTGGTCAATTTAGTCAATAAGAATTTTTCTAGCGAAGGGCTGAATCGCATTCTCTTCTTTCATGCCACCCAATCTGACCGCTTGCTTCATGATGTAGTGACAGATTTGCTATCCTCTATGTACGAGATGGGGCGGTATGACATTGGCACTAATGATGTCAAGACATGGATCAGTAAGCAAATTAACCAAGGCAAAACACAAGGAGCGTGGTCAGATACGACCATTACTCGATGCGCTAGAGAAGTTCTGGCAACTTTAAGAGACTTCGGCATTCTACAAGGAGCGGTTAAAAAACAGCTAGCTCCAAGCTTTGTCCCCGTAGAAGCCTTTGCCTACGTTGCTCTTTATCTAAAGCAGAAACAGCCCTCTGGAGCAAAATTAATTTATGATCCCGCATGGCAACTGTTCTTCCTGCCTCATAAGGCGGTAGAGCGACTTTTTGTAGAAGCTCACCAGGCTCATCTACTAGAGTTTTATGCTGCTGGGTCAATCATTAGGATTGATTTTCCTACAGAGTCGATTGAGGAGTATACCAATGTTATCGCTCAAAGACCGTATTGAACTTCTCGAAAACGACATAAAAGCTGTTCCGCCTCGAATCAGCGTTCATAGTGACTTACCCTTCGCCATTCTTCGCTATGAGCCAGACGAAGAATGGAGTCTTCGGCAGCAGGTTAGACTGCTGGTAACGCGATTAAATAACGTTGGCAAAGAAGTTATAACAATTTCGCTGGCTGAGTTGTTATGGGAAGCAATATCCTCCACTGAGGGCATAGAAACCCTGATTGAGTTAGAACAAGGAAGGGGTTTTGAGGCAGCTCAGGAGCAAGCAACCATTTATCTATCTGATGATGACTGGTCGCCTTTAACAAATCTGCTGACTCAGAGTCTAAAATCGCTCGATCCAAAGAAGCATCTTGTCTTTCTGACGAGAGCGGCTTCAATGGCTCCCGCTATCTACCAAATGTCCAGGCTCCTGGATGAAATGCAGGGACGAACCCGTGTGACAGTCATCCTTTTTTATCCAGGAACACTAGAGGGAACAACAGGTTTGCGATTTATGGGACTGAAAGATCGTGAGGCACTCGGTAACTATCGAGTCAAGATTTATGGTTAGCTCTGGAGAAAAATAAGCATGAAGACGATTGGTGGGCTACTGTCACGAGATCTTGGACGACCGATCGAGGAGATCATTAAGGTAGACCAGGACGACGAACAGTCCGTATACGACGAGATTACCGACTACATTGCCACCGATCGCATTAAGGATCAATACCAGAGGTTGTTCGGGGCGATCGCAGATGCCCCATCTGAACCAACTGAAGGGGTAGGAGTGTGGATCTCTGGCTTTTTTGGATCTGGAAAATCCTCCTTCGCTAAAAATTTGGGTTATGTCCTTGCTAATCGAAGTGTTCTTGGTAAGTCCACTAGTGAACTGTTCAAAGAACAGGTGGATAGCAAATCAATCCAAGACCTTGTAGATTTCATTAACCAGCAAATCCCAACTGAGGTCATCATGTTTGATGTCTCAGTGGATCGGGCAGTTAAGCGAACCAATGAACGCATTGCTGAGGTGATGTACACCGTTCTGCTGCGAGAGTTGGGTTACGCCGAGGATTATGACATTGCAGAACTTGAGATTGAACTAGAGCGAGAGGAAAAGCTAGAAGAGTTCATCACCCACTGCCGTGAAAAGTACGGCAATGAGTGGCGTGTGATCCGCAAAGGGGCACAGAAGATTTCCAGAGCCAGCGCCATCCTTTATGAGCTTGATCCAGCCACATACCCCGCAGCGGACTCTTGGTCACAGTCGCTTCGCGATAAAAGTGCTGACATCACAGTCGGTCAGTTTGTGGAGCGGGCGTTTGACCTTTGTAGCCGTAGACGACCCGGCAAAGCCCTTGTCTTCATCATTGATGAAGTTGGACAGTACGTTGCCCGAAGTGCCGATAAAATTGAGGATTTACGAGCTGTTATTGAACAGTTTGGTAAAACTGGCAAAAATTTGCTGAAAGCGAAACAGGTTCCTGCACCCGCTTGGGTCATTGTTACCTCCCAAGAAAAATTAGACGAGGTTGTCGCGGCGATCGATGATAAGCGAGTTGAACTAGCAAAACTCCAAGATCGTTTCAAGCACCGGATTGATATGGCTCCTGCCGATATTCGAGAGGTGGCAACCCGTCGAATTTTGGCAAAAAACGATGATGGAAATTCTACTCTGCGGCAACAGTTCCAGGAGAGTGGAGGGTTACTCAACACCGCCTGTCGCTTAGAACGAACCACACGCAAAAGTGAGATATCATCGGACGATTTTGTTCAGTTTTATCCTTATCTGCCTCACTTTATTGAACTCTCGATCCAGATCATGTCTGGGATTCGACTGCAACCAGGAGCACCCAGACATTATGGAGGCAGCAACCGTACTATCATCAAGCAAGCTTATGAGATGCTAGTGTCAGAGCGCACAGCTTTGGCAAATCAGCCTGTTGGCACATTAGTTACCCTAGACAAAATTTACGAATTGGTGGAGGGTAACCTTTCCACCGAGAAACGCAATGATATTGATGAGATTACCCAGCGCTTTAAGGATGCTCCAGACGATCGCGGCATGGCAGCTAGAGTTGCAAAGGCAGTTTGCCTCTTAGAATTTGTGCGTGATTTGCCTCGAACTGAGACCAATATTGCTGCCTGCCTAGTTGATGCAGTGGGTAGACCATCCCCTCGACAAGAAGTGGAGCAAGCCTTACAAAAACTCTACAATGCGAAGTTTGTTCGCAATACTGAGGAGGGGTGGAAGCTTCAAACTGCTCAGGAGAAAAATTGGGAAACCGAGCGACGAGCGATCGCTCCACGACAGCGTGACCGCAACGAAATTCTCCGTGACACCCTAAAGGAAGTCTTCAGCGATCCCAAAATTAAGGTCTATCGGTTCAAGGAGCTGAAAAGCTTTCGAGTAGGGATTCAAGTCGATGGCAACACTGTCGGGGAAGATGGACAGATTCCTCTAGCCCTTTGCACAGTGGCAGAAGAACAAGAATTTGCTGACAAACTGGCAGAAGTACGAGGAGATAGCCGTCAGGAAAGCAATAAAGATCAAATTTATTGGGTTTTTTCCTTAACTCCAGAAATTGATGACCTAGTTGTAAATCTGCATGCCTCTAATCAAATGGTCGCCAAGTATGACCAGATGCGAGGACAGAACAAAATTACCCCAGAGGAGGCGATTTGCCTTCAAGATGAAAAGAACGAAGTGAATCGCCTGAAAAATCGATTGAAAGATCGGGTTTCGGAGGCTTTGCAAGCAGGCACCGGACTGTTTCGGGGCACAGCAAAAAGCGGAGCAGACCTGGGTAAAACCCTGGGTGAAATTTTCAAGGGATTATTCGATTCTGCTGTACCTGACCTATATTCCAGATTGGAAATTGGCGCACGTCCCCTAAAGGGTACAGAAGCAGAAGAAATTCTTAAAGCAGCCAATCTCAATGCTTTATCTCTGGTGTTTTATGAAGGAGAGCAAGGCTTAGGCTTGGTTCTGAAGGAAGGAGCCAAGTCTGTCCCAAACCCAAATGCCGAGATTGCCAAAGAGGTTTTGTCGTACCTGCAATTAGAGCACTCCTATGGCAACAAGGTGACCGGAAAAACTCTGGAAGAACGTTTCCAGGGAACTCCCTATGGTTGGGATCGAGACATCTTACGTCTGGTTCTGGCGGTGCTGCTAAGGGCTGGCACGATTGAAGTAACTTACCAGGGGCGACGGTTCCGCAACCACATTGATGCTCAGTGCCGAGTTCCGTTTGTAAACAATACCGCATTCAAAGCGGCTTCGTTTGCGCCCCACGAGTCGATAGCCCTTAAAACCTTAATTACCGCAGTCCAGGCATACGAAGAACTGACTGGAGAGGAGGTAGATGTCGAGGAAGGAGCGATTGCGGCTGCCCTGAAAAAATTTGCTGAGACAGAGTTAAAACTAGTTTTACCAGCAATCGCAACTTCTAGAGCGAACCAGCTACCCATCACTGATTTTCTGGAAGACTATCAGCATACGCTAACCGGAATTCAATCGGCGGCTTCAGATGATTGTGTTCGTACTCTTGCGGGAGAGGGAAATGCTTTACAGGAAGCCAGCGCGGAGATCCGGAAGATGCAGGGCATCCTCGATCGTGAGGGGTTAGCAAAGGTTCAACAAGCAAGATTGGCAGTGAACAATGTTGCCAATGCCTTGCTGAACCGACAGGAAGCAGCCGTGTTAGAGAGCCAGATTGAGGAATTGCAGGGTCTACTGGACGATCGCCACTGCTACGACCACCTGACTCGCATTGCAGCATTGACCCAGGAAATTCTCTCAGCTTATCGCGCTGTTTACACTCAACTGCATGACCAGCGGCATCATGATTTTATTCGTGCGATTGATGATCTAAAAGGGCAACCCGAATGGCTGGAGATCCCAGAGGATATTTCCAAAACGCTACTCTCTCCATTAAAATTCCGGGCTTGTGAGGAAAAGGATTATTTTCAGGATGCCAAAACAACCTGCCAGGTTTGTAATGCCACACTGAACCAGATGGATTCTGATTTATTGGCAGCACAGGGCTTGAAAACTCAGCTTCTGGCAAGAATTCAGGAATTGATTGCGCCTCCAGATGATGATAAATCGCGGGTAGAGCGGGTGCAGCTTTCTCAGTTCTTTAGTAGTGACCTGACCTCTACCGAAGCGATCGATGAAGCGGTGGAGCAACTGAAGGAATACCTATATTCGCTCCTGGAGAAGGGCATCAAGGTGATTGTGGAGTAGCCCTATGACTAGCACAATCCCTTATGTGGTTCCATCGTTTATCAGTCCCAGGCAGGCGTTTGAGGATAATATGCGTCCAGCAGAGCTGCTGTTGCGCGTCTATCGACTGTTGGAGTGTGAAGCCATTCAGTCTGAAGGCGACTTGGTTAAATCCCTTCGCGAGATGGTCGGTGCAAGTGCTGACGAAGGTTTGATGTTGATCTACAACGAAATCTTCGTTGGGTTAATTCGGGAACGGGCGCAAATTCCATCCAGTGCATTGAAGCGGTCTGCGTTAGATAACCTATTGCGTCAGGCAATTGTTGCAGCATGTACAGGAATGGATACCTATTTACCTTCCCTGGTTCGAGCTAATTTACCAACCGTCATTGAGGTCAAAGGACGAGACTTTTTGCCTCAGGATAAAGAATTGCGAGACTATTTCAAAAATCTAACCTTTAGTTTGTCAGATACACTCAGGCTGCTTGGTGATCCAGAAGCTCCCTTATTCATAGCGAATAAGATTCTAGGGTTCATGGACTTCAGCTATCTCAGTTCAGCTAAGGGTGTTCATACCACTGGCATGATGTTAACAGTTCAAAGTCCTTGGGGGCAGATTGCAAGCAAGTTACACCGCGACGAGGAGGAGTTGAAAAAATCTATTACTGATACAGCGAAGCGTAGGAATGACATTGTGCATCGTGCCGATCGTCCTCAATCTAAGCCAGGTGCTCCAATTCAGGAAATTAGTTATGTTTGGGCAAAACAAGCCGTGGATACAGTAGGTCATGTTTGCTTGGCATTAGATGAACTGATTGCCCAGAGAATGTTGGAACTTAAAGCAGAGCTTCAACCGTAAACAGTGTTTTACTTCTGAGCAATAAAAATTATGGCTACTATTCCCCAAACTCGCGGAATGATTTTAGAAGAAGTTCTACTTTACCTTCTGCGTCAGTCAGGTTATCGCACTATAGAGAAAGTTGGTTCTGACCCAACATTAACTACTCATTCCGCTGGTTTAGCTGTTCGTGGTCGCGGTGGCATACATCAAATAGATGCAATTGCTGACTTTACCGTCTGCCCTCCATTCTCAAACTCTCAAAGACTTTTAATAGAGGCTAAATATTACAGCAAGACACCAGGTATTGAAGTTGTCCGAAATGCCATTGGTGTATTAAAAGATGTCAATGAATATTGGACGGCATCAGATTTGCAAGTTCGCAAGACTCGTTACCATTATCAATACGCATGTTTTTCGGCAATAGATTTTAGCTCTAATGCTGAGAAATACGCATATTCACATGATATTTATCTCATTCCACTTACCAAATCTAGATTTATTCAACCTGTCGTCGCTTTGATTAGAGAAGTAGCTGATCAAGCATTTCCAAAGAATGATAAAGGAGAACTACAATTTAACCTAACCGAACTCCGTGGAAAATTTAGAGATAGCTTTAAGCGAATCAATGATTTGGGTACATCTTCTATCCGCCAAATATACGAGGTAGATTCGGACAATGCTGTTGATATTCTAGAAGCCTTCTTCAATTCTTGTAGAAGAATCAACGGTTCTTTAATTGCAATGTTGGCAAGGCAGTTTCCGGTTTTTCTCACCATTAATCCCGATTTGGGCGGTGATGAAATGGCAAATCTAGATTTTAGGGATTACTCCTCAGTTAGGATCTTCTGGAATGAAAATGGATGGTACTTGCAAGAAGAAAATAATGGAAGGTATCTTTTTTCATTCGATCTGCCTCCAGAGTTATTTCAGCTTTATGCTGATCAAGGACAGTTGACAGAGTTAAGAGCGCTAGACCTTAAAGAGGAATTGCTTTCAGAAATTCAGGCTATACAAGCTTTTGATGATCAAGTTCGTATAATCACCTTTAAGCTCGATCATGGATGGCTCAGCCAACTCCGTGAACAAGCATACCAGCGGCAGAAACAAAAGGAGGAGCCTAGCAATGGATAAGGCACTGCGAAATACGCTGCGAAATGTTGTGACTCAGTGCCGCAAGGAACTGGAGAAATCGGTTGCTGAAATGCTGGAGGGGCAATTTGGCATCTATGCTTTGGGCAAGATTGATGCTGCAACGGCGATGAGCCACCTGTCAGCAGAGGATCAGGAGTATCGATCGCAGCTCTTAGTCCATCTAGAGCACATCCAGGCGGGAGGCTTCAAAGCGAAGGATGCGGCAGAGCAATTGATTCGAGAGATGGCATTTACTCATCTCAATCGGTTTTGTGCCTACAAGATGATGGAGGTGCGAAAGCTGATTCGGGAATCGGTGAGTCGTGGCTATGCGTCGAACAATGTCAAGTTTTATCTAGCAGAGCATCCGGAGGATGAGCGGTTGTATAACGCTGGACAGCAGCCTACTGCCTACCGACATTTTCTGGAGTGGTTGGGCGGTACGCTGTCTGAAGAGATCGGAGTCTTGTTTTCACCCCATGATCCAGCAAATCGGCTGTTACCCCCTCAGCGGGTGCTGGATCAGGTATTAGAGTTGCTCAACAGTGAAGCGCTCAAGGACATTTGGGCAGAGGATGAGACGATCGGCTGGATTTATCAATATTTCACGCCGGATGAAGTGCGGCGGCAAGCTCGTAAAGATAATCCAGTTCCCCAAAACTCCTATGAGCTTTCATTTCGCAATCAGTTTTATACCCCTAGCTATGTGGTGCAATTTCTGACCGACAACACCTTGGGGCGAACCTGGTATGAAATGCGCCAAGGGGAGACAGCACTAACGGAACAGTGTCAGTATTTGGTACGGCGGCAAGAAGACCCAATTCCCCACCGCGCTAAGAAAGATCCAAGAGAAATTCGCGTGCTTGATCCAGCCTGCGGCAGTGGGCATTTTTTGCTATATTGCTTCACGCTGTTGCAAACCATTTATGACGAAGCCTACGATGATCCAGCGTTAGGTGGAGCGTTACAGCAGGATTATCCAGACCGCACCCAGTTTCGGCAGGCAGTACCCGGTCTGATCCTGGCACACAATCTGCATGGCATTGATATTGATATCCGGGCAACCCAGATTGCGGCGCTGGCACTTTGGCTACGAGCGCAACGGGCATATCAGGAGATGGGGCTGAAGAAGGAACGCCCAAAAATTACAAAGTCGAATCTGGTATGCGCCGAGCCAATGCCGGGAGAGGCAGAACTTTTGGAGGAGTTTATCGCAGAATTGCCGTCTGAGGAATTGCGGCGACTGGTACGAAACGTGTTTGACAAGATGACACTGGCAGGAGAAGCCGGGTCATTGCTCAAGATTGAGGATGAGATTCAGACCTTTGTAAAAGAAATTTTGCGCCCGGAGCAGTTGAGTATTTTTGATGCGGCTGCATCGACTGATCGAGAAGCCTGGAGCCAGCTTGAGGAGAAGGCAAAACACGCGATGCGCTCTTATGCCGAAAAAGCCGTAGGAACCCAGCAGCTTCAGCGACAGCTATTTTCTAATGATGCGGTGCAGGGGTTTGCGTTTATAGACGTTTGCCAAAAAGCGTTTGATGTAGTGCTTATGAATCCACCTTTTGGCGAATCATCAATAGCCGCCAAACAATATATAGAATTAAAATACCCAGCCGCTAAAGCAGATATAGGGATGGCATTCGTTGACCAAGGTTTAAAGCTTTGTGGTTGTACTGGAATTCTTGGCGCTATCACCTCACGTGTTCTTGTCGCTAACGACTCTTTAGAAACATGGAGGGACAATACATTTTTGAAAGATGGTCGCCTTCGTTGCTTTGCAGACCTTGGATATGGCGTACTAGATGAAGCGATGGTTGAAGCAGCCGCCTATATCGTTTCAGTTGCTCCAAGTGCTTTAGAAACTTTTTTTCTAAGAGTATTAGATGAAAAAGATAAGGAAAACGCTGTCAACCAATATTTAATAAATGGGAAAATATCGACAAGAACTCTTATTTTCTGGAGTTTTCTTGAGATCTTCAGAAACATTCCAGGCAAAGTACTTTGTTATTGGCTACCAGAATCTCTTCTCATTTCAACTGCCACAGCTAAAAATTTAATTTCTGAAGGCGGTAGAGCAAGACATGGATTACAGACAACGGATGATTTTCGATTTCTACGTCTAGCTTGGGAAGTATCTGCAAAAGATTTAGGGAGAGAGCGTCATTGGATTTACTTTGCAAAAGGAGGAGAATATCAGCCTTATTGGGATGATCTCCATCTTGTTATTAATTGGAAAAATAATGGTGAAGAGCTTAAGAACTTTGTTTCGGCAAAAGCCGAGAAGACTCTCGGTAGTGCAGGCTGGTCTAGGTGGATTAATGCTTGGGATGATTATTTTAAGAGTGGTTTAACCTTCCCTGAGAGAACTACAAGCGATTTTAGTCCTCGCGTTTTCCCAGCAAACTGCATTTTTAGTGCCACTGGTGAAGCTATCTTTTTTGAAAAAAATGATAGCGTACTGGCTTACCTTGCAGGAGCATACACTCGACATTTCAAACTCATGATGGACGGTTTTGTAGGATCTGGTGATTCTTCTGTTCCCGGCAGTGCCGCCAACCATTATCGTTCAGGATTGGTGAATGATCTTCCCCCTCCATGTATCACCTTAGAAAAAGAACTTTTGAAAGAAGTTTTTCAAGGAATAGAGTTGGCTAGACTACGCTTCACTACTGATGAAACATCGAGAGACTTTGTATCAACTGCTTTTGCGAAAATTGGTGGTAAAGATTTGAAAAGTCTTGCTAAAGAGTGGTCTTTCAAGATACTGAATGATGCATTGAATCTGATTGAACTTAGCTGGAAGTTAGAGCCGATTGTTGAATCATATCTCATGTTTAGAGATGTAGATATAGATGTCATAGAAACAGTCGTTGGTCCTCACCCAATGAGCTATTCGTCAGACATTCAAAATATTGATGTTGAACTTCTGCATCGTCTGTGGATCGATACAGAATCAAACATAATTTCCTACGTAGTCCAGCAGGAAGGCGCAAGAAGACAGTTAACAAAGAAGTCATACTTTGGCAATCGAAAACTTGAGCTTCTGGCACATCTCTTTAAGAAGGCTCCCAAAATTATAGTAAATCTTTTAGAGCAGGGAAATATACTTGGTTCTGAGATTTTGCAGGAAGAAACTCAAGCTCTTCTCTCTTGTATTGTTGGCTGCGTATTTGGCAGATGGGATCTCCGTATTATAGGTAATTCTTCTTTAAGTGCCAAACTACCCGATCCATTCGATCCACTCTCTATCTGTCCTCCTGGGGCACTTGTTAGTTCAAACGGACTTCCTGCTACCAGCGGCAATATTGTCAGCGAAGAATGGCTTTGTGCCCGTCCTGATGTCAACACCTTACCTCCAGAAAGTAGTGTTCAACAACGCACAATTCCTGATTCCAAATATCCAATACAAATTGATTGGGATGGCATTCTCGTAGATGATCCTGATCATCCTGATGATATTCTTCGCCGTATACGTGATGTCCTCGAAGTACTGTGGGGAAATAGGGCAGAAAACATTGAACAAGAAGCCTGTGAAATCCTCAGTGTCAAAGACCTGCGTGACTACTTCCGCAAACCTGGCAATGGTGGTTTCTGGCAAGACCACATTAAACGCTACTCCAAGAGCCGCCGCAAAGCCCCCATCTACTGGCTCCTCCAGTCCAGCAAAAAATCCTATTCCCTCTGGCTCTACTACCATCGCCTCGACAAAGATATCCTGTTCAAGGCACACACCCAATACGTCGAACCCAAGCTCAACCTGGAAACCGACAAACTCAACCAACTCAACAACCAGAGAGCCACCCTATCCGGCACTGCGCTAAAGAAACTAGAACGCGACATCGAAAAACAAGAAAGCCTGGTTTCCGAGCTAACCGACTTCTCCGACAAACTGCAACGTGCCGCCAAGCTCGACTTCGGCAGAAACCTGATCCAAGATGTCGTCTTCGACCCCGACCTCAACGATGGCGTAGTCCTCAACATCGCCCCCCTCTGGGAACTCACCCCCTGGAGCGAAGCCAAAAAATACTGGCAAGACCTGATCCAGGGCAAGTATGAATGGTCTAGCATCGGTAAACAGTTGCGGGCAAAGGGGATCGTCCAATGCTAAAGGAGTTGCATCTAAAACACGTCGGACCTGCCGATCGATTTGATGTGGAGTTTGCCGATCGGCTCAACATCTTCACAGGCGACAAT
>JBGTAZ010000385.1:0-5774 GCA_041749615.1 Leptolyngbyaceae cyanobacterium | reverse complement strand
GCCATCTACTTTTGGCAGCATCAAATCTAACATGATCAAGTCAGGTTGAATCTGCAACGCCATTGCTTGCCCTTTGATGCCATCTGGAGCTTGATTAACGTCATATCCAGCCATCTCCAGGTTGACGGCGACTAATTCAGAAATTGCGGGGTCGTCATCAATGACGAGTATCCGAGGCATCATCAAGAAGGGTAATTTACTGAAGGTTTACTAAAAATTCCTAGAAAGTACGAATATTTTTGTGAAAGCTACATGCAAAAATTTCGATGTTTCTCAACAAGAAGATTTTGTCACAATTCTTTTGTTTTTGGTTAATAATTTTTTTAGATTTGGCGATCGCCCTCAGAATTCAACCTACAACACCGCGATCTGCATTCCGTTTTTAACGTTCAATCTGGACTTGCTGGCAATTTACCCAGTCCATTCGCTGCGATAGGCTTAATGCGATGCCCCTTCTTTGAATAACTGAATGATTGCTTCATTGTGGATAAGTGTGTTGCTCGTGGTTGCATTGTTGCTGGCGCTCGGCGGGGTAGTGCTGTATCTAGGCAAGCTGCGCACGGCGGCGATCTCCGCTCCTCGGCTTTTGGTCAAAACGTCCGAGGCTCTGCTGGGTCACCCTGCCAAGATTTCGGTGATTATCCCGGCTTACAATGAAGCAGACAACATTGCCGCCTGCATTAGGGCGGTTCTAGATAGTTCTCATTGGGCAGCAGATTGGCTAGACGTGTGGGTAGTGGATGACCAATCCACGGATAGCACCCTCGCGATCGCCCAGAATTTGCAGACAACCCTTGCCGATCCCCGCTTACAGGTGATTGCGGGGAAAACCCGTCCACAGGGCGAAATCTGGGTGGGTAAAAACTGGGCATGTGTGCAAGCAGTTGAGCAGGCAAGCGGGGAGTTTTTGCTGTTCCTCGATGCCGATGTGCGGCTGAAACCCGGTGCAATTTCGGCGGCGATGGAGTTTGTTCAGCGATCGCAGATCGATTTATTCACCTGTTGGCCCACTCTCGTTTGTGGCTGCTGGGCGGAGTGGTTAGCACAACCGCTGATTGCAGGCATCTTGGCAGCAGGGCTTGATTTTGCTCAAATTAATGATCCCCAGTCTGAAACCGTCTTTGCCGTCGGACCGTTTATGCTGTTTCGGCGAACCGCTTACGAGCAGATTGGGGGGCATCGAGCCGTCGGCAATCAGGTCGTGGAAGATGTCGAGCTAGCGCGATTGATTAAGCAAAAGGGGTTGAGGTTACACTGTGGGCTAGGGCATGAGTTGGGCACCCTACAGATGTATCCCACCGGTGCGGCGCTGTGGGAAGGCTGGACGAAAAACTGTTATCTCGGCTCTCAGCGAAACTTGGGAATAACGCTACAAACAGCGCTATTGATCCTGTGGATTTGTACGCTTCCCTGGTTGGCAGCGATCGGTCTTTTAATCAAGGGATCGCTAGCTGGATTCACGACCTTCGATGGAATTGCGATCGCCCTTGCCCTTGCTAGCATCTTGTTGCAGTACCCCATGCGCCGTGCGATCGCCCAGCTATCCGCCATTCCTCCCCGCTATTGGTGGCTTACAGGTTTGGGTGGAGTCTTCGTCACCGCCATCATTCTTGGCTCTATCATTAAAACCGAAACAGGCTGGGGCTGGACTTGGCGCGGCAGACCCCTCAAAGGAGCGTGACAAATTACGAATTACCCGCTCACCGCTCGCCCCTAACCCCTCGCCATTCCCTCACCTTCCTCTGCCCATGAAAATCGATACTACCGTTCTTGTTCTGATCAATATCCTGATCATCATTGGGCTTTCTCGCCTGGTTGGCTTAGCGTTTCGCCGCATCAAACAACCCTTAGTAATTGGTGAAATTGTTGCCGGAATTATGCTGGGTCCATCGCTGTTTGGGTTGCTGGCTCCCGATGTGGCAGCGTTTCTGTTCCCGCCAGAAGTGATCCCCTATTTGGGCGTGCTCTCTCAAATAGGGCTAATCTTTTTCATGTTTTTGATTGGGCTAGAGCTTGATCCAAAATATCTGAAGAGCCAGATTGATGTGGCAGTGCTGATCTCTCACATGAGTATTCTGGTGCCGTTTTCGCTGGGAACTCTGCTGTCGCTGCTGCTGTATCCGCTAGTTTCAAATAACGGTGTGTCGTTTACGGCATTTGCGCTGTTTTTAGGGGCGGCGATGTCGATCACCGCATTTCCAGTCTTAGCCAGAATTATTACTGAAAATAATCTTCAGTCAACGCCGCTAGGAACCCTGGCGCTGACCTGTGCCGCCGTGGATGATGTGACGGCGTGGTGTTTGTTGGCACTGGCGATCGCGGTCACCCGCACCAACAGTATGTTAGGAGCCTTGCCGACCATTTTGGCTTCCGCGCTTTATATCACGCTGATGTTGACCGTCATGCGGGTATTTTTGCAGCGACTGGCTCGGTATTTCGATCGCACTGGGCACCTAAATCAGTTCATGCTGGCGGGTATTTACATGGGCGTAGTTGCCTCGGCGTTGATCACCGAACTGATTGGGATTCACCTAATTTTTGGTGCCTTTTTGCTGGGTGCCGTCATGCCCAAACATCCAGGACTGACCCGCGAACTGGCGCAAAAAACCGAAGACTTTGTACTGACCTTTTTGCTCCCTATTTTCTTTGCCTACAGCGGCTTACGAACTCAGATCGGCTTGCTGAATAGCCCGGTGCTGTGGGCGCTGTGTGCCTTAGTGATTGCCGTCGCCATTACTGGGAAATATGTGGGCACCAACATTGCCGCTCGGTTTTGTGGGATTGAAAAGCGCGATGCCGCAGCATTGGGTTGGATGATGAACACCCGTGGGCTGACAGAATTGATCGTCCTCAACATTGGGCTGAGTTTGAATGTGATCTCGCCCCTGTTGTTTACCATGCTGGTGATGATGGCACTGGTGACCACGTTTATGACCTCGCCGCTACTGGAGTGGATTTATCCGAAGCAGCAAATTCGGGAAACGATGGTGGAGCCTGTGACCGAGGAGTTTGCGCCCAATTATCGGATTCTGGTGCCGATCGCCAACCCTAGTACGCAGCAAGGGCTGATTCAACTGGCAGCGGCGATCGCGGCTAGCAGCCAACCGCCCTCCGCCGATTCGCCCATCTTGGCGGCAGTCTATCCCCTCAGCTTGATCCAGCTAGAAGAAGAGTATGCCTACCAAAGCACGCCTGCCTCAGTCGAGCGCCTAATCGTCGATCGCCACAGTCAAGTACTTGATTTAATTGAGACCCTAGAGCCGCCTTACATTCGCTCATTAGTGCATCCGGTGGTGCGGGCAACCAGAGATGTTGCCCAAGAAACCGCAGACATCGCCGAACGCGATCGCATTGATCTCGTGTTGATGGGGTGGCATCGTCCGGCGTTTAGCAAAAACCGTTTGGGCGGCAGAGTCGGGCAAATCCTCAGCACCGCACGGGCAGATGTGGCTGTGTTTGTCGATCGCCAACATGGCAAACTCGAAAAACTCCTGGTGCCCTATGTCCCCAATATTCACAATGATCTAGGTCTAGAAATTGCCCTACGACTGGTGCTAAACAGTCCAGATTGCACCCTCACCATTTTGCGAGTTGCCCAAGAGCATCAGACCAGCGACCTCACTTATGAACTCAAAACCTTGATGAATCAATTGCCCGATTCCTTACTCCAGCGCATTCACATTCCCCAAGTAGAATCGGAGAATCCGATCGCCGCCGTTGTGCAAGCTTCAGGAAACGCTGATCTCACCATTGCCGGAGCCAGCCGCGAATGGGGGCTTGAGCGCCAAACCTTGGGATTTTATGCCGATCAATTAGCCGTACAGTGCTATTCTTCACTGTTGATTACTCGCCGCTATAGCCGCGTCACCTCTCATTTAGCCTCGGTGTTGGCGATCGCCGACGTTAACTCTCAAAAACCGGAGGTCAGCGCATGAAGGGGCATTTTAGTCCAAAATCGCTCATTTTTTATGGATGCGCGATCGGCAGCGTGACGCTTTTGTTTAGCCTTGCTACTGCCTACGGTGAGGCAAATCTCAAAGCGCCCTATCCCATTGATGGGCGTTATCCCCTTTCAGTTTCATCGTTGCCAAAATGTTTGCAGGCTCAGTCTCTAGTTCTTAACGTTCAGCAATCGGGGATTTTCTTGACGGGTTCTCTCTTGCCAAACCCTGCGCCTGAAAGGAGTGTTCAGATGGCGCGCGATCGCCCTTCCCTAACGGGCAACTGGCGCAATCAGCAGCTTACCTTGGGGGGAAATGTCAGCGATCTGCCCAACTGTCAGGGCACTGTTTCAATTCAAGCAACGATTGAGCAAGATACGATGAAAGGCATACTTCGTCTTAGTTCTAGCGCGGGGGAAGTCCCGTTTTCTGCGAAGCGTGAAGCGCCGCCAGCCAAAACTCAAGAGCATTAAGCCCCTCAAAGCGTATCTTTATGAAAACTCCACCCATTTCTTCCTGAACGGGGCTGCTTTGTGGGGAAGAACTAAATGGTAGATGCACCCTGATGTAATCCCTGGCGGTTTCGTCAGGGATTTTTTTATTTTGGATTCCCTAGGGCGATCGCAAGCTGATACAAAACGGGTGCAATCAGCAGTGCGGGTAAAAATGCGGCAATCCGAATTTTGGCAATCTCTAGCAGGTTGAAGCCAATGCCCACAATCATCAAGCCGCCTACGCCCGTGGTCAATAGAATTGGGGGCGCAGTGGTGGGGTCGGGGATGATTTGGGCGAGGGTGCCTGCCAATAGAGACAAACTCCCTTGGTACAGCAAAATCATTAAGGCGGAAAAGCCAACACCAATGCCGAAACTGCTGGTAAAGGCGATCGCGGCTAATCCATCCATGGTGCTTTTGAGGAGCAAAATCCGATTGTCGCCACTGAGTCCATTACTCAAACTGCCCAAGATTGCCATCGGTCCCACACAAAACAGGAGACTGGCAGCCACAAACCCTTCGGTGAAAGTGCTACTGCCGCTGAATTGGTGCTTTAGGCGATCGCCCAATGCCGTCAATCGCTCCTCAATCTGCGCCCACTCTCCCAACAAACCCCCACTCACCAGCGCGATCAGCCCCAAAACAATGCCATCCAACAATCCCGCTTGCACTTTGGTCAAATTTCCTGCCATTGTGAAGCCCAAAAATGCAGTGAGTAAACCGACTCCTTGAGTAATCACGGTGATCATTCTAAAAGGCAAGCGCCCGCGCAGCAATGAACCCGCTGTCGTTCCCAGTGCGATCGTGAATACGTTGATCCAGGTGCCGCTTGTTCTTGCCCAAAAATCTAGACTCACCGACTCCATATCTCTACCGTTTTTAGGGGTCAGCCTATGTTCCTATGTTTTATGCTGCCTTTTCAATCCGCCGTATTGAAAAATATTTGCATTACTAATTGCATCTACTTCTCAAATAGGCATAAGATTAACATTACGTTTTTGCGGTTGCCGGAGACGGGCTGCCGCAATTATGGCTTTTACTTGAGGATTGCAATGGTTTCTATTCAATGGCTTAAACTAACTGCTGGTGTAGCTTTTATCAGTTTGGTTGGCTTTAACACTGCCGTTTCTTCATCTTCTGGGGTCGGGGAGCCTGCGATCGCAATTGAGCCAACTTCGCGTCAGCTTCAACCCTCTAGTGCCTCTAATCTTCAACTACTTGCTCAGGCGCAAGCCAAGAAAATACAAATCGTTTTTCCGGGACGGGCAGATGCCACTGATCTAAAAACCAAAATTGATGCCGTCGCTAGCTTTTTGACCCGTGAAATGGGGATGCCTGT
>JBGTAZ010000384.1:0-9550 GCA_041749615.1 Leptolyngbyaceae cyanobacterium | reverse complement strand
TTCATCAGCTTTCGTTGCCCTCCTGGTCTGCTCAAATCCATACTGCTAGTGGCTTGGGACGGTTGATCTGCGCGGGCGACCTCTCGCCTAATCACCTGCTTAAAGTGCGTGACATTTGCCAAACAAACGGCGGCTTTTTATCGGTGTTGCAAGCGCCGATCGCCCTGAAACAGCAGATCGAGGTATGGGGCTATACGGGAAATGCCTTGAACGTGATGCGATCGCTGAAGCATCAGTTCGATCCAGACAATTTGCTGAGTCCTGGTCGGTTTGTAGGTGGAATTTAGCAGACAGGTGTTAGGTTTCAGAGAGCAGAAAGGAAAGGGGAAAAGTCAAAAGAGGGCTGCGCCAACTTAAAACTCAAAACTTAAAACTCAAAACTTTTCCCAAAAAGAGCATTATGACCCCTGATTCCCTAAATTCCGCCACCGAACCTCGCACCCCGAACACCGAACACTCTTTTGACTTCCGCAATCCTCCCGACCCCAAACTGATTGATAGCTGCGTTCACTGTGGATTTTGCCTCTCCACTTGCCCTAGCTATCGGGTGATTGGCAAGGAAACCGATTCGCCACGGGGACGGATTTATTTAATGGATGGAGTGAATCAGGGCAAAATTCCGCTGTCGCCTGCCACCGTGGAGCATTTTGATTCCTGTTTGGGCTGTCTTGCCTGCGTCACTACCTGCCCGTCGGGGGTGCAGTACGACAAGCTAATCGAATCGACTCGGATGCAGGTAGAACGCAACCATCAGCGATCGCTGCCGGAAAAACTGCTGCGCCAATTAATTTTCTCGGTGTTTCCCTACCCCAATCGGCTACGGCTATTGCTGCGACCGTTGGGACTCTATCAAAAAACGGGCTTGCAAAAACTGGTGCGAGCGATCGGCGTGATTCAACAACTTTCGCCTCAGCTTGCGGCAATGGAAGCAATGCTGCCCCCCATTTCTGCTAGTGCCTTTCAAGATTCTATTCCCACTATTATTCCGGCTCAAGGCAATCAGCGTTACCGAGTGGGAATGCTGCTGGGCTGTGTGCAGCGCCTCTTTAACCCGGATGTCAACACTGCCACGGTGCGCGTCCTAACCGCTAACGGCTGCGAAGTCGTCGTGCCCAAACTGCAAGGCTGTTGCGGTGCTTTGACTCACCATCAGGGACAAGAAGAGCAAACGAAAACTTTGGCGCGTCAACTAATCGACAGCTTTGCCGATGCCAACGTCGAGTTTATCTTGGTGAATGCCTCTGGCTGCGGACACACGCTGAAGGAATATGGGCACATTCTGGCAGATGATCCGGTTTACGCAGACAGAGCCAAAGAATTTGCTGGCAAAGTGCGCGATGTGCAGGAGTTTTTGGCGGAAGTGGGGCTAATAGCAAAACTGTCGCCGCTGCAAGATCAGCCGCTGACGATGGTGTATCAGGATGCTTGCCACATGCTGCATGGACAAAAGATCAGCGTTCAGCCCCGCACTTTGCTCAAGCAGATTCCGGGTGTACAACTGCGCGAACCCTTGGATGCGGCTTTATGCTGCGGTAGCGCTGGAGTCTACAACATTTTGCAGCCAGAAGTGGCAGCGGAACTGGGGCGGCAGAAAGTCCAAAATCTCACAAATACGGGCGCATCTTTGATTGCATCAGCCAACATCGGCTGCTTCGTCCAAATTAGTAAGCATCTAGAACTGCAAGGCAAAACCGTTCCTGTGCTTCACCCAATGCAGCTACTCGATTACTCCATTCGCGGCGTTAGACTAAGCGGTTAGAAGGTGCAATAGCCGATTTGTGATTTAAAGCCTTACTTTTTATGCTGTCAGATTTATATTGCACGCACATTCTGATTATTGAAGACGACAAAGGTCGTCGTGAGGTCACTCTCGATGCTGATTTATATTCAATTGGCAGAGATCCTCAATGCGATATTCGGCTGATTTCTCAGTTTGTTTCTCGCCGCCATGCAACCTTGGTGCAGTTACCCAGTGAGGACGGTGGTTTTTACTACCGAATTCTGGATGGAAACGCCCAAGGTAAAGGGAGTGCCAATGGCTTAGTAATTAATGGACACAGATTGCTAGCTCAGGATTTGAAAAACGAAGATGAAGTCGTATTTGGTCCACAGGTTAGAGCAATCTATTACTTACTCAGGCGAGACGACGATCGCCCATTCCCCGACGATGATCCATTAGCACCCGTTAGCAGCGGTGGCGGTGATGACGGCAACCCTAATGATTCGGCAATGGCTTCCCCTTATTGATAGGATTCCATGGGTGGGCAGGTGCAAACCAAATTGCGATCGCCGTATGCCTGATCAATCCGTCCCACGGATGCCCAAAATTTGTTCTCGCGTGTCCATTGGGTGGGGTAAACTGCCTGTTGGCGCGAGTAGGGGTGATTCCACTCTTCAGTTAGAGCGATCGCGGTGTGTGGGGCGTTTTTCAGCAGGTTATTTTGGCGATCGCCACTCCCCTCTTCAATCGCCCGGATTTCGGCACGAATGGCAATCATCGCATCACAGAAGCGATCGAGTTCCGCTTTCGATTCGCTCTCGGTCGGTTCCACCATGATCGTCCCTGCCACAGGCCACGAGACTGTGGGCGGGTGAAAGCCATAATCAATCAGCCGCTTGGCAATATCATCGACATCGATATCCGCTGTTTTCTTAAACTGGCGTAGATCAAGAATGCATTCGTGGGCAACTAAACCCTGTTTGCCCTTATACAACACTGAATAGTGTCCTTCTAGGCGCTTGGCGATGTAGTTGGCGCTCAGAATGGCGACTTGGGTGGCTTTGGTCAGTCCTTCGGCTCCCATTGCTGCAATGTAAACCCAGGAAATCGGCAGGATACTAGGGCTGCCCCACGGTGCTGCCGAAACCGCACCAATACCTTGCTTTCCGCCCACCTGAACGAGGGGATGATTCGGCAAAAACGGCACCAGATGTTTTGCCACACCAATTGGACCCATGCCGGGACCACCGCCGCCGTGGGGAATGCAGAAGGTTTTGTGCAGGTTTAGGTGGCAAACATCGGCACCAAAATCACCGGGACGGCAGATGCCCACTTGAGCATTCAAATTGGCACCATCCATATAAACCTGTCCGCCGTTGGCATGGGCGATCGCGCAGATCTCCTGAATCCCTTCTTCAAATACGCCATGGGTCGAAGGATAGGTGACCATCAGCGCCGAGAGTGTGGCTTGATGCTGCTCTGCCTTCGCTTGCAAATCGGCAATATCAATATTGCCATCGGAGTCGCACGCTACAGGCACCACCTTCATGCCTGCCATGACCGCACTCGCCGGATTGGTGCCATGGGCTGACGTCGGAATCAGGCAGACATGCCGATGTCCCTCGCCCCGCGATTCGTGGTATTGCCGAATCACCAACAAGCCCGTGTACTCGCCTTGGGAACCCGCGTTGGGCTGTAGAGAAACGCCCGCAAAGCCCGTGATTTCTGCCAGCCAGTGTTCTAGCTGATCAAACAACGTTTGGTAGCCACTCGTTTGATCCGTCGGCGCAAACGGATGAATTTGCCCAAACTCTGCCCAGGTGACGGGCAACATTTCGGAGGTGGCATTTAGCTTCATGGTGCAAGAACCGAGGGGAATCATTGCCGTTGCCAGGGATAAATCCTTGGTTTGCAAGCGATACATATACCGCAGTAACTCGGTTTCAGAATGATAGGAATTAAAGACAGGATGGGTCAAATAGAGCGTAGTTCGCTGGAGTACAGCGGGAATGACATCATGAAGCGAAGACGAATGGAATAGATCTTCTGGGGTAAACTGAACGCCCTGTTCCCCGGCAAAAATTTGGAAGAGCGCCAGCAGATCGTCGGTCGAAACGGTTTCATCCAGGGAAACACCGATCGCGCGATCGCTCAGTTGCCGCAGGTTGATGTGGTGCGAGTGGGCGCGAGCAATAATGTTTTGGATGCGTTCTTGACCCACATTCACTCGCAGTGTATCGAAGTAGGCTTCAGATCCCAGCGTATAGCCCAATCGCTTTAGCCCCTCTGCCAGCAAGATTGTCAGATGGTGAACTCGTGCCCCAATGTTTCGTAGCCCTTCAGATCCGTGATAAACCGCATACATGCTTGCCATGATTGCCAGCAGCACTTGAGCGGTGCAAATGTTGCTGGTGGCTTTGTCGCGTCGGATGTGCTGTTCACGAGTTTGCAGCGCCAAACGCAGGGCAACTTGACCCTGCACATCTTTGGAAACGCCGACTAAGCGACCGGGCAGGTGGCGCTTAAAGGATTCTTTCGTGGCAAAGTATGCGGCGTGAGGTCCACCATAGCCCAAGGGCACCCCGAAGCGTTGGGTGTTGCCCACGGCGATATCGGCTCCAAATTCACCGGGGGGCTTGAGCAGGGTGAGGCTGAGTAAATCAGCGGCAACGGTGACTAAAGCGCCTGCCGTGTGGGCGCGATCGCAAAACTCGTGATAGTCAAAAATCGTGCCGTCGGTAGCGGGATATTGCAGCAGCGCACCAAAAATCGGCTGGTCAAACCCGAAGGTTTCATGATCGCCGATGATCACTTCCAGTCCTAACGCTTTGGCGCGAGTTTGCACCACGGCGATCGTTTGCGGATGGCAGGATTGGGACACCCAAAACGTTTTGGCATCGGTTTTGCAGAGTCCATAGCTCATCGACATTGCCTCTGCCGCTGCGGTGCCTTCATCGAGCAGGGAGGCATTGGCAATTTGTAGCCCGGTCAAATCCGTCACCATCGTTTGGAAGTTGAGCAGCGCTTCCAAACGTCCTTGGGCAATTTCGGGCTGGTAGGGCGTGTATTGGGTATACCAACCCGGATTTTCTAAAATGTTGCGCTGAATCACGGGCGGGGTGATGCAGTTGTAATAGCCCATGCCAATGAAAGAGCGGAATACCTGATTTTCTTGAGCAATTTCTTTTAACTCTTGCAGCAGTTCATATTCCCCTTTTTCGGCTTCTAGTTTTAAGGGTGCTTTCATCCGAATCGACCGAGGCACCGTTGCCCCAATCAATCCTTCTAAATCACTGAAGCCCAATAGCAGCAGCATTTTAGAAATATCCTCATCGGTTAGACCAATGTGCCGACTCACAAAAGAATCCGTGTATGCCAGAGGATTGGACAGCGAGGGGGGCTGCATGGATGCCTTTGCTGAAGTGGGTAGATGGGTGGGGCGATCGCCGCTGTTGGCTGTGGTGCTATTTGAAAGGGCACTGGGTTGATCCATCGGACGCTCTAACATGATGAGATGAGTGTGGTAAAAGTGATCCGGTTAAAAAAAGCTTTTCACAGACTTTAACATCTTGCCTGATTTCTAGGGGGGGTCGGCACAGGTGGGGCGAGATTTGCGATACTAGTCTTGGTTGAATGATTTGGTTCTTGTACGGATACGCTACATGTTTATTATTGATGTCACATTGAAGAGTACGCCGATTACATTGTCGGTGCAGCGCAAAACCTCCGAAGATGCGGAAGTATCTTATCAGCAGGTGATAGAGGCAATGCGATCGGGTGAGCAACGTTTAATTGAGCTAGTGTGTGATCATCAGACTGGCAAGAAAATTAGCATTGTCAGCAGTGAGATTACCGCCGTGCAGTTATATGAAAAATCGGGCACAGGAACTTCTTCTGGCAAGGCACCGGGCTTTAACTTCGCAGTGCCAGGATGACCACGATCGCCCCCAGCAATGACGCGAACGACTATTCCCTGCGGGAAGCAAGCAACGTCGAGCAGAGCGCGATCGCAATTCAGGTTCGGGATCTGCACTTTCGCTGGAAAACAGGCAGCAGTGTTTTGAATGGCTGCTGTTTGGATGTGCCAAAAGGCGAATTTTGGATGCTGCTAGGCACAAACGGTAGCGGCAAATCAACCCTGCTAAAGCTATTGGCAGGGTTATTGCAACCTGAATCGGGGTCGATCAAACCCTTACCCAAACTAGGATTTGTGTTTCAAAATCCCGATCATCAATTGGTGATGCCGAGTGTGGGGGCAGATGTTGCCTTTGGATTAGCAGCCGAACAGTTAACCGCTACGCAGGTGAGGCAACGAGTGGATGATGCCTTGACTGCCGTAAATTTGCAGCCTTTAATCCAACGTCCGATTTATGCCCTCAGCGGTGGGCAAAAGCAACGAGTGGCGATCGCGGGTACTATTGCTCGTCAATGTGAAGTGGTGCTGTTTGATGAACCCACTGCCCTGCTTGACCTCGACAGTCAGCGCGACTTGGTTTCCCAAGTGCAGCGATTGGTCAAACAGCGCGGACTAACCGCCCTGTGGGTGACTCATCGCCTCGACGAACTGGATTATTGCGATGGCGCTTTTTTGCTAGAAGGCGGCAAGGTGGTTGATCAGGGCGATCCCCAACGACTGCGAGATCGGATGATGGATGAGAAAGGTGAAGGGTGACAGGCGACAGGCGAGAGGTAAATGCACTCTGCGGCTTAAACCTGATACTTGTGATACTGGATACCTAATGAAAGTGCGATACACTGGAATCACGATCAGCACACCTTAACTCAGTTCCTATTTGCTGCCATGCCGCGTTCTACACCGCTGGCGATTTTGTTAGTTGACGGCTACAACGTAGTCGGCAGTTGGGTTGACCTGAAACAAATCCGCGATCGCAGTGGTCTGGAAGAGGCACGGCGGCAGCTAATCGAAGTATTGACGAATTACAGCGCCTATCAAGATTTCGACACGCGCCTGGTGTTTGATGCCCAATATCGAGATATTCCCAGCACTCGCGAAGTCGTGACCAGCAACTTGGCAGTCTGCTACACCGACTTTGGGCAAACCGCAGATACCTTTATTGAAAGAGCCTGTGCTGCCTTTCGGACCGATGTTCGCAAGTTTCATCAACGCTTGATTGTGGCAACCTCCGATCGCGCCCAACGGCTGACCGTTGTGGGCTATGGGGCAGAATGTATATCAGTCGAGCAGCTTGCGTTAGATGTTCATGCCGCAACGATTCAGGTCAATCGTCAGAAAAAATCTAGTCAGAAAAAAAATGGGCGATTTTTAGCGCATTGTCTTGATCCAGAAGCCCAAAAAAAGCTAACTCAAATGCGCTTTGGCAAAATAGAGTAGAACTGGGCTAGTTACGCGAGATTTTCTAGTTACCTATAATTCTAGTTGCCTGTAATTCTACTTACCTATAAATTTATGATTCGCAGTGGATTGGGTAATCTGGACATGGTTTTGCGATCGCTGTCCTCTTTGGTTTTAGCTCTGTGTTTCACACTGGTGATGGTTTTGAGTCCTGCAAGTGCTGCCCATGCGTTGGGTGGTCCATTGCCGACTATCAACCAACTCGCTCCCGAATTTTCACTGCCCAGTAACACGGGAGATCGCGCCATTTCTCTCAAAGACTATCGGGGCAAATGGGTCGTGGTTTACTTCTATCCCAAAGATTTCACATCCGGCTGCACTTTGGAAGCCCAGCGATTTCAAACAGACTTGCCCCAATATCGGGACAAAAACACACAGATTTTAGGAATCAGCGTCGATTCTGTTGATTCCCACGCCGAGTTTTGTGATGCCGAAGGGCTGAAGTTTCCTCTATTAGCCGATGAAGATGGCACCGTCAGCAAAGCCTACGGTGCTTGGCTGGCACCCATGTCTTTACGAAACACTTACCTCATCGATCCGAATGGTGTTTTGCGGGCAACCTTTACCCAGGTGCGTCCGGTGATTCACAGTGCAGAAGTCCTGCAAAAACTAGCTGAATTGCAACCCGTAGGATAACCATGCTCGATGTTCAAGGGTTTTCAGACTTTGATTCTGCGGCTCATGCAGTTTTGGGGTTTCTCCACGCCCGTATAGGATTTGACCTGTGGATGGTGACTCGGACGGAAGGACAGGACTGGATTGTTTTGCAAGCAAGTGATCATGGGTATGGCGTGGAGGAAGGCGATGTATTTCGCTGGGCGGATTCCTTTTGTTGCCAAATGGTGGCGGGATATGGTCCTCGGATTGCACCACGCTCTGATGAGATTCCGGCTTACGCGATCGCCCCCATTGCTAGCCAAGTTCAAATTGGTGCCTACATTGGCGTTCCCCTCACCTGTAGCGATGGCTCTTTGTTTGGCACGCTCTGTGCGATTCATCCCACTCCTCAATCGGAAACGATTACTAGCGAACTCCCCTTAGTGGAACTATTGGCAAGATTGTTGAGTACAATTCTCGGTGCCGACCTCCATGCGGCTGAACAGACTCGCTATGCTGAACGGGCAAGAGCCGAATTGATGAGTGATGTTTTGACTGGACTTTACAATCGTCGAGGATGGGAAAACCTGTTGGCAAGCGAGGAAAAGCGATGTCAGCAGCTTGGCTATTCGGCGTGTGTGATTTCGATTGATTTGGATGGCTTGAAGCAGGTGAACGATAGTCAAGGACATGCAAAAGGCGATGAATTGCTGAGGCAAACGGCGCAAGCGCTCTTGAGTACGGTGCGGTGGCAAGATGTCGTTGCACGGCTTGGCGGGGATGAGTTTGCGATTTTGGGGGTGGAGTGCGATCTCTCGGTAGGAAATCTGCTGATGGAACGAATTCAGACAACTTTGAAGGCTGTTCAAGTAGAAGCGTCTTTAGGAATTGCCCCGCGAGATCCCAGTTCAGGACTCTTTCAAGCGTGGGTGGAGGCAGATCAGGCAATGTATGTTTGCAAAAGAAGTCGCTCAGGGGTTTAGTGACGGACGCATTAAACAAGTTCACTCCAGAAAAGTCTATACTCACCCGCGATTATCAAAACAGATCCTAAGTTACTCGTTAGGGAGATCGCTCCCTAGCGCTTGAATAGACTGAACTACTACGGCGATAGCTAGCAATTGACCCGCATATCTTCAGATCCTCAAATAACGCTGTTCACATCTATGCAGTCAATGAATAGGCTTTTAGCGTCAGTGATCGTTCTTTTTTGGAAAAACTCCGGAGCAAAAAGAAGGCTGTCGTATAGTATAAGAGTACTATAAAAGTTTAAGTTATGTCGCGAAATAATGGCTCACAAGCAACCTCAAAAGACGAGCTTTGCGAAAAGCTCAGAGATCTGGTTGTGGAAAAACAGCAGGTAAAAGAGCAAATTAGAGACACAGAAAAGCAAATTGATCGCCTACAGAACAGCGTAAATCAATCAGGATAAGTCCATGTTTTTTTACTGGGACTTGACTTTTAGTCGCTTAACTTGAAATTTAACCGAGACATATCTTGCTTCTCCGGAAGACGCTAGATTGACTAGCAAGTGTGGAATGTACTTAATTCCGCACTTGCCATGAATGACAAAGAATTTGCAAAGCTGATTACAGAAAAGCAAAGCTTAAAATTAAAGCTTAGAAAATTGACTAAGAACATCGATGAAATTCAGAATATTCTAAGGAGAATCGATGAAATTGATACACAACTTGGTGTATAAACTTAACCTAATAGAATACAGGGCTATTTCATTCTAAATAAATCTTTCAGCATGTTAAGGCTAAAGCCAGCAAGACGTTGAGCTTGAGCCATGTTTTGCAGACCATAACTACGATACAAATTGAGTGCAAAATTACGTGCGATTGCCCAACTTTGCA
>JBGTAZ010000383.1:0-4626 GCA_041749615.1 Leptolyngbyaceae cyanobacterium | reverse complement strand
TTTTTGTACTTCTTCCCACAGCACAACTATCAAGGCATCTTTTGCCTCTACGTCTAGTTGTTTGATGTCGGGCAGTTCTTCCATACCGCTACTCTATCGTTTTTCCGGTTTTTGTCAACCTCCCCCTAGTTGAGCAATTACCTTCAAACAAAAAGCTTTACACTTTCATTAACACCTTATTCATTACCAGTCATTACGAGGGCAAGGTTATTCGCATCGGTACAGATGAAGTTACTATCACTCATGCAACGATTGCAGGTAAAGCCACAGGACTAGCTTTGACCCTAGTTGGAGGACTTCTGTTATCAGGTTGGGATGAACAAGAAACTTCCGTAATATGGCGCATTACTGCTAGTGGAACAAGTAGAGGCGATCGCTATCTCCAAAACGCAATTAGTCTCAAATGACTTGTTACTTTTTAGAGGGCGATCGCCTCAATAATCAATCTCTAAAGGCGATCGCTATTACTGGTTCCTTAACCTAGACCACCGCCATCAACGCTAAACTGA
Source organism: Leptolyngbyaceae cyanobacterium (assembly GCA_041749615.1). Classification (GTDB taxonomy): domain Bacteria; phylum Cyanobacteriota; class Cyanobacteriia; order Leptolyngbyales; family Leptolyngbyaceae; genus ULC077BIN1. The sequence continues at coordinate 4,117 of JBGTAZ010000383.1, read as the reverse complement.
CCTCCCGATACATATGATGCGGCATCGGAGGCAAGCCATAGCACCATATTTGCCACTTCAGTAGATTTTCCCACTCGCTTACTGGGATAGGCTGCGACAAGTTGCTCGACTGTAACTTTCCAATCTTTTTTAACGCGATCAAGCATGGCTGTATCAATTGCTCCAGGTAGGACGGCGTTTATCCGAATTTTGCCATATTCTTGTGCCGCCATCTTGGTCATGTGAATCACTGCGGCTTTACTTGCTCCGTAACCGACAATGTTCTGAAAAGCTCGCTCACCACCAATACTTGCCATGTTGATAATCGCACCGCTTTCTGATTTGAGGATATGGGGAATTTCGTACTTCATCCCCAGAAAAACTCCACGGGCATTAGTATTCATCAGATCGTCAAATTCAGCAATGGAAGTCTCAGCGATCGCCTTGGGTGGATAGTCTATACCAGCATTATTAAAAGCAATATCGATTTTTCCATATTTTGCAACGCAGGCATCAACAAAATTCTTAACCTCTTCGGCATTGCGAACATCTGCCTTCATGTATGTGGCTTCTCCACCAGAGGCACGGATTTCTCGCTCTACTTTTGCACCTAAATTGGTGCGACGACCGCAGAAGAATACCTTTGCGCCTTCCTTCGTAAACTCTTTGGCAGTAACTTCGCCGATTCCAGAAGTGGCTCCTGTGATTAGAATAACTTTTCCTGCAAATCTTCCATTTGTATTGGTTGTGGTTTGGGCGATCGCTTCTTCGTTCTTGGGTGACAGAATTTGTGGGGCGATCGCACCAGTTAAACCAGTTGCCCCGACAGCGAGAATCTGACGACGTGATAATGACATAATGACTCCTTGAGATGAATTTTTAGATAGATATTGAAAGAGAAGATGAAATTTTTAGAGGGTTGATTTCAAGCTAGCGGCAATCAAAGAAATAGACTGATTTACGGTAGCTTCTTGATCGTAAAAATCAAACTGAGAGCGATCGCTCAACCAATTTATTTGTTTATTTTTAATTGGAATTGCCGCAAAAAACTGTCTCGCACCGTCAGGAATCGCCGCCTTTTCACTGTGAATAAATAGCGTAGGTACTTTGATTTGCGAAGCGATCGGCATGGGATTAAATGTCAGCCATTCTGACCAAGATGCAAGGGCAAACTGATTCGACCATTTTGGAATTGCGCCACGGTTGGGATTCTGATAATAATCAATATCGCCAAACATGACAGCGGTTTTATCGGTTTTACTGGTTGCCAACACAGAATCGACTTTACCAGTTTGCTTGAATTTGGCTTTAGCCTCTTTTCCCGTAGCAATCAGTTTTTCTACTGTCGGTTTACCACCATACACAGCTTCGACAATTTGCGGATTGTGAATCCAAGGGGCAACTGTAATCAATGACTTGATTCGGGCATCCTCTGCCGCAGCTACTACCATGTAACCCGCACTGGCACAGATTCCCAAGCCCGCAATCCGATTTCCATCAACCGCATCCACCGTTTGTAAAAAAGACACGGCATTTTTGATGTCAGCAATTTTGGCGGCTGGAGATTCAAAATTTCTTAACTTCCCACCACTTTCACCCCATGTCCGAAAATCGAATACAAATGCAGCATAACCGCGATCGGCTAGTTTTTGAGCATAAATGCTGGGCATTTGCTCTTTAATTGTCATCCATGCGCCAGTCACAATTACGGTAGGTAGTTTATCACCAGATTTATAGGATTTGGGCAAGTAGAGAATTCCTACCATTTTCTCTCCTTCACTTTCAAAAGTTACCCGATTTGCACCAGATTTGAAGTTTGTTGCTTGCATAGCGATCGAGTCTATAGGAATTGAAGACTTTAATTCAGATGCCTGAGCTACAGAAGAACCGTTGAAGAGAACGAGTGATAAAGCAAATAATGAGACAAAAGACTGAGTAAGTTTCATGGTTATATTCCTCTAAAAGCTGTAACCTGCTTGATGCATCTACTTTAGAGAAAATCAAAAAAAATGTCACGCCCGATTCTTGCGGTGTTTTGTTGTAATCTTGCTATGCTGAATCTCGGTATTGTTTGGGAGTTGTACCTACAAATTTGCGAAACTGCGCGGTAAAATGGCTTTGATTACTAATTCCGACTCGATAGGCAATTTCGGCGATCGCTAACTGAGTAGTAGAAAGTAAAACTTTGGCACGTTCGATCCGCCGTTGGATGACATAGCGATGAGGTGACTCACCTGTTGTAGCTTTAAAGATTCGCGCAAAGTGAAATTCGCTCATTAAGGCTACTGAAGCTAGATTTGCGATACTTAATTCTTCAGATAAATTTTCTTCAATATATTCTTTTACTTGATGCAATTGGGAAAGGCTCAAGCGGGTTTCTTTAAAGTCTATGGATTGCTCAACAACTCGATGGTGACGCAGTAGATGAATTGCTAGTAAATTACGGAGAGACTCTACAAACAGATTTCCTCCTAGCCCTTCATTCAGAATTTCCGCCCTTAACAATTGAGCAACTTGAAGAATTGTAGGATCGATAAAGAAGGCTTGATGTTGAATTTGCGTATCTTCTGCCAAGCCAATCTCTAGGGAAACTCGACTAAAAAACTCAGGCACGAAAGTGACATGAATCCATTCACTAGGCTTGTCACGCCGATGCCAGACTAACTGCCGCGAAGCATAGATAAATGCAGTACCTGCTGCTAATGGTGTTATCTGTGTTTTTTCTCCATCTACTGACCAGATTACTTGCTCATGGGGGGCAAAAGCGATCGCAATTCCTTCCTTAGGCATCGCTGCATCAAATTCGCCAGTCTCAAACATCTGTCCATAATCGACAGTGATGCCATCCCAACTTTTCTGTAGAAAGCTCATTTCATCAGGTTTTAGCTGCTAAGTTTGCTATCTTTAATATACACAATGCAATCTATCATTGCCCTTGAAAATCCAGTAATTTTCTTGTCCAACCTATTGAGATATCTAGATGCACGGGAGCGATCGCTTCAACAATCTATCCCCTAAAGTTGATCGCTATTACAGTGAGTCATGATTTCTAGGCGATCGCACAACATCTGAATCATGTGCCGACCAACAAATCCTGAACCACCTGTTACAAAGGCTTTCATTGAATGCTCCTATTTACTTGTTCATAGCATTACGGTTTTGACCAGCGATCGCCATAGGCGATCGGGTAGAAGCGAGTGTAGTAGCAAAAACATTTCACCATGCGGAGAATAGCGAAGCCTTTGAGAGCGATCTGTGGCAGCTCGATAGATCGCTTTGGCAACAGCATCGGGTTCTGGCAAGGAATCGTTGATTTTACACATAAATTTCTGCACCTGCGCGATCGGTTTTTTATATTCAGGATGAGTAGCCCATATCGCACCATGATTGATGAAATTAGTTTTAATGCCACCAGGTTCAATAATCTTGATGCGGATTCCTAATGGTTCTAGCTCAAATCGCATGGCTTCAGAAATTCCTTCAACAGCCCATTTTGTCCCGTGATAAGATGCTGTCATCGGAAAGCCAATCCGCCCACCAACTGAAGCAACATTGATAATCGTTCCTGACTTCTGTTGTCGAAATATCGGTAGAATTGCTTGCATAGTAGAAACCACACCAAACACATTAGTTTGGAATTGCTGCTCCAATTGTTCTGTAGTCACTCCTTCAATTGGTCCCATAAGTGCATAGCCAGCATTGTTGACCAAAGCATCGATTCGTTCAAATTTTTCTAAGGTCTGGGCGATCGCAGATTTGATTGAGTCGGAATCTGTCACATCTAGATAGGGACAAATGATGTTATTAGCTTTTGTCCATTCGCCAGCATTTTGAGGCTTTCTCATGGTTGCTGCGACATTCTAACCCTTTTTTATAAAATATTTTGCACTCGCCTCACCGATCCCGCTAGAGGCACCTGTAATTAGAACTGTCCGACTCATGAATAGTATTCCTAAAGATTTAAGTTGTATTCATAAGGATAAACTGTGGACTATACTCATTCGTGACAAGTTAAGAAAATTAGAGCTTTGTCAAGGAGGAATGGAGAATATGTCAAACTCTTACTAAACAAGCATTTGAGCTGATATAAGCAGATGACTCGCAGCCCTAGAACTAATCGTGACCACGCAAAAAAACA